>JBDTVE010000090.1:0-5453 GCA_040007355.1 Bacteroidota bacterium | reverse complement strand
GAAAAGCAATTTCAGGTTCAGGAACAATGACAATTTGGTTTAGAATTTTCTGAATTGTCTCAATATTTAATGCGCCCTCTCTAACGGTATACTTATTTTGTTTGTGTAAGACTAGAGAATTATAATTACCTAATTCAGTAAACTCGTATTGCCTTAAATGGAAGATGCCATTTGTATAGGTCAAAAAAATTGAGTTAATTGGCTTTCTAATTTTACCTGCCCATAACCTATATGGATAATAAATTTGCCTTACAAGAAAATCATTGGAAATGTAATTTTTTGCTTCTATCAAGTTCAAGGCTTCATTACCTTCATAACCCCCATCAATTTCTATTTGAGAATTTTCAACATCTATTCTTCTTGGCACCTTGCTACTTGAATTTATGTTAAAGGCAAAACACAAAGAGCTCATTCTTCCACTGATCGTAGGAATCAATAGAGTTTCGCCAGTAAAATCATGCAAAATGCCGGCAACAAATGCGCAATTTATCGCGGTTGATTCGCTTGTAATATTCTTATAATCAAGACTTTCCAAATAATTCGGAAAGTCAGCTTTTTTTATATCGACCTCCTCATTCTCCTCGAAGTTGTGAAAAGTTTCAAGATCTGCAATTATATATGAACCCCGTGATATGGGCAAAATGGATAAATTGTTCTCTGAGAAAAGTTTTGGAAGCTGTGATTTATGATCAAATTTTGTCATTAATCGCGCCTCTCTGAATACATTTATGTCGGTCGCATTGATAAGAACATGGCCATCCCTTAAAACCCTTTCAATAATATTATGCTTCGCAAAAATCTGTTGCCATGAAATATCGTTTTTTAAATCACTCATAATTCCGGATTAACACTTCTTCCACCTCCCCTCTCTTCTCTCCATTTGAATTTATGGCTCGATTGGCCTTTATGATACTAATATTATATCCCTTATATAAATCTTTAATATATTCCGTGCCGGAATTAGATAGCAAAAATTTTACATTTCTATTATTAAGACCGTCACAAGCCTCTTTAAGCCTTATCTGATCATCCGATCCCCATCCCCCCTGTATATAACCTGTAAAATTAGAACTGTCCGAAGCAGGGTGATAGGGAGGATCAAAATAAACCAAAGCGTTTCTGCTAATACTATTTAGTATATTTTCATAATCACCAGCTACCATTTGTATATCGTGACTATTCAAATATTTACTAACTGCTTTTAAAGTGGGCTCATTTACGATATTAGGATTTTTATAGCTCCCGAATGGTGAATTGAATTCTCCTGCATTGTTTACTCTATACAAGCCGTTAAAGCATGTTTTATTTAAATAAATTATCCTAGATGCTCTTTCAATATTAGAAAGATTGTTGATTTCTTCTGTACGATCCTTTGCCCTAAGCTGGTAAAAATATGTCGGATGGTTTTTATGTGTTTTTAGATCAGCGATCAATTCATCTACATTATTTTTAATGACCTTATAAACATTTATTAGTTCCAAATTGAAATCATTAATGACGGCCTTTCTAGGTTGCAAATGAAACAACACTGCTCCTCCACCCACAAAAGGCTCATAATAAGTGGTGAACTTCTCTTTCGGCAGGTGTTCCACGATCAGAGGCATTATTTGCCTTTTACCTCCAACCCATTTCAAGAATGGCGCTATTAGTTTATTTTTTACCACTACTTTTACTAAATAATTTAGTTTGCTAAAATAGCCCTTTTCTGATCATTCTTCCAAATTTAATCGCCGAAAAATAAATTCGGCGCTATTTGCCTAAAATGCCCAATATGTATTAAAATGAATAGTGCCTAAAAATACAAGTGCACCGTCAGTAACTGGGGGAACAATCCCAGTAAAATAACCAGTCCCGACAACAATACCAGCACAACCTTGAACCCGGTTGAAACCTCTTTTACCTGGCCGTTGCCTTCCCTAAAATACATGGCCTGTATTAAACGGAAATAATAATAAACGCTCACCGCCGCGCACAAAACTGCAAAAATAACCAGCCATAGATAGCTGCCGTTTTTAATGGCGGCTACCAGCATATAGTATTTGGCAAAAAAACCTGCGCTGCCCGGTATCCCCGCCAGGGAAAACAGGAAAATAGCGGTGGTGGCGGCCAGCAAAGGTTGTTGCTTGGCCAACCCATTGTACCCGTTGAAAGTATAGTCTTTCATTTTGATGAGCACAGCAAAAATGCCGATGGTAGCCAGGCTGTAGGCGGCCGAATATAAAATAAGGCCTTCCTTGGCAAATTCATTGTACCCGAACAAGGCAAAAAACATAAAACCCGCCTGTGAAATGCTGGAATACGCCAGCATCCTTTTCACGCTTTGCTGGAAAACAGCGGTTATATTACCAATAAATAAGGTGGCGGCAATTACAAATGTAATGGTTACACGCCATTGGGCAAGCGTTGCACCATAGGCGGCATCAAACAGGCGTATAAAGGAAACAAATACCGCCACTTTTACAATGGTGGCCATAAAAGAGGTCACTACCGTTGGCGCACCATCGTATACATCGGGCGTCCAGAAATGAAAGGGCGCACCGGATACTTTAAAACACATGGAAATGAATAACAGGAGCAGGCCTGCCATTAACACTGGTGCAAAACCCTCGATATGTTTTGCCATATTTACCAGGGCAAAAGAACCGGTAGCGCCATAGATCAGGGCTATGCCCATTAGCATAATACCGGTGGAAAAAGACCCCAGCAAAAAATATTTTAGCGAAGCCTCATTGCTTTTCAGGTTTTTTTTGTCGCTGCCGGTTAAAATATACAGCGGAATGGAAATAATTTCGATGCCCAGGAACAACAACAGCAGGGTATTAAAAGAGGTGGCGATGCTGATGCCGCACAGCACAAAAAACAACAATGCAAAATATTCCGCCGGATTGGCGCCTATGGCTTCCATATCCTTTGCATTGAGCAAGAGGTAAATCAAGGTTGTTCCAAAGGCTACGCTGTTAAACAACAGACCAAAACTGTCGAATGCCAGCATATCTCTTAGATAGATATGAAAAAGAACAAAATGATCCTGCTCTGACAGGTTCAGCAAAAGCAATAGGGCCACACCCGCAATGGCAAGGTTGCGTATAACGGCTTTCCTGGAAGTAAAAATGCCGCTAAACATCATCACTACGCCCCAGATGGCAGAAAAAATTATTGCATTCATATATTGCTTACTATCTTCTTTATATCGATGTCTTCATGTATTTTAAAATGGCATCAACCGTATCACTAGTTAATTGCAACATTGGCCTGGGGTATACGCCGGTAACAAGAATAATGATCACAATCACCCCCATGGCAACCAGTACCGGCGCCGGCGTGGGCAAACCAGACTGTGTTAAGGTGTTGCTGTTGCCATAGAATATTTTCTTGACCATATTCAGCGTATACACCGCTGCCAGTATAATACAGATGCCAGCCACGGCCATATCAAGCACCCCGTATTTTGTAACGGTGCTGGAAAATATGCCGTTGAACATCATGAATTCTCCTACAAAACCGTTGGTTAAGGGCAGTGCGATATTTGCCAGCGCTATAATCACCAGCATGATGGCTAATACCGGGTCTTTCTGCGCCAGCCCACCCAGGGCAGAGATTTTGCGGGTGCCATATTTATTTTCGATGGCGTTTGCCATTATCCATAAGCCGATGATGTTTACACCATGAGAAAACATTTGAAACATCGCCCCCTGCATTCCGCTTTTATTGGACGCAAAGATGGCCAGGCACATTAAGCCAACATGCGCAATGGATGAATAGGCGATCAGTCTTTTAAGGTCATCCTGTCTAATGGCAATCAGCGAAGCATAGATCATTCCTATCAGGCATAGCAGCGAAACGGTATCGCCCCATAAATAAAACCCATCTGGCAATACAGGTGCCAGCCAGCGTATTACGGCAAACACGCCCATCTTTACCATGATGCCGCTCAGCACCATGGTAACGGCCGTGGGTGAATGTTCGTAGGCATCGGGCTGCCAGGTATGAAAGGGCCAGACCGGCATCTTAACGGCAAAAGCGCCAAACAAAAGCCAGAACAACCAGTTTTGCGTGCCGGGGAGCAGTTTCAGGTTATACCAGTCGTGCAGGTCAAACGACTGGTGTGCTTTGAAATAAATAAATATAATGCCCACCAGCATAAGAATGGAACCAACAAAGGTGTACACGAAAAACTTGAACGTGGCGGCAATCCTTTTTTCATTACCCCATGTAGAAGAAAGAAAATAAACGGGTATCAGGGCCAGCTCCCAGAAAAAATAAAACAGCAGTGCGTCCATGGCCAGGAAAACGCCCATCAGACCTGCCTGGCTCAGCAGCATCAATGCATAAAAGCGATTGGCCTGCTTGTAACGGTTATTCCGGGTGGCCAAGAATATTAGGGTAAATGAAAGAGCTGTCAGCAAACACAGCAGCTGTCCCATACCGTCCAACCCTATATGAAAACGGCTGTTTAGCATTGGCAGCCATTGCTTGTCGTAATTTAACTGGCCGTGGCTGTTCATAAAGCTGAGACCCAGCACCGAAACCAGTAGTACAAGAAGGCTGGTAAACAATGCCATGTTCTTTGCGCTGTCTTCGTTTCTAACTGCAAACAAAGCCAGTCCGCCAATCAAAGGAATCAATATCAATAAAACAGCTATCATATCCTATTCCCTTTGCGGGAAATTTGTTGTTTGTTTATGGAAAACAGCCGGCATTGACCTGGCTGTAAACCTCAACCGACCCGGACTGATATTGCCGGCGATCAAGGATTTATTTTTTCAAAAAGAACTGTAACACAAATAACAGCAGCATACCTATAATCATCAGCAATACATAGTTGCCCACCAGACCACTTTGCAGCAGGCGCAACTGCCGGCTTCCATATTGCACGCCTCTTCCAACGCCGTTTACAATCCAGTCGATACCCGATTTTTCAACAACATTGTCTAAAAATTTCGACAGGGCATTGAGGGGTCTTACCACGATTGCCGCATACAATTCATCCACATACCATTTATTGGACAGAATTTTACTAAGACCCTGCGCTTCCTGCAGGTCTGGTTTTTTACTAAACCTGATTACCGCCATCGCGGTAGCCGCCAGGGCCACTGCCACCGATATACCCATCAGCATATATTCCGTGGCATGGTCGCTCACCGGGCTTGGTTTTAGTTTTGCCGACGCGGCAAATACGGGTGCAAGAAAATGTTGCAGCCAATGGCCATCTTTTACAAATACTTCCGGTATGCCTATCCATCCGCCGGTAACCGCCAGAATAGCCAGGATGACCAGGGGTATGGTCATGGCGGCGGGGCTTTCATGCATATGATCTTTCTGTTCCTGTGTGCCCCTGAATTTGCCCAGGAAGGTGGACGCATATAAACGGAACATATAAAAAGCGGTTATAGCGGCCGTGGCCACGCCAATAACCCAGTAGATCTTATTGGTTTCGTACGCCGCAGCTAAAA
>JBDTVE010000089.1:0-2979 GCA_040007355.1 Bacteroidota bacterium | reverse complement strand
CATTGCTAAGCGCAGCCGAAGCAACCCGTGCTGGCCAAATAGGAATCTTCCTGATAAATAGTATATGCAGCCCTGGCTATGTTCGGGCATGCACTATTTTATTCAGCACCCAATTATTCCATCCAGACTGCGTCATTCCATTCACAATGCAAGCCTTTGAACTATGATTACTGATGATTAAATGAACACTATAAGGTCAAAGACGGAGGCAAATCATAGTTTACTATCTCCCAAAAAATAAGCTATTGCATCAACTGCAATAGCTTAACCGGTTTCTTACTCCCAGGCTGAAATATTATCTTACTACCCGATTGTTTTGATCACACCTTTGAAAAAGCCTGCTGATTCTGCAATTCCGGGTAATGGATCCGACATATCTTTTTCAAATTCCAGGCTGCAATGGCCTTTGTACTTTATCTTGTTAAGCGCTTTAACCAGCGCGGGGAAGTTGATGATGCCCCTTCCTATCTCAATGGCTTTACCTTCGCGCACGGCTGCGGTAACGTCCTTAATATGGAGATCAAAAACACGTTTATTGTATTCGAGTACGGCTTTTGCCGGGTCCTGGCCTGCCCGGGTGGAGTGGCCGATATCAATACAGAGTCCTACCCTTTCGTCCCTGTTTTTGATCTGGTCGTATACATTTTTCGGGCTTGGATATAGTTTATCTTCAGGGCCATGGTTGTGAATGGCCAGCCGGATATTGCTGCTTTTAACGCTTGCTTCCGCGTAGTCGATCAACTCGGGGTTGGGTACGCCCACTATCAGCGAAACGCCCACATTTTTTGCATATTCAAAAGCCTGGTCCACCGCTTCCTTTGTTTTCATATAAATAACACCCACCGCGTATACGTTGATACCGCCTTCGGCGAATTGCGCCAGCACACTTTTAATTTTTTCGGGGGTGCTGTTTAACGGCAGGTGAAAATCTTTGATTGAAAGACTGGTTACGTTTACCCTTTTCATCATGGCAATCGATTTCTCCACATCAAATTTGGCAAAAGTAAACCCGGCCATACCAACAAGCAAGTTATTGTCATTATCGGAAACAGATGTTGCCGCCGCCCGGCCCAGCAGGGGCAACACAGTGGCGCCGCCGATGCCTATGACCGATTGTTGTAAAAAACTTCTTCTTGAAGACATAGTATCCTTTTTAATGATTATGATATTGTTGATGCTAATACAGTTCTTATTTTACGCCAGCACTCCGGGAACTGAAAGCCATACACTCCAAACTCCCGACACCGGAACATTTCATGCCAATAATGAGAATCTCCATTCGCAACCGCGAAGCGATCGTCATTGCGAAGTTCAGCGAAGCAATCTGTGCTACCAAAATAAGACTAGGCCTGTTTAATAAGGTTTGCAGCCAATTGCTAATCCTGCACTATTTTATTCAACCCGCCGTTATTCCATCACGAATTGCTTCATTTCATTTGCAATGACGAGTCATAAGGATAAATCAACGCTACATTATTTTGATCTCTTCCAGTCATGCCATCTACGAATTCCCTGATTCACTTTACCGACTCAAGACTTTTGACGCTGGACTTACAACTATATCTTCGGTTCCCATCCCGGCTGATAATCCCTTTCCCAAAGCTGCTGGGCGGCTTTGTCGTTGATTATTCTGCCCCCTTCGCTGGTATTGCAGTGCAGGGTTCTGCCCACGCGTTGTGATATATTGCCCAGGTGGCAAAGCAATACGCTTTTGTGTCCTTCTGCAATTTCGCTATTCAGCGGTGTATCCTTGCGAACCGCCTCAATAAAGTTCCTGAAATGGTAACCGTCTAAATTTTCTCCGGGGCCCAGTGGGTTAATGGTGTCCGTGGTTCCTTCGTCCTTGCTTTCCGTGATGAGTTTTTTACCGGCATCATAAATCTTGTAATCGTCGCCACCTTTGTTTACCAGGGTTCCTTTATCGCCATAGATAACAAAACCGCGGCCGCTGCCCTGTACACTGTAATCATTACAGCTGATGCCTTCCCAGGAGATTGCTTTGTTATTGGTTCCAAATTCAAAGGTGATGGATTGGGTATCGGGTGTTTGCCAGTCGTCTTTGGCGGCAAAGCGACCGCCGCCGGAGCATACCTTGGTGGGAAAATCAACGCCCAGCGCCCAGCGCATACAATCAATTTCATGAGTACCGTTGTTACAGGCTTCGCCAGTGCCCCAGTTCCAGAACCAATGCCAGTTATAATGCACCAGGTTATCGCGAAAATCTTCACGGGGTGCGGGACCCTGCCAGAGATCCCAGTTCAGGTTAGCTGGTACAGGTATTTTTTTACCAATGCCAATGGGTTTGCGGTTGTTGGCATACCATCCCTTGGCAAAATAGGCATTGCCAATGACACCTTCGTGGACTTGTTTCATGGCTTCTATCAGGTGAGGCATGGAGCGGCGCTGATCGCCCATCTGCACATGCCGTTTGTATTTCCGGGCCGCCTTGATCAGTTTCTCGCCTTCCCCGGGGTTATGACCACAGGGTTTTTCCACGTACACATGTTTGCCGGCGGCGCAAGCCAGTATGGCGGCGGGCGTATGCCAGTGGTCCGGGGCGGCAATGGACAGCGCATCCAGGTCTTTGCTGTCGAGTATTTTACGGAAATCAGTAATCGCTATTGGCTTTTTACCGGTCAGTTTTTCCACCAGGTTGATGCCTTTGGCCCGGGCATTGTCTTCCACATCACAGATCCAGGCTATCTCTACATTGGGTATTTTTGTATAAGATTTAATATGCTCCAGCCCGCGGCTATTGGTGCCCATGACGCCGATAACCACTTTTTCGTTGGGTGAAATATTTCTTCCGAACAATGGAAAATTCAGGGAGAGTCCGGCGCCGGCTGCCGCCAGGGTTCCGGTCTTGATAAAATTTCTTCTTTCCATAAAAATATTATTTATGCAATTGTAAACCCTTTATCAATAATACTGGCAGGTTTAATTGATAATTAATGTGTTTATCAATTAAAACCAGTCGGT
>JBDTVE010000088.1:0-2563 GCA_040007355.1 Bacteroidota bacterium | reverse complement strand
AATCCGGATTGTATTCTTTTTGCTATTCAGGATGCCGGGCAGGAAAGCTTCGGGTTGAATAGTTGATAAGCCGTACTGGCCGTCGCCGGGTTGTTTAATATTCAGCATAAGGTACAGTTGCTGCATATTGATTTCACTCTCCTCGGCTTTTTGCAGATAAAATTCTTTGAAAGATAGTTCGTTTGTCAGGAAGGCGGCTTGTTCAAATGATACCATGCGCTGGTAGTTGGCGGTAATAAGAAACTGAATGTTCTTATCGATGGGTTTTGCTGCTTGCATATCAAATAGTTTTAACAGTTATTGTATCGTTTTATATACAGATAAATATCATGCCATCCAATTTTTTTGTCTAACAACAGCCCAAACCGCCCCCGTCCGGTAGAAGTAGGGAAAAAAATCCACAAACAAAGGACGGTGACAAAAAATTAGTATCAGAATAAACCCGGAAACCAAATTGGTTGACTATTTTTTTCTGTAATAATACCCCGCGCTTGACGCCAATCCAGTTTTTTTGGCTCGAATTTTTTGGGCTACTGCTGCCAGGTTTTGTAGCCCGTATGATGCGGTGATTAAAATAAAGTATTTTTTTTCACCTTCATCCCATCTGAATTTTTCACTGTAAATTGGAAGGGAATTTATAAATATTTACAATGAAGCCTGGGTGCATGCGGGCGCATCATTAAAAACGTAACTGCTATTACTGCGCACATGAATTCCGCCCGCCGCTGGCATTACTGCGATACGCATATCACTTCCTTTTCACCGGCGGAGCCTGTGCCCTCAACGCTGGATTGGGGCATCTGGCAAACAACTTCCCATGGGCATTCTTATAACAAAGAATTTGTAAACGGGCAATGGCGCTGCTGGTATGATTTCGGTATGGGTGCGCTGGGCGATTGGGGCGCCCAGCTGCTGGACACCGCTCACCAGTTTCTTGAACTGGGACTGCCGTATGAAATCAACGCGCTCAAGGCAGAACGGCATAATAATTTTTTCTATCCCATGTGGGCCATCTTATCGTTTAAATTCCCTAAAAGAAGCGCTATGCCGCCAGTGCAGGTAAAATGGTATGGCGGTATTAATAACCTGCCGCCCCTACCGGAAGAATACGGGTCATCCTCATTGGATCCCAATATTCCGCCGCCCAACACTGGCGCTCTTAAACCGGTTAAACTAAACACCGGAAAAATCATTTATAGCAGGGACATCACCTTTAATGGAAGTTCGCACGAACACACCCTGTCCATTATCCCCGAAACAAAGGCAAAAGAAATGGCTTCCAGACCGCCCGTGGTGCCGACCAGCCCTTCCAACCATTGGAAAAAATTTCTACTGGCTTGTAAAGAGGAAGAGCAGACCCGCTCACCGTTTTCAATTGCAGGTCCGCTTAGCCAGGTGTTTTGCCTGGTGGTACTGGCGCAATGGCTGGATACAAATTTGGCGTTTGACCGCGACAAAAAGTCATCACCAATAATAAAATGGCCAACGATTTGCTGGTTGGGCCACCACCCCGTAAAGGTTGGGAACAATATTATAAGGTTTAATGACAACGGCTATAAAAAAATGGCTGGTCCTTTCGGATTAATTTGTATCTTAGACATACTATATTAATTAACATTTTAACTTCCTCGTTTATGAAAAAGTATGTAATACTGCTGGTTTTGTTTATAGCTGGTACTGTTTACGCAGCCGATAAAGGCACTTGGACAGGTTATATCAGCGATTCTCATTGTGGTGTAAAAGGTGCAAAAGAAGGGCATGTGGATTGCGCCAAAAAATGTGTTAAAGAGGGTTTTGCCGCCGTTTTTGTGGTGGGCGATAAAGTATACACCATCAACAATCAAAAAAAGGTTTCCAAGTACCTGGGCGATAAGGTAACCATTACTGGCACCATGACCGGCGATGCGATCGACATCGAAAAAATAACTAAGTAATCGCACTGCTGCTGGTGTTTCAAATACCCGGCAGGTCATAAGGTCCATTACGGATCAATGCTGCGGATGGTAATTTCATCATTCAATTTAACGCTGGATTGTTTACGGCCTTGTAATTGTATGTCGAAAATAACCGCCCGCAGCTTTTTGTTTATGCATAGTTCCCGGTCCTATCATTCGGGGTTTAGGTGCGTTCTACTTCCGCGATAACTCCAATAAATCTTTTGCCACAATGGCCTCAAAAGCCGGCCGGGCATCTTGAGCCTTTGCCATTATTCAATCCTGCACTATTTTCAATCAACTCACTGCTATTCCATCCGCGGATTGCTTCATTTTATTCGCAATGACGAGTCATGTTTATTAGTTCATTCTCTATTATCTTGATCCTTTTTCCCTGGTTCGTTCGTAATAACGACGAACGGTGGATCGTCCTTCAGGGGCGGCTCATCCCTTTCATCAAATCATTGTTATTGATATGGGAATACCAATCCACCGTCAATAACAGGATGGTCGTTGAAGACACCAACCAAGGGTCGGATATGTATCGTTTCAAATTGCGCGGTAACACGTTTTTCAATCATTTCTTTCGCGCCCAAATCACTACCAACTGGATACCTATCCCAGTCAAC
>JBDTVE010000087.1:0-4310 GCA_040007355.1 Bacteroidota bacterium | reverse complement strand
GCTTTAGTACAAAGCTCACGTAAAACGAGGCGGCTTATGCGGGTACTGGTGTCAGACTCCGTAAAAGTGGCCGCGATTGGGTAGTGGCTTAGAACCCCGTTCTTTTCAGCCATTTTAAAAAGAAAGGTAACCGGTTAATGATAAGATGTGGGTAGCTGACCTGCTGCGGCCCAAATTTGCGGTAAAAATCTGCGACGGAAACAATGTCGGAACCTTCAAAATCAAAAACACGTTGCGTGCCAGCGTGTTTTTTTATTATCTCGTTGATAAGAAAATAAACAGCATTGTCTTTTCTTCCCTGCGCGGTGGGTGCGCCCATAAGATAATATATTCTTTTGTTGTCCATCCCAAAAAAGGCGCTTGCCAGCAATTCGCCCCCGGCATTTTTAACACCGGCAATAAATCCGTTACCGCAAGCAAGGGCATCCTGCATGATCAATTGAAAACGTTTATAGTCTTTTTCGGTATTATCGGCCAAATGTCCATAAGCTTGCCGATACATATCCAGCACAATACCGGGTTCAACGGGCTCGGTAAAAAGCAAACGCGCCGCAGCCTGGCGAAGATTTTTTTTTGCATCCCTGGAATAATTGTCATAGATAGTGGGGTAAGGCAACTGAAGGGGTATAATAAAATTTGTTTTGACAACGCTGACCAGGCCTTCGCGGGGCGGTACGGTATTTTGTTCATTTAGTAATAAATCGAAATAGACAATTTTGCGCGGGATAGCATTAATAAAAGCGTTAAATATTTTTTCCGTCACGGCTGAACTACCGGCAATGCCCAGTTGTCCGCCAAACCGGGGTGTGTAGACATACTGGAAGCCTGCTTTTTTGCGGATGGGCAGGGGCATCACGAAGTCATAATCGCCCATCACCAGTGCATCCCATACACAAAGCCTGTCCAGGTAAAAAGACAGGCTGTAGATAAAGCCGTTTGCAGCCTGCTCAACCCGTTGATCCCATTTGGTTGTATCAACCTGGTGGCGGAACAAATATTTTATGGCATGTTCATTTTCCATGGATGAGATACGTGTTGGCAGGGAACAGAACCTGCCGGTATTAAAAGACGAGAAGCTTGTTTATTTTATTAAGGCGGAAGTTCTGTATATCGATGCTGAATGAAATGGTTTTTAAGAAACGGTTTTTCGGCCAGGCCGATTTGATATTTGAGCGGAAATCATTACTGAACAGTACGGGCATATAGACGTTAATGAGATCGTGCAGCAGTGACAACTGTACACCCCCGGTATATAAAAAATTGGATACCGGCGCATCTTTTTGCCAGGCTTCTGCAAAGGTGCCCAGGTCAAAAAATAATTTTACAGGCAACACGGTATGGAAAAGGTTATAGGGAAGGGTAGAGGTAAAATTAAGTGCTGCCACCCAGTTTTCCGAACGGCCCTGTAAAAAAGGGTATTGATCCAGCACCAGTTTAAAACCGCCATCGCGGATCATAATTTGCTGGGCACCCAGGCCTTTGTTGGCAATGGGTCCATCGGGGTTGATCATAGAGGCGGAACGGCCGATAAAATAATTGCTATAGGTATAATCCTCGTCGCCGCGAACGCCCAGCAGTTTAGGTTGGTAGCGTTCCGTGCTAAGCGGTTTGCCGGAACCGATATACCCGAATTTAGCGGCAAACCCACGCACCGCAAAACCGCCGCCTTTGGCATAGTTAAAGAAATAGCGGGCGGTGGCATTTAACCGGTAGAAATTTTCGCCCTGCTGCCATTGCAACTGGTATTGATAGGGATATAAAACCCGGTCGTTGCGGTAATCATAGGAGAGCTGGGCAAGCCAGCGGTTGCCGGAAGGGAAGGCCGTGGGATAAACATTTACGGAATCGCCGGTTTTAGTTTCATACCCGTCAAAAGTTTTTTCCCTGATAAAAAAGCCGCGCAGATCTAATGTGCTGGTTGTTTTGGAAAGCGCCGTTTGTTTGAAATAAACGCGTACAGCCGGAACAATTTTTTGAAAATGTTCAAATACTTTATTGCCAAAGGTGTCCAGGCTGGCGTTGGAGGAAAATTTTTCGGCCGACAAAGAATACACGATTTTATCCAGCGCCGGTGAGGCCGGGAAATCGGTATAGGATATCCTGCCCAGGCCGTTTAGTGTTTTGCTTCCGGTACCGTAAAGCGGTGCCAGCAGGAACTGCAGGCGGGAAGCTGGCAGGTTGTAATTGTGTACCAGCAGGCCAATCATGAATTTGTTGTACTGGTTAAAGCCTGGTGCCGGCAGGATATTAATATAGTTGTACCGGTCAGTATGGTTGAAATTGAAAAAAGCAACCGGTTTTATTTTTTTCTCACGGGGGGGCACCAGCGCTCCCTTTTTATTGAGCAATGTAAAAACAGTATCCAAGTTTTTACCGCTTATCTCCTCCACTACGGACTGCAGGTCTTCCGGAAGCGGATGTTTGAATTGCCAGCGTTTGTAATATTCCTGCATACAGGCATCAAATACGGATGTGCCCAGGGTTTGTTCCAGCAGCTTCATCCATGCACTGGTTTTATGATAGGCCACCAGGGCATAGTTGAGTTCGGTAAAGTTTTCCGACGGCGTGTTAATGGGCTGGTCTTTTTTTGCAGCAATGGTAGCCTGGAGAAATAAGGATTCAGGATTTTGCGGAAGACGTTTGCCAAAAAACGAACGAGGATTGTGTGCCAGCTTCTTTTCCCGGGCGAAGGACTGGTAACGGTCATCGTAATAGGTATTCATGCCTTCATCCATCCAGGGGTATCGTCTTTCATTGGTGGCCAGTATGCCCTGTAGCCAGTTATGGCCTATTTCATGTTCAATAATATTTTCCAGTTCTTTTCCGGAACTGGTAGGTGAGATGCAGGTGATGGTTGGGTATTCCATGCCACCTTCAAACCCCATTTTTGCTTCCACGACGCTAACGGTATTGTATGGATAAGGGCCCATGACCGCGGAGCGAAAGCGAACCGCGTTTTTAATATAGTCGAGGCTGTTTTTCCAGGCAGAGGAAAACCCGGGCAGGTAATAACTGTAAGCAGTAACTGTTTTGCCGTTGGCCATCAGCAGGGTATCCTGTTGTACAATAAAACGTTTATCGGCGAACCAGGCAAAATCATGCACATTGGTTTGCAGGAATTGAATGGTTTTTGTTTTGGATGAAGAAGTGGGGTAGGCCTGTACCGTTTTTTTGATGTGTTTGTATGAACCTTTTTTTACCACGGTGGTGCTGGTGATGGGTACCCAGTTAAAAGTACTCCGGGTCTTAAGCCAGTCTTTTTCCGCAGGGTTCTGCAGTTCGCCGGTGGCGGCCACCACATAATTTTCGGGAACTGTGATGCGTACATCGTAATTACCAAACTCGCTGTAGAACTCGCCCTGGTCAAGATAGGGGATGGGGTGCCAGCCCTTGTGGTCGTATACGGCGGGAGACGGAAACCATTGGGTAAGCTGGTAAGATTGCCCGGTATGGCCACCGCGGGAGAAATTTTCCGGAAGTTGCATATGAAAAGGGGTGACAATCTCTGCCTGTCTGCCTGGTGGCAGGGCTTGCGGCAGGATCAGTTGTATGATATCAATGTATTGCGGGTGGTCGGCGATGGCCGCGGTAATGCCGTTTACTTTGAAGTCGAGCCGGTTTATATACCCGCGTTGTTCTTTGTTGCTAAAATAGAAATCGGTGCGCCCGTTGATGAGTAGTTGCTCGCTGAAAGCAGTTTGATCGTTTTTATAGGCATTGGGCCATACATGGAACCAGATATAGTGGAGGGTGTCCGGCGAGTGGTTAATATAGGTCATTTTCTCAAACCCGTCCAGCACATGTTCCTGGTCGTTGAGTTCAACCTCGATGGTATAGTTAACCTGTTGTTGCCAGTATTGCGCGCGGGCGGCAGATGAAAAGGCAAGCGCCAGAATAAAGCAGCGGAATGATTTACTCAAGGATAATGAGTTTTGTCAAAAATAACTGAAAATGAGTGAACCATCAACAGGGTAATAACGGTTAGGGGGGCGATTAATTATGTGAGCAGGTAATTATATGCCTTTGCCCAGGAAGATTATTCGGAGGGTATGAACCATTATTTTAAAATCCAGTTTCAGCGAAATATTTTCCATGTAGATAAGATCGTATTGCATCCGTTCAATCATCTGCGGTACATCTTCTGCATAGCCAAACTGCACCATGCCCCAGGAGGTAAGACCCGGTTTTGTTTTAAGCAGGTAGCTGAAATAAGGGGTTTGCATGGATATCAAGTCTATATAATGTTTTCTTTCCGGCCGGGGGCCCACCAGGCTCATTTCGCCCCGGAGCACATTCACCAGTTGGGGCAG
>JBDTVE010000086.1:0-15209 GCA_040007355.1 Bacteroidota bacterium | reverse complement strand
ATAATAAACGGTTATTCTATGCCAATTATAGAATAACCGTTTATTAAATCATTTTTTTATGTAAATTCACAAAAATTATATTAATAATATGGTTAAATTTTATTGTTTGCTGATATTGTTTTCATTTTTATGCTATAACACCAGCGCTCAAAATGAAGCTAAAAGCGACAAGGGGGCCGACGAAAAAACGCCCTCTAAATCGCAATATTTTTCTTGGATAAACAATACGAATGAAGGTGCAACAGAAACGCAAACATTAATTAATCTTGACTTTTTCCATTGGTTAAATAAGGAGTATGGAATGTCACTTGACATATACGCTTTTGATGCTGGTGCCATTGATGGAAAAGGCTTCTGTGGTTCCATGTCTTCGCCTCGTTTCAGAAAGCAATTTCCCAGGAGCTTCGATGTTATATATCAAAATGCCAAATCCATCGGCACACGGTTAGGAATATGGGGGGGGCCTGATTGCTTTGGTGCTACTCCCGAATCGGAGCAGGCAAGAATAGATATGATGGTGAGCCTTTGTAAGCAGTACAATTTCGAATTGTTCAAATTTGATGGCGTAAACGGAACTTTAAGAGAGGAAAAACAAGATGCTTTTGTTAAAATGATGAAAAAGTGCCGAGAATATAGTCCGGACCTAATCCTGTTAAACCACCGGTTGAAATTGGGCAAGGGCATGCCTTATGCAACAACGTTTTTATTTGAAGGTGCTGAAACTTATGTAGATGTTCATATGGCAAATACAACAACAGCAACTCATCACAGACAAGGAGTATTAAGTCGTAAATTAGTTCCTGGTTTACAGCGGCTAACAGAAGACCACGGTGTTTGCCTGTCTTCTTGCCTTGATTATTGGGATGACGATTTGATATTGCAAGCCTTCAATAGGAGCTTAATTTTGGCTCCTGAAATATATGGTAATCCCTGGTTGTTAAAGGATGATGAATATCCAAAACTGGCAAGGATATTTAACTTACATAAAAGGTTTGGAAGTATTCTGGTAAATGGTAAAGAACTGCCCGAAGACAAATACGGTGAAAAGGCAGTATCCAGGGGAGATGATGAAACAAGATTTATTACATTGAGAAATTTAAACTGGAACGCTAAGAAAATCACCTTGCAATTAGATGAAGAAATTGGTTTAAAAAAAGGCAACTGGATTGAAGTAAGGCAATTGCACCCTGTGGAAAAGATTATAGGAAAATTTAAAAAAGGAAGTAGGGTTGAGGTGGAAATAGATCCCTTCCGATCCTCTTTAATTTTGGCTACTTCGATTCCATTAAATGAAATCGGCATACAAGGAAGCGCATATACAGTGATTAAAGATCTAGATAGCCAGGTTGTTAAAATAAATCTGCTTGGTTTACCTGGTACAAAGGCTACCATTAGTTTATCAGATATTGTAAAAAGAAAATTTACGTCTGCTACTATTGATAATAAGTTATATCCTTTGCTTACGAAAGGGAAATCAATCAATATACAATTTGAGGGAAACCAACTGAAAGAAAACTGGCATCGTAAACTAGGAGATTTGAATAAAACAGATGTGCCTACTGATGCCGAAGCTTTATATGAAGCAACGTGCTTTGCGGCTGACAATAATGCGTTGGAAGTACGGTCTCTTAAGCGCTCAGGTAAAACAGCTATAAAGGAAGTGCAAGCTGCCCGGGACGCATTCTTTTCCCAGGCAGTTTTCATCGACAGAAGCTTATGGGACAAATACCTATTTGATGGCGACATTAAAACCGGATTTGGCGTTAAACAGACATGGGCTCAAAAAGCCAACGGCATATTTCGTTTGGATTTAGGAGAAGTGGTCACCCTTGACAGCCTGATTTTGACAGCTGAAAGCGAATGGGAAATTCAACCGTTAAAAACGGATGAAGCCACTTGGGTAGAGGTTTCTGTTGATCTGGTAAAGTGGCAAAAAGTGGTTTTTCTTTCATCCAAGAAAATGATCGTTGATTTGTCGGGAGTAAAATCGCTTCGGTATTTACGTTTCCAAACCAGTTTTGGCAGGCTTGTAGAAATTGATGGTTTTTATGGAGGAAAACAGGCAAACAGAAGGAATTGGAGGGCCAGCAACCTATTTTCCGCTTGGAGAAATGTAGCTGCCAAAAGTGCTTGGACCTCAACTTTTACTTTAAATGAAATTGTAAAACATGCTTACTTATGTGTGGCCATAAATGGAGAGCATGGCGTGGAAGGGGCCTATGCTGCTCTGCGTTTCGAAGGAAATTATGTTGGATCTCCAGATAGAAGTGTTTCATTTCTCAGTAACACTTGGGAAGCTTCAGTTCAAAAATCTAAATCTAACTATACCTATTACATTCCTGTAACAGAAAGTATGAAGGGAAAAAAAATTGAAGTTGTTGTATTGGGGATGAAAGATGGTACAGAAGATATCAAACCAGAAGTTTGGCTTACCACGCAGGGCACACCTTATGTTGTTAAAGAGCTTATCTTAAGATAGTTGTCATGTACAATTCATCACAAGACACGATTATTTTTTATTTGTAAGTTGTTCATAAAATCATCGCGAGTATATAAGACTAATTGTAAATTCAGGATTTTCTGGAATGCTATGGTCTCCTGAAGTCAGAGAATCTTCTAGTATAACAGCGTTAATACATAGAGCGCAGACTGCTATATTATCCGCTCAAACTGTTTTTAATTGTTGGTACCTTAGAAATACACCCTGGCTACAATTTGACAAGGGTAAAAATAATAGAAATGAATTTTTAGTTAATGCAAATGAAGTCGAATCAAAAAATAAAAAATTTATTAAATTTTAGAATGAGTCTAATTCCATACCTGTATAGCGCATTTATAAGTATATGAGGGAAGGAGTGCCCCCACATCGTGCAGTAGTAATGGACTATCCTGATGACGCGAATTTGTATAATATTTCTGACCAATATTTGAAAGGGATATCGTTCTTGCTACCCCGCTTTTTGACAGCTCAGACAAACGTAAAGTTTACCTTCCAAAAGGAGTATGGTATAATTTTAACACACATAAAAGGTACGAAGGTGGACAATTCTATATAATATAATTTAGCTATGAAGAGATTCCTATTTTGGTTAAAGAAGGAACAATCCTCCCCCTTGCTGAACCACAGGAATACCTTTCTCTCCAAAGCAAAATCAATTGTTATGTATTCAGGAGCAGGAAGATTTTACCCGCTGTGTTATTCGAAGACGATGGGGAAAGTTATGATTTTGAAAAGGGGAATTATAACACTATAGAATTAAATTGGAAAAAATGGGAAAGGTAGTATAAACCACCAGGGAAATTATAAAAAAGAAAGGTATTTAATCCAGGATTGGATTTTTATTCCATAGGATGAGTATTGATTTGAGTTGTTGGTCATTTTCCGTGACTGAAATCCAACCAAGCCTGGGAATCAATTCTTTGAACGAGTGTTTGTCAAAGTTGTACCTAAAAAAGTAACAGCGCTCGAACACGTGTCACTTTTCCTCGCTTGTACTGTTTCTACCTATCAGTGCAAATATAAAACAACTTGTGAAATCCTAAGGTTTGTTACCCAAGCACCCACCATTATTTGTATGGTGATACCAGCCGTGGCAACAGCCAGCGTCACAATGATCATCCTGTTGCCCGGTAGCGGCTGCCTTTGTTTGGCTGCAATATTTTTCATGATGCTAAAATATATCGGCAACAGGTGGATTATTTGGATGTGGAGACAAGACCGCCAATTTCACGCGATAGATGCCCCGGATGGGCCAGGCTTGATTAGCTTGGTTTCCGTAGGCAGACACCGGGTTCCTTTTCACAAAATGCCGGGAAAAAGCGGATAGGGATGCCGGTTTTCCTCCTTACAACAGGCACGTGGCAATACGCTCCGAAATATAATAGATATTTTTGCGGTGAAGAAGTAATAAAATTCCGCTTTTATGACAGATATTTACGGTCAGCTCCGAACATCGGGCTACAATATTTTTTTAACCATTTGAAACAACCATTGGTCATATGAAACATTCATTTCGGATTATCAAAAGCCTGGCGGTGCTGGCAATAATCATTTCCATTTCATCCTGCTCAAATAAAAGATCGGGGAAGCAACGAGTATTGGTATTTAGCAAGACCATGGGCTACCACCATGAGTCTATTGCCCAGGGCAATGCCGCCATTCAAAAATTAGGCGAACTCCACAATTTTGATGTGGATACCACCACCGATGCAAACTTCTTTAATGAAGACAGCCTGAAAAAATATGCGGCGGTAGTATTCCTAAGCACTACCGGCGATGTGCTCAACAACTTCCAGGAAGCAGCGTTTGAAAGATATATACAGGCAGGTGGCGGCTATATGGGCATTCATGCTGCGGCGGATTGTGAATACGACTGGGGCTGGTACGGCCGATTGGTAGGTGGCTATTTTTTAAGCCATCCCGGTATACACGATACTTTTCCCAATATACAGGAAGGCGTTTTTACCGTAGTGGATCCTTCCAATGGAGCTACCAAAGGCCTGCCCAAACAATGGAAACGCACCGACGAATTCTATAGTTTTAAAAAATTGAGTAAGGAAACAAAAGTCCTGCTAACCATCGATGAAAAAACTTATCATGGCGGGGCAAACGGCGATTATCATCCAATGGCCTGGTACCACGACTATGACGGTGGCCGCGCTTTTTATACAAACCTGGGTCATACAAAGGAATCTTTTTCCGACGAACTATACCTCTCCCATATTTTAGGAGGCCTTGAATATGCCATGGACGATAACAAAACCCTGGATTATGGAAAATGTAAAACACAGCTGCCACCGGAGGACAACCGGTTTACAAAAACCCAGCTTGCACAGGGTGTTTTTTATGAGCCAACAGAAATGACCATCCTTCCCAATCTTGATATCCTGGTTATCCAGCGGCGCGGTGAAATAATGTTGTACAAGAATGAAACAAAAAATGTAAAACAGGTCGGGTTCCTAAATGCTTATTTTAATACAAGTATACCCGGGGTAAATGCAGAAGAAGGTGTGCTGGGCCTGGCAAAAGATCCAAACTTTGCAAAAAACAATTGGATATATATTTATTACAGTCCTGCCGACACATCCGTCAATCGTTTGTCGAGGTTTACGTTTAAAAACGATACGGTTGACAATTCAACAGAAAAAGTAATACTGGATGTAAGATCCCAAAGGGAGATTTGCTGCCATACGGGCGGTTCCATTGCCTTTGGGCCCGATGGCCTCTTGTATTTTTCGGCAGGCGACAATTCAACGCCATTTGATGAAAAGGGACAGCGATATGTAAGCAACGGTTATAGTCCTACGAATGATGAGCCGGGACACCTGCAATACGATGCACGGAGATCTGCCGGTAATACAAATGATTTACGCGGAAAAATCATGCGCATCAGGGTAAAGGAAGATGGCAGCTATGAAATACCGGATGGAAATTTATTTCCCAAAGGAATGGCTAAAACACGCCCTGAAATCTATGTAATGGGAAACAGGAACCCTTACCGCATAACCGTGGATCAAAAAAACAGCTATTTATATTGGGGCGAAGTAGGGCCTGATGCGCAGAATGACAGCCCTGCAACCCGCGGCCCGCGCGGGTATGATGAAATAAACCAGGCACGTAAGGCCGGTTATTTTGGCTGGCCTTTATTCGTGGGAAACAATTATGCCTATCATTCCTATAATTATCTTACCGGTGAAAGTGGGCCCGCCTTTGACCCTGCCAAACCAATCAACGACTCCAGGAACAATACCGGCTTAAGGGAATTGCCACCCGCCCAGCCGGCATTTATCTGGTATCCATATGCAGCCTCGCCCGATTTTCCACAAGTGGGTACAGGAGGAAGAAACGCAATGGCCGGACCCGTATATTATACCGATATGTTTCCAAAAGAAACCCGTTTGCCTGATTACTACAACGGAAAACTGATGATTTACGACTGGATTCGTGGCTGGATAAAAGCGGTAACGCTGCAACCCAATGGCGACTTTGATAAAATGGAGCCATTCTTTGGTTCCATCAAATTACATTCTCTTATAGATATGGAAGTGGGCCCCGATGGCAGGCTATATTTACTTGAATATGGAAGTGGGTGGTTTAGCAAAAACCCCGATGCCGGCCTGGCACGAATTGATTTCAATTCTGGTAACCGTCCACCCGCTATAAACGCTGTAACGGTTGATAAGGCTTCCGGCGTGCTTCCGTTTACGGTTCATGTACAAGCATCGGCAACAGATCCTGAAAAAGATAAAATAAAATACAAATGGAATTTCGGGAACGGAACGATTAAAGAATCGGAATCGCCCACCGCATCTTATACTTATACAACGGCCGGCGATTATAAAATTTCACTGAATGCAGTAGATGAACAGGGCGCTTCTGCTACTAGCGAAGATCTGCCTGTGTACGCAGGCAATGAGGTACCGGTAGTGACGGTTAACCTGACAGGCGGTAACAAATCGTTTTATATGCCCGGTTTGCCTGTTCGGTATGAAGTTGTTGTAAATGATAAATACGATACTACTTCAATTGACCCAGCCAATATGTTTGTATCTGTTGAGTATGTAACTGGGTTCGACAAAGCAGCCTCATCACCCATGGGTCATCAGCAGGGCGTTGCAAATATCAGCGGCAAGAATGTGATGTTGTCACTTGATTGCAAGGCCTGCCATAAGGAAGCGGACAAATCCATAGGTCCTTCTTTCCTGCAGGTGTCGCAGAAGTATGGGAAGGAGGCCGATGCCATTAAATACCTGACCCAGAAAATAATCAAAGGCGGTGGCGGCGTGTGGGGAGATGTGGTCATGTCTGCGCATCCCAATCTGTCTCAGGACGATGCCACGCAGATAGTGTCATGGATATTGTCGCTTAGCAATCCCGCAGCAGTTAAAAAATCGCTGCCGGCTTCCGGCAGCATCATTCCTCCAGCCGATGTAAAACCGGCAACCACACTGGTGCTGGCTGCCAGCTATACAGACAAGGGAGGAAAAAATATCAAAGCACTAACAGGCAATGCAGTTGCATCGCTGCACAGCAACACGTTTATTTTTAAAGGCAGTGAAAAATTAAAGGGCTTTTCATCTGCTAAAAGCCGCGGTGCCAATATCCTTGTTTTTCCTGCTACGGAAGGATGGTTTGGCGTTGAAAATATAGATTTGACGGGTGTTCGCTCCATTGCAGTCAGCAGCCGCTGGCAAGAGGAGCCCAAAAGTTTGGGTTTTGAAGCAAGACTGGACGCGCCAGATGGTAAACTGCTGGGTAAGGGAATCATGCCCGCACCAAAGAAAGGAGAGCAATCGGGTGTGACAATAGTGCCTGTTGCAACGGTTAACGATGGAAAATTTCATACGATTTACCTTTTGTATAAAGCGGATGACAAAATCAAAGGAGGCGTTGCATCGGTACAGTTTAACGGCAAATAGTATTGTGAACGACCCGTAAAGTACGCAGAAAATAAAATAACCCGTTGCAGGCCCTGCTCATAACGACAGTGGAAAAAATGAAAAATCATTGAGAAAGAATATCATGGCAAAAGTTTTTTGTGCACTATTGCTGGTAATAAGTATCTGCAGGGCAAATGGCCAGGCAGAGATCACGGGTGTTGTTACTGATTTTCAATCGCACCCGGTTAGCCATGTAAGCGTTCGGTTGCTGAATACCAGGGCTGCAACCATTACCAATACATCGGGCCGTTTTACAGTGGGCGGTCTGCAACCGGGTAAATACACCATTGAATTATCGGCCATTGGTTATGCGGTAATAGCCAAAGAAATTTTTGTTAACCAATCCGAAACCCAGGTAGTTAACTTTCAATTACAAAATGCACTGGTACAACTGGAAACCGTGGTAGTCACGGCTGGCAAAAAGGAAGAATTGCTGCAAAACCTTGCCGTGAGCGTAACGGCCATGTCGGCCCGCCAGGTAAAAGACTACCGGCTTTGGAACATAAAAGATCTGGCAGGTATTGTTCCAAATTTATATGCAGGCAGCCCCGGTGACGAGAGAAATGTAACTTCTATACGGGGTGTGACAACGACCTCCTATGAACCGTCCGTTGCCACTTATATAGACGGCGTTAACCAATTTAGCCTGGACACCTATATTCCGCAATTAACGGATATTGAAAGGATAGAAGTTTTGAGGGGACCTCAGGGTACCTTATACGGAAGAAACGCAATGGGCGGTGTCATCAGCATCATAACAAAAGCGCCTTCCAATATTGCCAATGGGTTTGCAGAAGCAAGTTTTGGTAATTACAACCAGCAACGGTATAGTGTTGGTCTGCGGTTTCCTTTTATAAAGGACAAACTGTTTGCTGGCATTTCATCTACTTACAGCAAAAGAAATGGGTTTTATGAAAATGATTTTAATCACACATCGTTTGACAGGCAGCAACAGAATGGATACAGCTATTATATAAAATATTTGCCCGGTTCAAAGTGGACGATTGCGTTAAACGGAAAATACCAGCTAAACAAAAACAAAGGCGCTTTTCCCATTGTAAATGGTGTTGACGAAGCACTGAACCATCCATATGTGCTGAGCCAGAATGCACTGGGGAAGATGATGGATGAAACAAACAACACTTCATTATCCGTTAGTCACAAAAGCAGGGTGGCGGATTTTACCCTGCAAACAGCCTGGCAAAACAATTATCGCTATTATGATTCACCCATTGATGGTGATTTCTCCACACTGGATGCGGTTACCGTTGGCAATAATTATGGCAGCGACTGGAACAACGTAAAAGTTTTTACCACAGAATTCAGGATAAGCAAACCGGCAAATAAAACAACCGCGTTAAGCTGGACAGGCGGAGTGTATCTTTTCCGACAATCGATCCCCAATAAACAGGCTACGCATTTTGGAAAAGATGCCGCTGTTGTGGGTGCGCCCAACACGGATTTCTCTACCATCAATACCAGTAAAGGAAAAAACGCTGGTATTGCTGTGTACGGGCAGATAAATTATGCGCTTACAAAAAGCTTGTCGCTAATAGCCGGTCTCCGGTATGATTACGAGCATAAAAAATTGCAGGTTGAAGGGGAATATCAACCGGATGGAACAAACCCGATCGTGATCCTGCCGGATACCGCGGCAGCTGTTCATTACAATGCTGTTTCTCCCAAACTGGGGCTGCAGTATGCCCTTACGGCAGACAATAATATATACATTACATACAGCCGCGGTTTCAGAACCGGCGGTCTTACACAACTGTCGGGCGATCCTTCGCAACCGCCCCTGTACCCTTATTCGCCGGAATACAGTAACAATATTGAACTGGGTGCAAAAAATACTTTTTGGGATAACCGGCTCAGGTTAAATGCCGCCTTGTTTCTTACTTATGTGAACGATGCGCAGGTGCCGACGCTTGTTTTACCCGATGCCATTACCGTTACAAAAAATACTGGTAAACTTGAAAGCAAGGGAGCAGAATTGGAACTTTCAGCCAACCCGCTGGCGGGTTTCCAGGCGGAGTATAGTTTTGGATATACCGACGCCAAATACAAATCACTTGGTTTATCCTCCAATGGCCAATCGGTCAATCTGGATGGCAAAAGACAAATATTTACACCTGATATAACCTCCATGCTCGCATTGCAATACAGTTATACCTTACATGTAAAAAACAGGATACGGCTGGTTGCAAGAGGAGAGTGGTTCTATTTCGGGAGCCGCTATTTCGATTTTGCCAATACCATCGAACAATCATCCTATCATTTCCTGAATGTAAAGGCAGGAGTAACCAGTAAATGGGCCGATGTTTATTGTTGGATGCGAAATCTTACCGACAAAAAATACATTGAATACGCCTATGATTTTGGGGGGATCCATTTGGGCAATCCCAGGACTTTTGGCGTAACCGTTTCTACGATGTTTTAGGATCCGCAAAGAAAAAGCAAGGAGCAGGCAAACGGGAACTCCCTCCGGTCTTCACACGTTAATTGATAATAGATAATTTAGGGCTTGCTGTTCAATGCCGGAACCATTACTGTTACAGGGATTTACTTACTTTGCATTAATTAAAAGTGCAAGAAAAAATGGTAGAAGATCAAAAACCGTGCATCCAAAGCCCCACATATCTATCCAAACCGGATGGAGCTGGTGGGTTTTGAATCTCCTTTTACAAAACATTTAGCCCCAGACAACCCGCTGGGTAAAATTAGCCAGGCAGATTCTATGAGATAAGATTGCCAATGTTTATCAAAAGCAGTTAACAATTCAATTACCGGGGCCGGTGGAATCAATCCAAGTGTAGCGATAGGCGCTATATTTATTAAACGCGTGTGTGCAACTTGAGCAACCGCGAAGCTGTTCAGCAGATACAGGAGAATGTGTAGATGCAGTATTTTATTGGCTATTCGGGTTATAGCTACGAAGCTGTTTTTAATGCTTTCTTATTTGTTGATTTACTTAAAGGCTTTGAAGCAGACCAGATAAATTAGATCAATGAATTGATAATTGGATTGGTTTAAGAGAATGATTTGTTTGTGCGAACCCTTTTACAAGCAAAAGGTTATAGATAATAAGAATAGTTACAATTATCTTTTCATATTTCAACATTTATATTTTCGCGAGTATTAAAATTTTCCGGCTGATATTCAAGGATATCACCAGGCTGGCAGTTCAGCGCTTTGCAAATAATTTCAAGTGTAGTGAAACGGATAGCTTTGGCCTTGCCCTGTTTTAAAATTGATAAATTAGACAGGGTAATGCCTACAAGATCGGACAGTGTATTGAGTGACATTTTACGCTTAGCCATCATTACGTCCAGGTTAACTATTATTGCCATGTTAAATTGTTAGTTTTTGTTCGTTATTCAATGAGGTTCCCAGCTTAAAAACTTCCGCAATAACTATCAATGTTATCCCGGTAAGGAGTGCGCCGAGGTTAAAGCTATAGGTTAATCGAATATCACTAGCCCATTTAAAGTGGTTTGTTAAATATTCATTCAAGGCGATATGGTAGATCAAATGCGCGAATGCGTAAACGATGAGAATAATGCCGAGGTTTCTGATCCGTGATGTATTAAATTCAACAAATGGTTCATTCTTTGCAAAACTTGAAAAGATTAATCTTAACTGATAAGTGGCAGCGATAAAAAAGGAAAATGCCGCTACCACTATAAGTATCATAATCAATGAAGAAATAAGGCCGGTCGGAACCAGGAAAGAAAAGTTACCGCCTGTGGCATTTAATCGCCCGGCTTGGAGAGTTGTTTCGTTCGCTGCAACCATTTTGATCGTGAAGGCAGAGAAAGTGACCGGCGTAGTAAAACTGGTATTCTTTTTAAAAAATGGCATAATGAGTAATCCTGCTGTGATGGCAATTGCACCTATCCATTCCATCCACCATACTATTTGTATCATTGCGGATAGAATTTTAGCTATCGATTTTTTTCCTAAATTTTTCATTTTAATTATTATTTATTGACAAATATAATAAATATATTGATAAACAATAAAAAATTATTGTTATAAATTGTTGCCCTCACGCAAGGCGTCCGGTCATAAGTTTAAACATTGTTTCGTTGCAGCATTGGCTGTCAATAATATTCATGACAATAGCCCTTGCATAGATAAAGGAAATAAGCCTCACATTATTAATTACAATTTCTATCATTTTAACCAACAGTGCTTCTCCATTAGCTAAATGCAATTCTAAAACCTCATTGGTATTGTTTACTTTAAAAGCGGTGTGGCCAAACATTTTGCGGTTTGTTTCCGTTAAGACGGTTTGAATATTTGTAACTTATTGAAAAATCTCAAGTGTAGGCGTCGTTTTACCTATCCTGGGAGTATCAAATTGATACCCGGTATATGTGCACTTTCGATGGCAGGAACCATTAAGCCTGCTGAAAAGCGGAATTAATTCTTTATCATTTGTCAATGATTGTTTTTTCCTGGCAAAATACCTTTGCCAGGAAAAAAAAAGGTGAAAACAATTAATTGTAGCATATTCTCCATGAACGAATAGAAGTTTGAGATGGGTGCAATGGTCGACGTATTTTATTTAATACCAACAATACCACACCTAAAATATAAACCAAACTTTCCCCAAAGGTTATTCTGACAACTCAGATATGATGTTATGGACCGGAAGGTTGATTGCCTGACAGTGACGGAGATGGCAAAGAAAGGGGTAGCCCCAAAGAATGGGAAGGAATGTTTAGTAAAAGTCACTCATGCGTTTAAAATGTAAATCAAATTGCCAGATTACATGATAGGACTTACCTGTGGTTATTTCTCACCCCTGAAAGAAGAAGTCTTGTATTGTACCAGGAAAACGATGTGACCCGGTTTTAGATTTAAATTAGAATGTAAAAATTTGGGTTGTTACGATCTTCATGTGGCAAAATTTCTACATTCCACGCATGGTATTATGGCCTGGTTTATGCCGCAAAAATGGTGGATCAATTGTTTGTGCCATTCATTATTCATACATTAAAAACAAACCACTATGATGACGAAAAATAAGGCCCGCTTCACAAAAAATGCGAAGACTAAAACAGTCACAGTAACAAAAGAAATAGATGCGGCTGTGGAACAAGTATGGGAAGCATGGACAAATGCAGCGCAACTGGATAAATGGTGGGGCCCCAAGCCCTGGAAGGCGGTAACAAAGAAGATGGATTTCAGAGAAGGTGGATCATGGGTTTATAAAATGCAGGGACCAAATGGAGAGGAGCAGTGGGATAAGATTGAATTTACTAGTATAGATGCGCCAAGACAATTCAATGCAACAGATTTGTTCACCGATGAAAAGGGCAACAAAAACGCAGCTATGCCATCCACTCATTGGAAAAACAGTTTTACAAAAACAAGCAATGGAACAAGAATTAACGTAGAACTCATTTTTGGTACAAAAGAAGACATGGACAAAATACTGAAGACAGGATTTGAAGAAGGATTTTCGAAGGGGCTTGAACAGCTTGACGAGCTGTTAACACATTAGAATATTCAATTAAAAACCTGCGTGAAAAAGCGCAGGTTTTTAATTATCTGGTATTTGTTATGAAGATGACAGGAATGGCGAACCCTGCGGAATTTGTTTACCCGTTCACCTGGCTCATGAATATTTCCGCGTAAAGGATGCCAGAAACAATGCCGGGTATAGGATCGTTTCTAATGTTGAGAAATCGCTTTTAGATTTGATTTTAAAAATGATTTTGCCAGTCAAACTTACGCATTGTTTCATGGAAGCCGTTGCAGGAAACGAATATTTGATGGCTTTGCTGGAAAATGTTGTCAGGCACTTCCGCGATACTGTTTTATCAGTAATAATGAACAGTGAACTATTTTTCTACATTACCGGTTGATGATTTTTCTTTCGCAGTTAATTAAACGGCTGTCTGAATTCCGGAAGCGGTTGTTAAGTTTTTGACTTCAATAACTTGCCAGGCAACTTGGATAGTTCAAATCCAAATAATAAAGCAAAAGAATTTGAAATAGAACAGGTCTTGCTAATTGGTATCAACCGGCGCGTCACCGACGATCAAAACACGGTGGACTGCCCCATCGTCTATTAGTGTAATCAATGCATCTTCCTGTTTAATCCCATCTACTGTTACCGTGTTTTTTTCAGCGCTGCCGGTTTGTTGTACTTCAATATGAAAAACGGTGCTTTTATAACGGTAATGAATTTTAAACGATGTCCATTCTTTTGGAACACATGGGTTACATTTCAGGATATTTCCCTGACGATGCAGGCCAAGAAATGATTCTGTAATCAAACGGTACATCCAGCCCGCGGAACCTGTATACCATGTCCAGCCGCCCCGCCCTGCATGCGGCGCACGTGAATAAACATCCGCCGCCAGTACATAGGGTTCTACTTTATACACAGCAATTTCTTGGGCAGTTGAACTATGACTAACTGGGTTGATCAGGTTTAATAATTCCCAGACACGTTTATTATTTCCAAGCCTCGCAAACGCCATGATCATCCATACAGCAGCATGTGTGTACTGGCCACCATTTTCCCTTACACCGGGTACATATCCTTTGATATAACCCGGATCAAGATCGGACTTGTCGAAAGCAGGTTCCAGCAACTGGATAATGCCAACATCCTTTTGTACCAGATTTTTATAGGCAGATTCCATAGCCGTATGAACCAGCGTTTCATTTCCCCCGCCTGACAGAACCGACCAGCTTTGCGCAATAGAATCTATTTTGCAGTCTTCATTTACTGAAGAACCCAATGGCGACCCGTTATCAAACCAGGCACGTTTATACCATTCGCCGTCCCACGCATGTTTGTCAATATTTTCTTTTAACTTTTTTGCCGCTGCATTGCAGGTATTCGAAAACGGCAGATCATTATGCAACACGGCAGTTTCTGCAAAACTGCTGAGTATGTCATACAGAAAAAATGCAAGCCAGACACTTTCTCCCTTTCCGTGCTGTCCTACTTTATCAAATCCATCGTTCCAGTCGCCCGTACCAATTAATGGTAACCCGTGTTCACCAAAATTTAACCCGTGTTTGATGGCCAGTACGCAATGCTGGTAGAGTGTTGCACGTATGGCTGAATCAACCGGAAGATCGAAATAAGATTCTTCTCCGGGATTTAGCATTCGGCCATCGAGAAAATTTGTTCCGATATCCAAAATGCCAAAATCACCCGTATGTTTAACATAACAAGCCGTTACAAAAGGCAGCCACAGATAGTCATCTGATATCCGTGTACGTACGCCGCGGCCAACCGGTGGATGCCACCAATGTTGTACGTCTCCTTCTTTAAACTGTCTTGATGCACAAAGCAATATTTGTTCGCGGGCAAGTTCTGGCCTTGTATGAAGGAGAGACATCACATCCTGCAACTGGTCCCGAAAGCCAAATGCACCGCCCGACTGATAGAATCCGCTTCTTCCCCAAAGTCTTGAAGACATGGTTTGATAAGTAAGCCATCCGTTTGTAATTATGTTGATGGCTTCATCCGGTGTTTCAACCTGTAAAGCCCCGATTGTGGTTTCCCAATAGCTTTTTACCCTGTTCAATGCGTCCGTTGCCGCCTCCATGCCCCGGTACTGTTTGGCAATTGCGCTTGCTTCACCTGCATCTTGTCCGGCACCAAGCCTGAAAATAATTTCCTGTTCTTCTCCGTCAGCCATAAAGAATGGAACCTGTATGGCGGCACAGGGGTCCAGCGCAAGACCGGTTTTGCAGGAAAGGTTTATACGCGACATTGCCTGAGGATTTCTTAAATT
>JBDTVE010000085.1:0-6289 GCA_040007355.1 Bacteroidota bacterium | reverse complement strand
TTTTTTCTGCTTACCGGGAGCCTGTTGCTCGGGGTAACACAGGCGCAAACAGGCCATTCCCGCAGAAAGGAAGATTTTGATGTGTATAAATTTGATGCGGTCGCCATTGATATTACCCCCCGGTCTTCTCTGATACAACTCAATAACCTGCAGGGCATAACCGTTATGGATGTTCGGGCCGATACTGCCAGGATTGGATTGATGCAAAAACGAATTGTAGACCATTTTACCGGCCTGCTCAGCAATGCAACAAAAAAACAGACAGAGCAAAGACTGAACCGTACACCCACCTTTGTTACAATGAGAGATGGCTTGCAACGGGAAGCCACAGCCTTTCTGGAAAAAGCCATTAAGTTTCCCGGCAACCCAAACCTGCCTGGTATCTTGATGGTTATCAAAAAACTATGGCTATCAGACGAACAGCCCTATAGGCAGCAAATCGGTAATGGCGGCGGTCTCCAAAGCCAAATCAAAAAGGATGCCTGGACCAGCGGCATCGACCTCAGTGTTGAATTCTATTTAAAAAGCGGTACCGATTATTACCCACTGTACCGGTACGACAGTGTCATTTGCGAAGCCATGACGGTCTCTGAACACGCAACGGAATTTGTTGAAGAGGCGCTCCGGGTATCCATTCAAAAATTGCAGCAGATGGATGCCATTGCCGCAGCTATTTTACGGCGGCGTACATTCAGCCTGGCGGCCATCAATCAGCACAACAGGGACGCGTTTAATATCCCGGCACTAACAGATACGGTGCTTCGCGCTGGTGTGTACCTGGATTTTGATGAATTCAAAAATAACAACCCTTCGCTGGGAGATTTTATGCTTCAGAAGGACAGGCTTACCGATATTCTTTACGTTCGCCATCCGGATGGCAGTGAATTTGTAGCAAGAAATGTATGGGGTTATTGTGATGGCAGTCATGCCTATGTACAAGCAGGAGATAACTTCTTTTTGCTGCAGCGAATGGAAAACGCCTTTTATATTTTCGGTGCAAAAAAAATATCACGAAATGAAACCGCTACTTCTGGTGCTGCCGCCTACCAGGGGAAAGATAACGGGTTTGCAGCGCCCTACTATTATACCCGTTCTGGCGCCGCTATACAACTGGAGCCATTCCAACTGGACTGGTATTCAGGGAACCTGTATTAACGGTCTGCTGCCTGGTTGGTTATCCCGTTGCTTCGCTCAACTCAAGCCAACGCAGTTCTTTTTCATCCAGCAATAGCGTTAGCATGCCAATACGTTCCGACAGTTTTTGCAGCTCTTCAAATGGCGCGGTACCACTACTTAGTTTTTCCGTAACCGTTTCTTTTTCCCCGCTGAGATCGGCAATTTCTTTTTCCAGCTGTTCAAACTCACGTTTTTCCTTAAACGATAATTTTCTTTTTTCGTCGTTGGATGCCGGCGCCGGGGGAGGAGCTGCTCTTTCTTCTTTTTCCGACATCTGTGTGCCCGCATCGGTTAGTTTTTCATCGTCTTTTAATGCAATGCGGTATTGTGAATAATTACCCGGAAAATCGCGGATATCGCCATCGCCCTGGAACACAAACAGGTGATCCACCAAGCGGTCCATAAAGTAGCGGTCGTGCGAGACAATGATGATACAGCCCTGGTAATCGCTTAAGAAATTTTCCAGCACGCCCAGGGTTTGAAGGTCCAGGTCGTTGGTGGGTTCATCTAAAATTAGAAAATTGGGGTTGCGGAACAGGATAGACAGTAGGTGCAGCCTTCGTTTTTCTCCTCCGCTCAGCCTTGATATATAGGTATATTGCTGGTCAGGCGTAAAAAGAAATAATTGGAGAAACTGGGCGGCGCTGAGTGAACTGCCGTCGGCCAGCGGAAAATGTTCCGCAATATCCTTTACAAATTCAATCACACGTTTATCTTCCTTTATTTCCAGGCCCTGCTGTGCATAGTTGCCAAACACCACGGTATCGCCAATATTTATCTTGCCGCTGTCGGCCGGTTCCAGTTCCTGCAGGATGTTCAGGAAAGTAGATTTGCCCGCGCCGTTTTTTCCAACAATGCCAATACGGTCTCCTTTTTTAAACGTATAATCAAAACCCCGCAGGATTATTTTATCACCATATCGTTTGTACACTTTTTTTAGTTCTGCCACTTTACCGCCCAACCGGGTCATTTTTACCTGCAACTGAACCCGCTCATCTTCTATTTTTTGTTTTGCCTTTGCCTCCACCACGTAGAAATTATCCTGGCGGCTTTTGCTTTTGGTAGTCCTGGCCTTTGGTTGTTTACGCATCCATTCCAGTTCTTTGCGGAACAGATTTTTCGCCTTGCCGATGCTGGCGGTTTCGCTTTCAATACGGGCAGCCTTTCTTTCTATAAAGTTTTCATAATCCCCCTTGTACACATAGAGGTTCTCGGCATCTATCTCCAGTATCTCGTTGCAAACAGCATCCAGGAAATAGCGGTCATGCGTTACCATTAGCAGGGTTACTTTTTCCTGGTTCAGGTAATGTTCCAGCCATTCTACCATCTCCACATCCAGGTGGTTCGTGGGTTCATCCATTATCAGCAGTACGTGTTTGTGCTCAAAGCCAATGTCTATGAGCGTTTTGGCCAGGGCAACTCTTTTCCGCTGTCCGCCGCTAAGTGTTCCTGCCAGTTGGTTCAGGTGGTGGATGTTCAGCTTGCCGAGAATCTGCTTTACCTTGGTATCAAAATCCCAGGCATTCAATTCATCGAGCAACACAATGGCATCGCCTATACGGTCCGCGTCTTCTGCGTCGCTGGCCGCTTCGTATGCTTTGATGGCATTGATGACGGGGTGGTTGTGGTGGAAAATATTATCCAGGATTGATTTGTGTTCCAGGAACTGCGGGTCCTGTTCAAACAGGGCAACCGTTACATCTTTGTGTACCCATACTTTACCGCTGTCGGCGGTTTCCGTTCCAGACAAGATCTTAAGCAGGGTTGATTTACCGCTACCGTTTTTTGCTACCAGCGCAATTTTATCACCTTCCTCAATATGAAATGAAATATCCTTAAACAGGGGCTTGATGCCATAACTTTTAGTCAATCCTTCTACAGAAACATAGTGCATGCGGCAAATATAAGTTGATTCATTTACTTAGTTGGCGGGTTGATGGGCCGGACAGGGCGATGCGCAACGGTGCGGCCCGAAGGCTACCGGCACAAGAAGTAAATGATCAGGCAAAGAAAAAGGGTAAGCAGCACTACGCCCGGCGCCTGGTATTTTTGCCAGCGGTATTGTTGCCGGTGGCGGACAATAAAATTTTGAATGGAACCGGTAAGGAGGACATTGTTGCCTGCGATACGAAGCAAAACAGCGGTAATGGGCTCCAGGTACCGGATCGGTAGCAGGCCCGCCGATGGAAGGATGTTCCCAATAAAAGCGGCATTTATTTTTTCATCATTGTGCTGCAGCAGGATGGCGGTGTTTTGATCGCCGAGCAGTTGGCGGATATGGTGGCTCAATGTGTCGAAATCAATCCGTGCCGGGTTTACGGTTTGCATATCATCACAAAGCTTTTTGCTCGCACGCAGGATGGCTGCGGGCGTTAATGGTTCGGGTGAGAACTTATTGTTGACGCTCCTGTTATACCAGCGTTTGTAATTGTATTCCTCTCTTTTGCCCGCATCAATAAGTGTTTCATATGCTTCCTGTATTTCCCGGAATACAGCTTCCGCCACTGCATTGCCGGGGTTTTTATCGGGATGATGCCGTTGTGCCAGCTGCCGGAAAGATTTCTTGATCTGCTGCATGCTGGCATTGGGCTGCACGCCCAGTGTTTTATAGTAGTCTTTTAATTGCATCTGAACCGGTTGCCAAAAATAATGGCGAAAATACCATTTGTATGTCAGCCGCCGGCAACTGGTCGAAAGTTGTTAGTTATGCCACTGAAAATGAGCGCCATACGCACCTTTAAATAGTTGCGGTTAAACGCGGCCAATAAGCTATATTTGCACAAATTTTTTACGCATGACCAACGATCAGATAGGGAAATTTTTGGATGGCGGACACCTTACCAAACACAATGTTAAGATAGATTTTAAAACCCGTCAATCCATTGTAGGCCTGTTTATCAAAACAAGCGACTACGATGAACTGAAATCTAAAAACTTCTGGCGCATTGTTTCAGAAACGCATATTGATAACTGGAAAACTTCCCACGACAATAACCTGGCTAAAATTTTCAATGGTGCAGAAATGACCAGGCTTACACCGGTAGTAGTAAAATAATTTCACTTCTTGTCCACTTCAGCGGGTTAAATTTTTCGCAAATATGATTTGTAAACAAACAGCGTTGCTGATACAAAGGAATATTTTGCTGCTCTTGCTGTTTTGTGTCTGTAGAAGCCAATTTTCCCAGGCCCAAAAAACAAAAACACCTTTACCACGCAAAGAAATCGTTCCCGCTGTACGGCCTTTTTATTACAAGGACCACGACAGCAGCTATTACCAGTCTTTTGAACGGTATATTACCACCCGCTTTTTTTTCTCGCAGAAATATGCAAGGCTGGAACTGGAGAAATCAACCAATGTTGCACGGCTTCGGTACCTGCCCAATACTTCACTTGCCATGGGCGTGGGCGTTACCTACCAGTCAATTTCGCTGAACGTCGGCTATGCATTTGGGTTCCTGAATACGGATCGCGAAAAAGGCCGGACCCGGTACCTCGACATTCAGCCCCATATCTACGGACGCAAATGGGTATACGATCTTACGGCACAATTTTATAAAGGCTATTACTTGAACCCCCGCGGCTTTGCTTCCAATGACCCTGAAAAGTATTATGTAAGACCCGATCTGCGCACACAGCTCTTGGGGCTCTCCGCTTATCGCCTGCTGAACCCTTCCAAATTCTCTTTCCGCGCGGCATTGCTGGAAAATGAACAACAAAGAAAATCAGCCGGCTCCGTGTTGATTGGAGCAGAAATATATTATGGGATCATTAAGGGCGATAGTGCCGTAGTGCCTGCAACACTGGAAAACAATTATTTACAAAAAGGAGTCAGAAGACTCGACTTTATCAAGATCGGCCCAGGCATCGGGTATGCCTATACCTACGTTATCAACCGAGCTTTTTATCTGACCGGTTCGCTCAGTGCCAGTTTAAGTCTCGACTTCAGCAAACAGCACGGGGCGGTGGGCAAAACGGATAATGTTGATATTAACAAAGGATTTGTATACCGCATTGTAGCTGGGTACGATAAAAATAACTGGAACCTGAATTTTTCACTTGTTGGCAACCAGATGACCGTTGCAGGGGCTACCACAACCAATAAATATTTGCTTTCGGCCGGTAATTTCCGGCTAACGGTTGCAAAAAGAATCAGACCCGGCAGTTGGTTAACCAGGAAACTACATCCTGTTGACAAAGTCATCGAAAATGTTAAGGGTCTTACACCGCCAAAGCAATAATGGATTGATGGGAGCAAATATTCATCATTCCGTAACAGAATCTTTGTTACCCCGATCCGCGTCTTTGTCACCCCTACGGTAGGAGGGCCTCCTGCCGCGATAATTTCTTTTAACGGATCGCCCTCCAAGCCGGCGGGCCTTTGTACCCGCAATGCTGTTGCGTTTTTCTTTGAGGCTATAATTGAGCCTTAGTAGTTCTTTCAGCCGTTCCTTTATTTGGCTTCAGCATAAAGCGCACAAACCGCAGGTTCATCAACACCCCTAAAAAACAATAAGCCGTTGATAAAAAACGACGCGGCTTTTGAGGGTACTGGCGTCGGTAGCTCGTATATATGTTTCAGGTATATTGCCGCCCGATCCCCCTAACCAAAATGTTTTTTGTCAACCAATTTGTAGCGTGTTGTGTCCTTGGCAACGAATCCACGTCTTTGTCATCCCGAACTTAGGAGGGATCTTACACAACAAGCCAGCCACGCATTTTCTCCGTATAGACAATGCTTGGTTTTATTTCGACAGTAACGTCTTTGCACATGCGAAATTTACAGATCCCTATTACCGTCGGGATGACAAAGAACAGTTTAGGGATGATAAGGAACAGGTTCGGAGTGACAAGATTGTTTTGGGGGATGCCCAAAGCGCTACCGATGAAAGGAGCGTCGCAACAAAGATCGGCCCGGGTGTACTGCCGGTGAACAAAAATGTATGTTCCCTCCAAAACAGCATTCTTTTAAAACACTTCGCCCAGGTTTACAAAAAAGCCATGTGAGCCGTTTTGGCCGAAACCATAATCAACGCAGAGATTGGTGCCTGAATATTTATTTAGTTTGATGCGCAGGCCAAGACCATAACCGGGAAACAGTTTGCTGTAAGCGGGG
>JBDTVE010000084.1:0-2799 GCA_040007355.1 Bacteroidota bacterium | reverse complement strand
AAAATGGGATCTCCATCTTCATTATTTAAAACAAGTGTAATTTGTCTCCTTGGCCCATTCCTTTTAATATCAATTTTAATATTGATCTCTATTTCCTGAAATTCATCCAATACGGTTTCTGACGTTGTTCCTTTGGGATTAAGACTGATCTCTCTCAATTTAAAATCAACATAATCATATTGTTTATCAAATATTTTACAATTCTGGGTTTCAGCATCTTCTTTTAAATAAGTGGTAACTGCATTGTTGGCATTTCCTATAAATTTAATATTACCATTTTCTAATACGACACCTCCTTCACACAGACTCTTCACTGCGGCCATATTATGGCTCACAAACAATACGGTCCGTCCTTCGCCCGAACTCACATCTTTCATCTTCCCCAATGCTTTCTTCTGAAATGCTGCATCGCCTACTGCCAGTACTTCATCAACAATTAAAATTTCACTTTCCAGGTGTGCTGCTACGCCAAAAGCAAGTCTTACATACATACCGCTGCTATACCGCTTTACCGGCGTATCTATATATCTTTCTACTCCCGCAAAATTAACTATTTCATCAAACTTTGTTTTAATCTCGTGTTTGGTCATGCCCAGTATGGCGCCGTTTAAAAAAATATTTTCGCGGCCAGACAATTCAGGATGAAACCCTGTGCCCACTTCCAACAGGCTGGCTACACGACCCTTGATTTTTATAGTGCCGGTGGTAGGCGCCGTGGTACGACTAAGTATTTTCAATAAGGTGCTTTTACCTGCACCATTGCGGCCAATAATACCCAGTACTTCCCCCTGTTTCACGTTAAAATTAATATCGCGCAGAGCCCAGGCATAATCACTACTCGCTTTTTGGGTTCGGTCGTTCTCTTCCCCAATGGTAAGATAGGGATCTTCTTTGCCCCTAACCCTATGCCACCATCTATTAAGATCGTGCGATAGGGTGCCGGTACCTACCTGGCCCAGGCGATATTGTTTACTGATGTTTTGCACGCTAATGATTGTACTCATAAATTAAACGCTATCCATAAAGGTTTTCTCCACCCTGTTAAAAATAATCGCGCCCGTTAAAAGGACAAGGCACATAAAAATAAAACTATAGCCCAACCAGGTCCAGTTTAATACCCCCGCGCCAAGATATACTTTCCTGAATGCTTCCACTAGCGAAGACATTGGGTTGGCTTCAACCAGCCATTTGTATTTGGAAGAAATGGCAGATACCGGGTAAATAACCGGCGTGGCATACATGCCCAATTGAATACCAAAGCTGATGAGAAAAATCAGATCCCTGTACTTGGTGGTTAATGCGGAAAGGATAAGACCCAGGCCCAGACCCAGGCCGGCCATAATAAACAATACAACGGGTGTTACCACTACAATGCCAAATACATCGGGGTGCACTGCAGCGTCTTTCAGCAAAAAATAGGCGAGTGTAAGGGCAAACAATAGAAACTGGATGGCAAACTTAATAAGCCCCGAGATGACTTTTGACAGCGGCAACACCAGCCTTGGAAAATAAACTTTCCCAAAGATACTGGCATTGGTTATAAAGGTGCTGCTGGTAGCGGTGAGTGTTTCTGAAAAATAATTCCAGACCGTAATACCCGCCAGGTAGAACAGTATCTGGGGCAGCCCATCGGTGGATATCTTGGCAATATTGCCAAAAACAACCACGAAAGTGACGGTGGTAAGAATGGGCTGTATAAAAAACCAGATAGGGCCCAGGATGGTTTGTTTGTACACGGACACCAGGTCTCTTTTTACAAACATCCACAACAGGTATTTATAACGCCAAACGTCTTTCAGGTTCAGGCTAAAAATATTGCTTCTGGGTTCAATTACCAGGTCCCATTCGCCGGCGTTTTGGCTTTTCAGTTCGTTCATGCAGGCACTAAAATTTAAATGTAGGGTATTGGGTCAGCTCATTATTTTTTTGCAAAAGGCCACCACCATTTGCGTGGTGGGGAGGCGCCTTCAAAATAACCATTGCTTTTTTTGTGGGAACCACCATAGCCATAACCATCGCCATAGCCATAACCATAGCCATAACCATAACCATGGCTACCCCGGCTGCTGATATCATTGATGACAACGGAAAGATGGGGCAGTTTCTTATGGGTGTACAGATCGTCTATCAGCTGTACCTGTTTTTTACGCGTATAATTATGCCTTACAATATATACGCAGGCATTGGCCTGTTTGCCCAGGGTAATGGCATCGCTTACCAGGCCAATGGGGGCGGAATCAATGATGATGGCATCAAACTGCTTTTTTAATTCTACAAACAGGGTACCCAGTTTATCGTCTAACAGTATTTCCGCGGGGTTGGGTGGCACCGGGCCACAGGGTATTACGAACAGGTTCTCTGTTTCTGTTACCGGGTATACAATATCATTTGCCTGGATATTGTTGCTGACCAGGTAATTGGTTACGCCCCTGCGCTCGTTCATGCCCAGGCCTTTTAAGATCTTGGGTTTGCGGATATCCATTTCCAGGATAACGGTGCGTTTACCCGAAAGCGCCAGAACGGCGCCCAGGTTGGTACTGATAAATGATTTGCCTTCCCCGCTAAATGAGGAGGTAACCAGGATAACCGGATTTTCGTTCTTGGGGAGGATATATTGCAAGTTGGAACGCACAATGCGGAACTGTTCGGCTATATAGCTCCTATTGTTTCCTGTTACAATCAATGTATTGCTTTCTTCCGCATGTCCTATTTCGCCCAATATGGGAGTAGCGGTTATCCGGCTGATATCGTTCTTGGATTTTACTTTATCATTGAAGTATTCTATCAGAAAAATAATAC
>JBDTVE010000083.1:0-5085 GCA_040007355.1 Bacteroidota bacterium | reverse complement strand
GGATATGGGTTTCAGGGCAATGGAACAAGGGAAGGTAGCTGGAGTCGTAACATCGCCGAATATAGTATTGGCGAAAACCTGATGGAATTACTTACAGAACCCGGACGTTGGTCTTTTGGTATGGGTGCTTTTGGCGAAATGCTACCCTATCATGATAACAAAATAAGTTTTGATCCCGAGGTAAAAGATAAGTGGGGGATGAAGACGCTTGCCATTGACTGCGAAATCAAAGAGAATGAAAAAAATATGCGCAAAGACATGTTGCAGGATTCAATTGAATTTCTGGAAATATGTGGATTGAAAAAAGTAGGGGGAAGCGACGGGGGCGCAATACCGGGCAATGGAATTCATGAAACGGGAACTGCCCGTATGGGAAAAGATCCGAAAACATCTGTTCTCAATGGGCATAACCAGGTATGGGATGCTAAGAATGTATTTGTAACAGATGGCGCATCGTTTACATCTTCACCTTGTCAAAATCCATCCTTAACTTTTATGGCTTTAACCGCGAGAGCAGCAAGTTTTGCAGTGAGTGAACTTAAAAAGAAAAATATCTAATAACGAAAATATATATTATTATGGAAAGAAGGGAAGCATTGTCAAAAGTCGCCTTGTTATTAGGGGGTACCATTATTGGCGCAGATGCATTTGCCAATGGCTGGTTCAGGAATAGTACTTCAAATCTTTTTACGGCAGATGACCAAAAGTTACTAGATGAGATAGGGAATACTATTTTGCCACCAATTCCAGGTAGCCCTGGTGCAAAATCTGCAGACATCGGGGCTTTTATGATAATGATGGTTACGAATTGTTATGAAGACGGCCAGCAGAAAATATTTGTAGATGGACTTCTGAAAATAAAAGATGACTTTAAGGCAAAAAATGGAAAAACATTTATGGAAGCCGATCACAAAAGCCGGCTCGCCTTCCTTCAGCCAATTGATGAAGAACAAAAAAAATTAGCTCCAACTAATGGGAGCGGCGGGAATAGAAGAGGTGGTAGAAACGGAGATAACAACAAGCCGGTACATTATTTCGCTCTTATAAAACAACTTACCTTATTGGGATTTTTTACTTCCAAGGTGGGTGCTACACAAGCACTGCGATATGTTGAAACACCCGGGGCTTATCATGGTTGTGTCCCATATAAAAAAGGTGATAAAGCCTGGGCTACTAGTTAACATTAAATCAATTATTAGTTTTTAATACACCATGAAAAGAAGACAATTTATCCAGTCATCCGCTTTGGCAACCATGGGTAGCCAGCTTTTGCCTTCTATGGTAATTGGCCAGAAATCAGCAAGAACACTCTCGTCAGAGAAAGTAAGATTTCAGAAAGGTGGCAGCCCATGGAAGCTATCATTGGATACCGCTACCATACGCCCAGCTACATTAAAAGACAAAATAAAATTTGCAGCCAAAGCTGGCTATGACGCCATCGAACCGTGGGATGGAGAGCTTGAAAAATATGAAGCCGGTGGCGGCAGCCTCAAAGATCTGGGAAAAGAAATAAAAGATCTAGGCTTGATCGTACCAAGTGTAATCGGTTTGTGGAATGCTTTACCTCCTACACAGGAACTCTGGGAAAAATCTCTTCCGCTTACCCGCAACCGTATGAGAATGGCGTCAGCTATCGGTGCACAACACATACAAACGATCCCAAATACGGTAGGGAACAATTATTCCCAAAAATGGGTTTCAGACCGTTACAGGGATATTATTGAAATAGGTATCAAAGACTACAATATTTTGCCTGCTATCGTTTTTGTTAAATACTTCCCGGTTAAAACAATGGGACAGGCAGCAGCAATTATGCTTGATGCCAACCATCCTAAAGCTTCAATGATACCTGACGTATATCATATGTATATTAGTGAGGGCGGCTTTGAAGGTTTGAAATTAATACGCGGTGAAAGTATAGGAATCTTTCAGTTTAATGATGCCCCGGCAACGCCATCATTTGCTGAACTTAATGATGACCATCGTGTATATCCGGGCGATGGAATTCTACCTATGGAGCAAATTTTTAAGGATTTAAAAGACACCGGATATAAGGGGTGTATTTCATTGGAAATGTACAATCCAAATTATTGGAAACAAGACTTGCAGCAGGTAGCGATAACTGGCCTGCGTAAAACACTAGAAGTACTTCATAAAGCAGGTGTATAACTAAAAATAAAATTAGTGGCAGCCATCTGCCGCTAATTTTTTTGCGCGCTCTTTTTAAGCATAAGGATATATTTTGCCATTTTTCTTGCGTCGCTCACGGTAATTGTAAGGTGAGGTACCATTGGTACGGGTCCCCATACGCCCTTCCCTCCTTTCTGTATTTTGGACGCCAGCATATTTACAGTTGCTGCGTTATTCGGATATTTATCAGAGATGTCGTAATAGGAAGGACCAATGGCTTTTTCTTCCGGTTTATGACAGGTACCACAATCAGACTTACCAATTAGAATCATCCCTATTTTAAAATCATCACCTGCGTTTTTAGCATGAGTTGATTTGGTTTTCTTGGTCTGTGAATAAGCCAGCGAAGAAGAAAATATGACAATGCTGGCTATAAGAATAAATGATTTCATTAGTTGGCTTTTGGCGGTTATTAATTATTTCAATATTATTTAAAAAAGTGTTTTCATGTAGCGATAGCTTTTCTCTATAAAATCAATTGGCTCAGCTATTCCTTTTTCATTTTCAAGAATAAACTCTTTAAATCCTGCTTTCTTGGAATGACCTAATATTTTTTTGTAGTTGAGTTTTTGCACAGCGGCATCGTTATTCAAAATTTCTTTTGTTTTAATATGGCATAATTCAAATCTTCCCGGGTACCTTTCAATAAAACTAATCGGATCCTGGCCACCGGTGTATATCCACCAGATATCCATCTGGATAGTTACAAATTCGGGATCAGTATAGTTCAACACCGTATCATAGGGTATCTGATTGTTTGTTGGTATAAATTCAATATCATGGTTGTGGTATCCCAGCCGTAAGCCAGCTTGCTTGAAGCGCTTACCAACATCATTAAAGCGTTCACAGGTCTCTTTCCAGTTTTCGATCGTTTTGTTTTTGCCGCTGTCTAACCATGGCCAATAGCAGAGCACATATTTTTTACCTATTTCATTGTACGTTGTTGTGATGGTATCAAAATTTTTGATCAGTTCAGACATACTGTATCCTCCACCCAATGAATACAAATGATTATCAGCGATAATTTTTTTGAGTGCTGAGGTTGGCAGACCGAATGTATCAGGATATTCAAGTCCTTTGAATCCTATTTCGGCAATTTTTTTGAGTGTTCCCTGAGGATCTGTTTTCATTAATTCTTCTACGGTTCCCAATAATAATGAAAAGTTTGGTGTTTTTACAGGAAGCCGTCCATAAGAAGATAAACAGGGAGAATACAATGCCACAGAAGCCGCTGTGATACCGAGACCTTTAATAAAATTTCGTCTTTCCATGTAGCATTCATCTTTTTGTCATAAGTAATTGAAAGTAAAGAATTAGCAAACAGTAACCATTCGGTAGTGTGCTGTATGTTAATCGCATTCAGCATAGTGCAGCATACCTCAGCCAGTTCATTTATCTATTTTAACAGCTCAATCCTATCTATTTGGATGAGAACGACTATTTTTCCAGTTATAAATCACCGTTTCAGTAAAACGTAAACTTGATAATTAATTCCACTAGTATGAGAAAAGGCAAGCAGACAAACAATAACAGAAGAAATTTTATTAAAAATGTTTCACTTGCAGCCGCCGGTTGGTATGTAATTCCACGCCAGGTACTTGGCCGTGGTTTTGTAGCGCCCAGTGATAAAATAACTGTTGCGGGTATCGGTGTTGGGGGACAGGGTGAGGGGGATTTGAGAGCGATTTCAGGATCTGAAAATGCACAGATTGGTTTTCTGTGTGATGTTGATGACCGTCGCGCAGCTAATTCCGTAAAACGTTTTCCCAAGGCGAAATATTACCGGGATTTCAGGGAATTGCTGGATAAAGAACACAAAAATATTGATGCTGTAACTGTGTCTACCCCTGATAATACACATGCTGTAGCAGCTATAGCTGCAATGCAACTTGGTAAACATGTATACGTGCAGAAACCGATGGCCCACGATATTTATGAAGTAAGAATGCTTACCGAGGCTGCCAGAAAATATAAGGTAGTTACTCAAATGGGTAACCAGGGCGGATCGGGTGATGGGGTGCGTACCATGAAAGAAATATATGATGCAGGTTTAATTGGTGAGGTTACAAGGATTTTGGCATGGACCAACCGGCCTATATGGCCGCAAGGGCTTTCGTCTCCGACAGGCAAATTTGATGTTCCGAAAGAGGTTGATTGGGATCTTTGGCTCGGTCCCGCAGCAGCAATAGATTATAATCCAGATTACCTTCCGTTTAATTGGCGGGGTTTTACTGCCTTTGGTACCGGTGCATTAGGTGATATGGCATGCCATATATGGGACCCGGCTTTTCGTATACTGCCAATTGACTACCCTACCGAAGTGGAATGCAGTATGGCTGGCAAATGGACTACATCAATGAAGGAGATAGTAACCCCTGAAAGTTTTCCATCCGCATCCATTATAAATTTTAAATTTCCAGGAAAAAAAGGAAAACCCGATGTAAAATTAACATGGATGGATGGTGGCCTTCTTCCTGAAAGGCCTGAAGAACTTGGTGCAAATGAAGCAATGGGCGATTGGAACGGCGGAATTATTTTTGAGGGTAGCAAAGGAAAATTAATGGCTGACTGTTATGGTGCTAACCCAAGACTTTTACCCCTGTCAAAGATGAAAGATCTTCAGTTACAAAAAACTTTAAAACGTGTTCCGGAAGGACATTATGTGCAATGGGTAAACGCATGTATAGCAGGATTTGGTAAATCCGAATTAAGTTCTCCTTTTGATTATGCCGGACCATTCACTGAATCAGTTTTGTTGGGTGCTCTTGCTATACGTACCTACCAGATGAAAACGACAGCAGGAAAAATGCCGGGAAGAAAAAAATTACTGTGGGATGCTAAAAACATGAAGATTACAAATCTTGACGAAGCTAATCAGTTTGTAAAACGGGAGTA
>JBDTVE010000082.1:0-20077 GCA_040007355.1 Bacteroidota bacterium | reverse complement strand
GGAAAGGAATGGATAACCTGACTGTTATTGAAGACGATGTATGGATAGGTTATGGCTCAACAATACTCAGCGGGGTGAAGATTGGCAGGGGAAGCATCATTGCAGCGGGTTCATTGGTAACCAAAGACGTATTGCCATATTCGATCTACGCCGGCGTGCCGGCAAAAAAAATAAAGAACCGTTTCGACAATGAGGCAGATCTGCACGCGCACACGATTCAATATAAAAAATTCTTAACAGAAAACAAATAACCGCTGTCTACCGGCAGGCCGCGTCTCATTAAACCCCGGTAAAATGTTCAACCCTGAAAAAATAATTATTTATGAAACCCGGCCAATACAAGACAAGACGTGTTTTAGGTTACGAAGTATTTACCTCCTCCTTACCTGATATTCCGGATACCGTGGACAAGGTGTTGCTCAATACGTTTAGCCCCAATACCTATGGCCTGGCAACAAAAGACCCTTACCTGCAGGAAGCGCTAAAAAACACCGATCTACTGGTATTGGATGGAATGGGTGTGGCCATTGGCTCCCTGCTCATTCATGGAAAGAATATAAAAAAGATTGCCGGGCAGGACTGTTTCGATTATTTTATGGATAAGGCAAATAAAAACGGTTGGAAAGTATTTTTCCTGGGTTCATCGGTTGCCACGCTGGAGAAAATTATTTCACGTGCCGCATCAGAATACCCCCATGCGGTGGTGGGCTGCTATTCGCCGCCATTTAAACCGCAATTCAACGAGGCTGAAAATGCCAACATGATAGCTCAGGTAAACAGTTTTGAACCCGATGTTTTGTTTGTAGGCATGACCGCTCCCAAACAGGAGAAATGGGCTTATGAACACAAGGACCTGGTAAATGCCCGGGTCATCAGCACCATTGGCAATGTTTTTGACTGGTATGCGGGCAATAGTTCACGGCCTGCTAAAATCTGGATCAAATTAAGGCTTGAATGGTTTGTCCGTATTTTTCACAGACCCGAGATACTCCGCAGAAATACTGGGAATCAAATGATATTCTTCAAAGATGTTTTGCTGCATATTCTATTCATTAAACGCATTAAATAAAATGACAAAAGTTGCTTTAATCGGCGCGGGTAAAATGGGCATTTCTCACTTGTCTATTCTGGGTGCCCACCCGGATGTAGAAGTTACAGGCGTTAGCGATACATCCAAAATGGTACTGGATGTATTTAAAAAGTATGCTGCGTTTCCGTGTTTTACTGATTACGAAGAAATGCTGGCTGCCGCCAACCCCGATGCCGTGGTGGTGGCCGTGCCAACAAAATTTCATGCCTCCATGGTACAAAAAATCATGGAGCAGGGTAAACATGTTTTTGCAGAAAAACCCTTGTGCATGACCGTTGAAGAAGGAAAAATCCTGGTTGATCTGGCAAACAAAAACAAGTTGGTGAATCAGGTAGGGTATCATAATAAATTCCTGGGCACTTTCCGCGAAGTAAAAAAGCTTATTGATGGCAATTACCTGGGAGAACTGTTTCATTTTGACGGAGCATCCTATGGTCCGGTTGTCATTAGGCCAAACCAGGGCAACTGGCGGGCCGACCCGCGAGAAGGAGGGGGTTGCCTGATGGACTATGCATCTCATGTAATAGACCTTATCAATTATTTATTTGGCCCGGTAACAAAAGTCAGGGGCAGCCTGCTGAAATCGTTCTATTCCAAAAACGTAGAAGATGCGGTTTTTTCGCTGTTGGAGGTTAACCCGGGGCTATCCGGCACCCTGTCTGTAAACTGGAGCGATGAAACTTTTCGCAAAATGTCTACCTCCATTACCGTTCAGGGAACTAAAGGAAAAATAATTTGTGACGCCAATGAACTGAAAGTATACTTTAAAACATCGGAATGCCCTGCAGGTTATGAAAAGGGATGGAATGTTAAATACCTCACCGAACTTACCAGCCCGGTGGACTTCTATCTCCGTGGCGAGGAATATTCTTCACAACTGGATTATTTCATAAAAGCAGTTGAGGGAAAAGTAGCTAACACCATCAACACATTTCAGTCTGCCTGGGACACCGATAAAGTAATTGCGCTAATCAGGCAATCGGCAGCGGGGTCAAATTAACTAATAATCAAAAACGAATATGGAAAGAATATTATTTGGAGACAACCAGTTTTTTGCGGTTAATCATATTTCGGATGAAAAATCCCGGGCCCAGTCTATACAATTTAAAGACGATAAAGCCATTCTCAACACCCTTGACATAGCAAGAGAAGCAGGTATCAATACTTTCATGTGCACCACACACGACCGGATAAGCAATATCTGCGATACACTAAGACTGGATGCCGGAAAATACAAGGACTTCACCATTTTCCCCTGTATGCCCTATGCACACAAATATGCCAATGCGGTAACAGAACTGGGCATCACCGGTACCTTAAAACAATATGTGCCGGGTAATTTTTTTGGCTCGCTTTTTAAAGGCGGTGTGGCCTACCTCTCGAAAGATTATTTGTCTATAATGGAGCTGTTGGTTGACGCCGAAATGAAGATGTTCAAAGGACTGCGTACGCCCATAATCTTTCTGCAAAACGTGATAACCGACCTTCTGTTAGGATTGGGTATGATTGATATCTTAACTGCTTTTCATAGTTATGTTGAAAAAAAGTACAATGCAGAAGCGGGCTTCATAACAATGAACATGCCCATGCTTTTGCAAAAACTGGAGACCGCTGGTATTGAAAACCCGATTATTTGCTCCTCCATTAACCTTGCAGGCTTCCGGATGTCGGGTGGCAAAGAATTATATGAATCCGTGCTAAAAACAAAAAAGGTGCGGGCCATTGCCATGCAGGTCCTGGGCGGGGGCGCCATTAAACCCAAAGATGCCATCGAATACGTTTGCAGCCTGCCCAACATTGAATCCATATTATTCGGCGCTTCTTCAAAGATAAATATTACGCAAACCGCGGGTTTTATCCGCGAATTTGATGAAAAATACAGAACAAAGAAATAACGGCGCGGCAGTTGGTTTGATAGCGTTGCGCTGGTTATTCGCTCTTCCGCATTTATTTGAAGACCGGCATGTCATTTAGTTGGTGGCATCTACATGAAAATACCCAACACGCGCAACAGTTCCCTTTCTAACCAGCATACCTATTAATTAACTGAGGCAGCCGGTAACAACTGAACGGCTTATCCCTTAACTATTTTTTATGAACCGTCGTTTTATCAGATTTCTACAGGCTTCCATAGCAGGGCTTGACCTGTTAACCCTGAATGTAACGGTGTCATTGACACTTATCTTTATTACCAAAATCCCACCGGATTATGTTTATTATTATTTCCGTTTCTGGCTATTCCTGAATTCCTCCTGGCTAATCATTTGCTGGATATCGGCCATTTATAATGAATACCATATCATGTCTTTTGAAATATTTGCAAGAAAAACCCTAAGAGTGTATGTGGGATGGCTGGCCGCCACCATGATGTACCTGTTCTTTCTTCGCCAGAATGAACTGTCGCGGACCTTTATCATTTCCGTGATACTGGGAAGTGGGGCATTTCTTTTAATCAACCGATTTATATACCTGATGCTTAGACATTACTTTAGGCATGGGGAACATCTTTCAAGAAAAGTAATAATACTCGGGTACAATGATATCGCAAAAAAGCTGGCATCTTACCTGGAAGAAGAAAGCCTCAACACGCAAATAATGGGTTTTTGTGAAGATGAGCTGAATGTACAGGAATTGTCCAATTACCCGATACTTTCCAATATCAGCAATGCCATGCTGATCTCAAAAGAGATGGAAGTAAATGAAATTTATTCAACCATTGCCCCTGAAAAGGAGACTATTATCTATGACTTGATGAAACAGGCCGACCAGGAATGTATCCGTTTTCGTATCATCCCTGATCTTCGTTTTTTTGTCAACCAGCCCGTATATATCAATTACCTCCGGGATATGCCGGTGCTTTCCATGCGGAGTGAGCCGCTGGATGATGTTAGCAGTCGCGGCCGCAAAAGACTTTTCGACATCGTTGTAAGTTTTCTGGTCATTGTTTGCATTTTATCCTGGCTGGTACCCTTGTTGGGTATCATCATCTGGCTTGAATCCAAAGGGCCCATTTTCTTTGCACAGCAAAGAACCGGCCGTGACAATAAAACATTCAATTGTCTTAAATTCAGAAGCATGAGAGTGAACAAAGAAGCCAATACCAAACAAGCGCAGCGCAATGATAAACGCCTTACACATATTGGTAAATTTATGCGCCGCACCAACCTGGACGAATTTCCACAATTCATTAATGTGTTAAAAGGAGAAATGAGTGTTGTAGGCCCCAGGCCACATATGTTACGGCATACCGAGGATTACTCCAAAATAATGGGACAATATATGGTCCGCCAGTTCCTGAAACCCGGCGTTACCGGCTGGGCGCAGGTAAATGGCTACCGCGGTGAAATAAGAGACGAGGAACAACTGGTAAAACGCATTGAACATGATATCTGGTACATGGAGAACTGGAACTTCTGGCTGGATGTACGCATCATTTTCCTGACTGTACACCGGACGCTTAAAGGAGACAAAAACGCTTTTTGATAAATTGATCATCCCATTTATTGCTTATCCGCTGGAACCGTAAAATTCCTTATAGAATCATTTGCTCAATGGTAGTGGAGAGACTTGTTTTCCACTCATGGATAACGGTGTGATAAGTTGCCTTTATCTTGTCTGTGTTGAACGCGGAATATGCCGGGCGTTTTGCGGGCGTAGGATAGTCGTCAGAAACGATGGCATTGACGGTGCAGTTGCTATGGCTTAATTCCTTTATGGCCATTGCAAAATCGTACCAGCTGATAATACCTTTATTACTGTAATGATAAATACCCGGCACCCAGGGGGTGCCGCCAGTCTGGCTTCCGGCAATGATGCCCAGCAGGGCATTTGCCAGGTCCCTTGCACCCGTGGGCGAACCCCACTGGTCATTCACCACATTCAGCGTATCCCTATCTTTCATGAGACGCATCATGGTCTTTACAAAATTATTTCCGTGTACTGAATATACCCATGATGTACGGACGATGATGCATTCATTGTTGAACTGCATGGCCAGTTTCTCTCCTTCCAGCTTGGTTGCCCCATAGTAATTCACCGGATCTGTGATGTCTTCTTCTTTGTAGGGCACGGTGGCCTTGCCATTAAAAACATAATCGGTAGAAATATGTATCAAGCGGGTGCCCGATAATTTACTGACCTTTGCCAGGATGCCCACTGCTCCACCGTTTATGCGCATGGCGGCATCCCGGTCTGTTTCAGCCTTATCAACAGCTGTATAAGCAGCACAATTAATGCAGAAAGCAGGTTGTACTTGTTCAAAACAACGCTGTACCTCGTCCGCGTGCTCAATGGATAAATCTTTTTTGGCCAGGAATACAAATTGAAATTGTTTGTAGCGAGACGCCAGATCCTTTATCTCCGCTGCAAGCTGCCCGCCGGCCCCGGTAACAAGTATAACAGGTGATGGCATGGCTGGCTACAATTTAAAGATAAAGTTATGAGAGCAGGCAGAAAAACCCGGATACAGTAAATCCTTTGGAGACAAGATCATTTTGTCTGCCGGTATCTGCCAGTCTATGGCCAGGCCCGGGTCGTTAAAGGCCATGCCGCCTTCCGACTCTTTATTATAGAAGTTATCGCATTTATAAAATACTTCGGCAGTTTCGCTCAATACAGAATATCCATGGGCAAACCCCTGTGGCACCAGCAATTGCTTTTTATTTTCCGCAGACAGTTGCGTTGAAAAAACCTTACCGTAAGAAGGCGAACCCACCCGCAGATCTACTGCCACATCCAGGATGGTACCCTGCAGTGCCCTGATCAATTTGGTTTGTGCAAATGGCTGGTGTTGAAAATGAAGACCCCTTACAACACCGTAAACGGAACGCGCCTGGTTATCCTGAATAAATTTTATATTTACCCCGCTTTTATGAAAAGTGCCCGCATTGTACGATTCAAAAAAATAGCCCCTTTCGTCCCCATAAACCGGTGGGTCAAAAACCAATAAATCAGGAAAGGCAGTTTGTGTAAATGGCATGTAATATATAAATGCTTTGGTGTACAAATGTAAGCAGCATTTGTATGCCGCGGGGTGGGATTGGTAATTTCTTATCTTTTTACGTACTGGTCTGCATAATAATGCTGGTAATCGCCACTGGTTACATGATTTATCCATGCTTCATTGTCAAGATACCAGTCTACGGTTTTTTCCAGGCCTTCTTCAAACTGGAGCGTTGGCGACCATCCCAGTTCCCGGTTCAGTTTGCCCGCATCAATGGCATAGCGCAGGTCATGACCCGGCCGATCCTTTACATAGGTGATCAGTTTTGCGCTGGTACCCGGCGCCCTCGATAATTTACGGTCCATAATACCGCAAAGTAAATGAACAATATCAATATTTTTCCATTCATTAAAACCGCCAACATTATAACTTTCACCCGTTTTACCCCGATGAAAAATAATATCAATGGCCCGCGCATGGTCTTCCACATATAGCCAGTCGCGCACGTTCTCTCCTTTGCCATATACCGGCAGCGGTTTGTTGTTCTTAATATTGTTGATCATGAGCGGTATCAGCTTTTCGGGGAAATGATGCGAACCATAATTATTGGAGCAATTGCTCATTACCACCGGCAATCCATAAGTATCATGATACGCCATCACAAAATGATCAGAAGAGGCCTTGGAAGCCGAATAGGGAGAATGCGGGTCATAGGCTGTTTCCTCCGTAAAAAATCCTTTTTCTCCCAGCGAACCATATACTTCGTCTGTTGACACATGGTAAAACCGCTTTCCCGCATTGTTCTTCCAGTTTGTACGACAGGCATTCAGCAGGGTAACCGTGCCCACTACATTGGTTTTAACAAAGGCAAGTGGATCCATTATACTTCTGTCTACATGACTTTCCGCTGCAAGGTGTATAACTGCATCAAACTGATACTGGTTAAATAATGCAGCCACGCTGTCTTCATTGGTTATATCCCCTTTTTCAAAAATGTAGTTTGGTTTGTCTTCCACATCTTTCAGGTTTTCCAGGTTACCCGCATAGGTTAGCGCATCCATATTTACGATGCGGTAATCGGGGTATTTTGTTACAAATAACCGTACCACATGCGACCCGATAAAACCGGCCCCCCCCGTGATCATAATGGTTCTGGAAAAATTATTCATATAATGTATAATCAATGGTTAGCTGATTGTGATGATTGATATCACATCATACTTATAAATTCTTTCGGTTGCTTAACCAGTTCTTCTTTGGGCAATGATTTAAAATAGTCGTAAGTGATTTTCAGTCCTTCCGCGCGATCTATTTTTGGCCACCAGCCCAGTATTTCTTTTGCACGGGTAATATCTGGCCTGCGCTGTTTGGGATCATCTGTGGGCAGCGGCTTGTACACCACCTTTTGTTTTGTGCCGGTAAGTTTAATGATCTCTGCGGCAAAATCCTTTAGTGAAATCTCATTGGGATTACCAATATTTACTGGCAGGTGATAATCGCTCATCAGTAACCGGTAGATGCCTTCCACCAGGTCGTCTACATAACAAAAGCTCCTGGTTTGCGAACCATCCCCAAAAACGGTCAGATCCTCTCCCCGCAGGGCCTGGCCAATAAAGGCGGGCAATGCTCGTCCGTCGTTCAGCCGCATCCGGGGTCCGTAGGTATTAAAGATCCGGACAATCCTTGTTTCAAGCCCATGAAAATTATGATATGCCATGGTGATGGCTTCCTGGAAACGCTTTGCTTCATCATATACACCACGGGGTCCCACTGGGTTTACGTTACCCCAGTATTCTTCGTTTTGGGGATGCACCAGCGGGTCTCCGTATATCTCAGAAGTGGAAGCAACCAGGATCCTTGCCTTCTTTGCTTTGGCCAGCCCAAGACAATTGTGGGTTCCCAACGAACCTACCTTAAGCGTTTGAATGGGAATCTTAAGATAGTCGATCGGACTCGCAGGCGACGCAAAGTTCAGAATATAATCCAGTGGCCCCGGCACATGTATAAATTTTGAAACATCGTGGTGGTAGAACTCAAAATGTTCCCCTTTAAAAAGATGTTCTATATTTTTCAGATCGCCGGTAACCAGGTTATCCATTCCAATTACATGAAATCCTTCTCGTATAAACCGGTCGCAAAGATGTGAACCCAGAAAACCGGCCGCACCGGTTACCAAAACCCTTTTTTTAGGCATACAGTTTATTTATTTTTATTATTGGCTTCCGGGATGGCGGTGGCCCTTCCTACACTTTCGTAATAGAAGCCGAGTTCTTTTATTGCGCTGGTATCAAAAAGATTGCGCCCGTCAAATATTACTTTGTTCTTTAATGAGGTAACGATCTTTAAGAAGTTGGGCGTCCTGAATTCGTTCCATTCGGTTGCAATGATCAACGCATCGGCATCTTTCAGACAATCATACTGGTTCTCCGCGTAACTAATCCGGTCTCCCAGCAACTGTTTTACATTTGTCATGGCTTCCGGATCAAAAGCGCATACAGAAGCACCTGCGTCCAGCAGGGCGTCAATCATATACAGGGCCGGCGCCTCGCGGATATCATCCGTATTGGGTTTAAACGCCAGACCCCACATGGCAAATTTCTTTCCGGTTAGTTTATTATTAAAATATTTTTTAATTTTTGGAATTAAATGAAGCTTTTGTTTTTCATTGATATCCATTACCGCGTTCAGTATCTTAAATTCATATTGCACATCAATAGAAGATTTTACAAGCGCCTGCACATCTTTGGGGAAACAGCTGCCGCCATAGCCAATGCCCGGAAAAAGGAATCGTTTGCCGATGCGTTCATCGCTGCCTACGCCGCGCCGCACCATATCAACATCGGCGCCCAGTTTTTCGCAAAGCAGCGCTATTTCGTTCATAAAAGTAATCTTGGTTGCCAGAAAAGAATTAGCTGCATACTTGGTCAGTTCGGCAGAACGCTCGTCCATAAAAATAATGGGGTTGCCCTGTCTTACAAAAGGGCCGTATAGATCGGCCAACACTTTGCGGGCTCTTTCCGAAGAAGTACCCACCACTACCCTGTCCGGTTTCATAAAATCGTCCACGGCTACCCCTTCCCGCAGGAATTCAGGATTTGAGACGACGTCAAAATCACCTTTATAATTTGCCGCAATGGCAGCCTGTACCTTTTCCGCGGTACCCACTGGTACGGTACTTTTATCAATAATTACTTTGTAATCCCTGAGTATCTTACCAAGATGGTCCGAAACGCCCAGAATATATTTCAGGTCAGCAGAACCATCTTCGCCGGGCGGTGTGGGCAATGCAAGGAAAATAATAGCTGCTTCTTTAATGCCTTCTTCAAGGGAAGTGGTAAATCTCAGTCTTTCTTCTTTGAGATTACGGAGAAACAGTTTTTCAAGACCGGGCTCATAGATGGTAATCTGGGCGTTGGATAGTTTCGCTACTTTAGTTTTATCAATATCGATGCAGGTCACATCGTTTCCGGTTTCTGCAAAACAGGTGCCTGTCACCAAGCCTACATATCCTGTACCTACTACAGCTATTTTCATGGAAAGGGTTTTAGTTGTTAATTATTTATGCATGAATTCCAGTACGCTGGAAGTAATCATTGCCAGCTGTTCGTGGTCCATTTCCGTATGAACCGGCAAAGAAATCACCCTTTCTGTAAGCCAGTCTGTAACCGGCAGCTGGTAAGACCCTCCGCCAAATGCAGCGAACATTTGCTGCCGATGTGCCGGCACCGGGTAATAAATCATGGAAGGTATATTTTTAGCTGCAAGCCATTGCTGCAGTCCATTTCTGTCTACTCCTTCCAGCAATAATGTATACTGGTGAAAAACATGTTTGGTATAGGGCGCCCTTGCAGGAATGGTAATATTGGGATGATCTGCAAAAGCCTGGTCGTAAAAATCTGCTACTTTTCTGCGTGCTTCCGTATAGGCCTCCAGTTTCTTTAGTTTTACATTTAATACGGCGGCCTGGATGGTGTCTAAACGGCTATTACAACCTACCAAATCATGATAATAACGTGTACGCTGTCCGTGATTGGCAATCATTTTTAGCTTGTTAGCTAACGCGTCATCGGCTGTGAATATTGCACCCCCATCGCCATAACATCCCAGGTTTTTTGAAGGGAAAAAAGAAGTTGTTCCAATGGTGCCGATGGTGCCGGTCTTTTTTACGGTTCCGTTGACGAACCTAAAATGGCTGCCAATTGCCTGGGCATTGTCTTCAATTACAAATAACCGGTGTTCTGCGGCTATTTCCATAATGGCTTCCATATTTGCCGATTGCCCATAAAGATGCACCGGTACAATGGCTTTTGTCCGGGGGGTTATCGCTTTCCGGATGGACTCCGGATTTATGCAAAAGGTCTGCTTGTCTACCTCCACAAAAACGGGTTTCAAACGCAACAGGGCAATCACTTCAGTAGTTGCCACATAGGTAAACGAAGGCGTAATGACCTCATCGCCCGGTTGCAGATCCAGCGCCATCATGGCTATTTGGAGGGCATCTGTGCCGTTGGCGCAGGGTATTACGTGTTTAATGCCCAGGTAGCTTGCAAGGCTCTCTGCAAACGCCTGCACTGGTTTGCCATTAATAAAAGCTGAACTATCCAGGACCTCGTGGATTCCTTGATCGATATCTTCTTTTATAAACCGATATTGCTCTTTAAGATCAACCATCTGGATGGGCCGCATGCAGGACATTTTTAATTGCGGCAAAAATAATAAAATATAGGTAGGCTGAAAGTTTGATTTTAGATTTGTGTGCACATAATTGAATATAGTGTCTATTATAGCATACCGGTTATTTTTATGGATATACAAGGGCGGCGCCATTCTGTTGTCTCCCTTTAATGAAAAGGCAAAACGCTGGTTATCAGGCAGAAAAACGGTATTCCGAGATCTGGAAACCTTTATCGGCCAAAATAAATCGCCGGTGATCTGGTTTCATTGTGCGTCTTTGGGCGAATTTGAACAGGCCCGGCCTCTGCTGGAAGGCATCCGTGAGCAATATGCGGGTTATAGTACCTTGCTGAGCTTTTTTTCCCCTTCCGGGTATGAGATCAGGAAAGATTACAGTGGAGCCGACTGCGTAATATACCTCCCTATGGACAGCGGGCGCAATGCGCGCAGGTTTCTTGATCTGGTAAAACCAGTCCTGGTGGTTTGGGTAAAATATGAATACTGGCATTTTTATTTGAAGGGTATTCGTCAAAGAAAAATTCCTCTTTTGCTGGTTTCTGGTATTTTCAGACCGGAACAACCGTTTTTTAGTTGGTGGGGCGGGTTTTATAAAAACATGTTGGGTTGTTTTACGCACTTGTTTGTGCAAACCCGGGAGTCAAAAAACCTGCTGGGCAGCATTGGATTTTCTGATAATGTAACGATAAGCGGCGATACCCGTTTCGACAGGGTAATTGAAATAGCCGGTTTAGCTGAAGGCCTTCCCCTGGTGGAAAAATTTATCGGCGGGCAGCCCGTTATCATAGCCGGCAGCACCTGGGAAGCGGACGAAGAAGAACTCGACCATTTTGCCAATACGCAAACCGGTATAAAATTCATTATTGCGCCACACGAAATTGACGAAGTACACCTGCAAGACATTGAAAAACTGTTTCGCCATACCGTTCGTTATTCGGTACTTGAAACAACCGGAGATCTGCAAAAAAATGAAGGCATCGCCATAGCCGGCATGGAGCATTCCAACGCCAATGTATTGCTGGTAGACAATATCGGCATGCTGGCGCGGCTATACCAATATGCCACGATTGCCTATGTGGGAGGTGGTTTTGGTGACGATGGGGTACACAATGTATTGGAGGCTGCCGTGTACGGCAAACCGGTTATTTTTGGGCCGATATATGAAAAATTTGTGGAAGCCGTGGAATTGGTAGATGCGGGCGGCGCTTTCTCCATTGAAAACGCGCTTGAACTGGAAGACACCCTACTCTTGCTTTTGAAAAAAGGGGAGGAATATAATAGTAGTTGCAGAGCGGCGGGTAATTATGTATCCAGCCGTAACGGTGCTACCCGCAAAATACTGTCGTATATTCAGGAAAACCGTCTTTTAACCAATTGATAGAAATGCTGTGTAGTGGTTTTCCCATCATCCCAGCCCAGTTTTACTTTCAGCTCGCGCTCCATCCAGTATTCGGCTTCGGCCAGGATCCGGAAGCCATTGATTGTTTTGATACTCCTTTCATACATGGCTTCGTCGCCCCGGAATAATTCATTTACAAAAACATAACGGTCATTAATGCCAATACCTCTTTTTAGATCGCGCAGCGGCATTTCCGTTAAAGTTTCAGCCAGTTCTGTTTTTTCTGTTTTCAATTTATCGTTGAGTGAGGTACCGTTTTGACCTATAATATCATTCAGTTCTTTTTTACTCACCTGCTGGGTAAGCGTGGGAGTTTCTCTCATAGGATCGAACAACCAGCCGCTGGACTCATTTTTTTCTGCCGGTGAAGGTTCATAACGCAGGGGTGGTTCTTCATTTGCCGAAATTCTCTCCCTGGTATCCTTTGCCCGGGTCGGCGCTGGTATATCTGCGATCTCCTGCACGGGAGGCATAAACCTGCTGTGGTTGGGCATTACAACCGCAACCTTGGCCGTACTTAACTGCCTGGCCGATGAGGAAGCCACCCCGCCCGTCAGCTCATGTTGCAGTTGTTGCAGGGTAGCCAGTAAAACAGCCGGTCCGGCATTTTGCTGAACCTGTTCCTGCAAGGTATTAACAAGCGCCTTAACTCTTTCCATGGGTTGTGCTACATTTGACGTTAAAATCTCTGCTCTAAAGTTAATAAGTATTTTTAAGCAAATAATGTTAAAGCATGTTTATTGAGCCCAATCTTTCAGGAGAGCGGCGCGGATGGATAGAGGTTATCTGCGGTTCCATGTTCAGTGGTAAAACAGAAGAACTTATCCGGAGGCTAAAACGGGTACGCATCGCTAACCAGAAAGTGGAAATATTCAAACCCGGTATGGACATCCGCTATGATATCAGGAATATCGTTTCTCATGATGAAAATGCCATTCCATCAACACCTATCGACAATTCCCAGACCATCCTGCTGATGGCAGGCGAGGTGGACGTAGTGGGTATTGACGAAGCCCAGTTCTTCGACGACCAGTTACCGGAAGTCTGCGATCAGCTTGCGCTACGCGGCATACGTGTAATAGTGGCCGGGCTCGACATGGATTATACCGGCAAACCATTTGGACAAATGCCTTTTTTACTTGCTAAAGCAGATTATATTACCAAGTTACATGCCATTTGCGTAATATGTGGAAACATAGCCAATTACTCATATCGAAAATCATCGCAGACAGGGCAGGTTTTACTGGGCGAAAAAGATATGTATGAACCCCGTTGCAGGTATTGCTACCACAATGTGAAATAATAAATGCAAGAGCCGGCATGCCAACTGGTGCATGCCCCGCCGGATAAACCTGACAACCCTCAGAATTTATATTCCAACCCGGTTGAATAATTATAATAGAATTTAAAAAGGGGCACCACAGGCCCTGCATCGTAGAGGCCGTTGTATTTAATGCCCAGTACAAAATGTTTTGATATTTCCGTATCAAAATTAATCACACCCGAGACCCGGGGTGTAAAAAAATCATTAAAGGCCGCCTGGTAAAAAACAATAATGGAAATATTGCTGGCCGCCGAAATCTTTCCCTCCCACTTTATATAATTATTGGATTTTATTTCGCGGCTATACTGGTTGGTATGCGGTACCGGTATTTTGGACGAATCTACCGCCGTATAATTCCATTGTTCCCCTTCATACATGATGCCGGTTGCTACGGTCATTTCCCAGGCTCCGTGACGCCAGCAATTATAACGAAGATTCTCACCTGCCAGGAAACGATGAACCATTCCCAGGGCATCATCCCATTGGTATTGCAGGTAGGTTTCAGGATGCAATAATGCTTTATAGTTATGCCGCCAGCGTATATGCACGTATCCTTTATTCAGATAACTGCTGGGGCCATTATAGGTAAACCGGTCACTGGCCGAAAGGATAAAAAGCTCGTGCCGCTTTTGCAGGGACAGATTCAGGAAATTACTGGCATCAAACAGCGTTGATCGCTGTTTGTCTACTTCAAGACCAAGAGAGATATTCCCGTTCCAGACTGCCTTTTTTACATAATCAGCCGTGTCTGTTTTATCAATATTGATGATTTGGGCATTGGCGGCGTGGGCCAGCAGGGTGATTAGCAACAGGCAGGCAATTGTCCTGATTTTTTTCATGAGGCTGCAGGTATAAATAAAAGTAATGGATTTAATCAGCGTCCTTTTGCTTTTGTTGCAAACAGGTTGTTATTAACCGGGCGTTAAAAGACATTTTATTCAACCAGACCGGCGTTGTGTGCTCCGGCGAAGATTGGGCGCATCGCTGCATTCTTTGCTGTTGCCGAATGGCTAATACAGGTTGCCCTTCCCTAATGCCATGAGCAGACACCCGCAGTACACCCCGGCCTGTCTGCAGCATTCTAATACCACCCCGCCATGGCGAAATCAAATGCTGTTCTTTCAGCATAAGCGGCCCGGTTAAAATTAAGATAGGCGCATAAGCCTTATTTTTGTGCAAATAATCTCGTTATCTCAAAACAAAGCAATCATATTCTGGCGCTTTTAAAAAAAGACCTCCTGCTTGAAATCAGACAGCAATACAGCTTCTATGGCGTTTTGTTATACGTAGCGTCTACCATATTTGTTCTATTCCTGGCCATGGGTCAGCCGGAGGCGGGTGTCTGGAACGGTCTTTTCTGGATGATACAATTGTTTGTATGTGTTAATGCGGTAGCCAAAAGTTTTCTGGCAGAAACCAGGGGCCGGATGTTGTATTTTTATTCCATTGCCGGCGGAAGGCAGTTTATCATCGCCAAGCTTATTTTTAATGTGTTGCTAATGGTGATCATGACGCTTACCAGTTGGTTGCTTTTTGCCGCTTTTTTGGGTAACCCGGTTATCAGGGCGCTTCCTTTCCTGGGTATAACCATACTGGGGGGTACCAGCCTTAGTCTGGTGTTCACCTTTTTATCTGCCATTGCGGCCCGGGCACAGCAGAATGCGGCACTGATGGCCATTATGGGTTTTCCCCTGATTATTCCACAATTGATGCTGCTGATGAGAATATCCGGTATCGTGTTCTCCGATGTAATACAGGGTGGCCTGCTGCAGATGATAGTATTGCTGGCCGGGCTGGATATACTGGTTATTGCACTGGCCATTGTACTATTTCCTTTTTTATGGAAAGACTAAATATTACACCTATCTGTAAACAACGCCCGCCAAACAAATCCGGTGTTTTATGGATACTAAACAACATTGACAAGACGCTGAAAACTATTCAAGGCAGATTCCATTTTAAGAAAGCAGCTACTAAGACTTTTTAACGAGCCTGCGGTTTCATCTAATTTTCCTTTTTGCGATATAATATTGAAAAGGTTTATGCTACATTTGCAACGCCTAAAGCTCAATTGAGTGCCGGTTTATAAACATACCAATATGCACAAATCCTGGTGGAAAATAGTTTGTGTCTGTCTACTTTTTTATACAGTTATCGGCGGTTTATTGTTTAATATGCCTGCCCGTGAAATATTGCATGAGTCCATTCGCAATATGTTTTTTCATGTGTGCATGTGGTTTGCTATGATGATATTATTCAGTGTCTCGCTGGTATACTCCATAAAATACCTGCGAACGCAAAACCTTCGGCACGATATATACGCCGTCAATTTTGCAAAAATAGGTATCCTGTTCGGCGTGCTTGGCTATGCAACTGGTGCCGTTTGGGCCAAATATACCTGGACGGAATATGCCGATGATTCCCAAATTTTTACCGAGCCAAAACTTACGGGTGCGGCCATTGCGCTGCTTATCTATTTTGCTTATATGGTATTGCGTGGTTCCCTGACGGATATTGATAAAAAAGCGAGGATCAGCGCTGTCTACAATATTTTTGCCTTTGCCATGTTGTTTCCCACAATCTGGATCCTGCCGCGACTGATGGAGAGCCTGCACCCCGGTAAAGGTGGTAACCCCGCATTGAACTTCCGGGATTCTGACAACCGAATAAAAATGGTTTTTTACCCCGCCATCATTGGCTGGACCTTACTGGCCGTATGGATCACTTCACTTAAAATCAGGCTGGATTTAATCAAAGAGAAAAGCATATTAAATGGTTAAGAAAATATTCCTACTAATTACGTGTTTATATACAGGCCTGCCGCTTGCGCTGTTGGCCCAGACTACCGACCCCGAAAAACAATATACTGCGTTTGACATGCGCCACAACGGTAAGATTTATGTGGTGGTAACCGTTATGGTTATCATTTTAGCAGGTCTGATTTTATATTTAATCCGTTTAGACCGGAAGATAACCCGGCTGGAAAAGGAAAAGCCCTGATTCGACGGCCTGTGCGGTACAAGAACCCGAGATATACTGTGTAATGCCCGGCGGGCTGTGGTCAATAGAATTCAGCTATATTGCAGGGCCATTTTAACTAACAAACGATTGTAATCATATAAAAATTAAAGCACCTCTTATGGCAGGACAACATGAATACAGTTTTTTTGGAGCGGTGGAAAAAAGCTTCGATAAAGCTGCAAAATATACCAGCATTGATCCGGGCTTGCTGGAACAGATCAAGCAATGCAATTCAGTATACAGGATGTATTTCCCGGTAAAGATAGGAGACAAGATTGAAGTCATTAAGGCCTACCGGGTGCAGCACTCGCATCATAAAACTCCCTGTAAAGGCGGGATTCGTTTTTCTACTTCCGTTAACCTGGATGAGGTAATGGCGCTGGCAGCGCTGATGACTTATAAATGCGCCATTGTAAACGTGCCTTTTGGAGGCGCCAAGGGTGGTATCAGCATCGATCCTAAAAAATACACCGCCTATGACCTGGAGAAAATTACCCGTCGTTATACACATGAACTGATTAAGAAAAATTTTATCGGCCCCGGCACTGATGTGCCAGCGCCCGATTATGGCACCGGTGAGCGTGAAATGGCCTGGATACTGGATACTTATACCAGTATGCGGCCCGGGGAAATAGACGCGCTGGGTTGTGTAACCGGCAAACCAGTTACACAGGGCGGAGTACGCGGCCGCAAGGAGGCTACCGGGCTTGGCGTTTTTTATGGGCTGCGCGAAGTATGCAATATGCCCGATATCATGAAACGGCTTGGTTTAAGCATGGGAATAAAAGATAAACGGGTGATTATACAGGGGTTGGGCAATGTTGGCTATCATGCCGCCAAGTTCTTCAGAGAGGGCGGCGCCAGGCTGGTTGCCCTGGCAGAATATGAAGGCGCCATTATGAACGCAGACGGACTTAACGAAGAGGAAGTTTTTCAACACCGGAAAAAAACAGGTTCCATTTTAAACTTTCCCGGGGCCGTTAATATTGCCCGTTCGGGCGATGCGCTGGAACTCGATTGCGATATCCTGATCCCCGCAGCGCTGGAAAACGTGATTAATGGCGACAATGCACCCAATATTAAGGCAAAGATTATAGGTGAGGCCGCCAACGGGCCCCTGACACCCGATGCAGATGAGGTTTTTATAAAAAAAGGTGTGCTGGTGGTACCAGATATGTACCTGAATGCCGGCGGTGTAACCGTTAGTTATTTTGAATGGCTGAAAAACCTTAGCCATGTACGTTATGGGCGCATGGAAAAGCGTTTTACGGAGAATATGAACAGCCATATACTGGGACAGATGGAAGAGCTGTCCGGTAAAAAAGTAAATGAAAAAGAAAGGAATTTTATAATGCATGGGGCCGACGAAGCCGACCTCGTATACAGCGGGCTGGAAGAGACTATGACGGCCGCTACCCGGGAGATCATGGATGCCTGGAAGGCCAATCCGGAGGTTCCCGATATGCGTACCGCAGCCTATGTGGTGGCCATTAATAAAGTGGGAACCAGTTATGCCGAACTGGGCATCTTCCCCTGATACATCATTTGTTTTAATAACTTTTCTAACTGGCTTGCCACGCATGATACTGGCGGTAACCGAAACATCGATCTCTTCTGCCGGCATCAATGAACACCAGGGTTTCCGTTTATTGCCTTGTGTACGGCTGGCGCCACCCTGGTTCCAAACAATTCTATGGAACGCATGGTGGACGCATGCGGCATGGGGCCCATACTCATCTGTGCCAGGAAGCGATCATGTTTAAACAATTCATATTCGTATAATATCTTGTCGATCACCTGCTGGGGGCTGCCTACTACCAGTGAGCCTTTTTCTGAGCGCAGGTAGTCAAATTGCGCGCGGCTCAAAGGCGGCCATCCGCGCTCGCGGCCAATACGGCCCATCACATCTGCATAAGAAGGATAAAATTCATCGGCTGCCTTTTGCGAATCCACTGCTATATATGCCTGTGAGTTGATACCAATAATGGCGGTCTGCCCGGCTTTTTTTGCGGTGCTCCTGTACAAGTCAACCAGCGGTACAAAACGATCGGGCATTCCCCCAATAATGGCAAGCGCCATGGGAAGCCCCATAACACCCGCGCGCACCACCGATTCGGGCGTGCCCCCCACGGCCACCCATATGGGTAATTTTTGCCGGAATGGACGGGGATAAACACCCAGGTTATGGATAGCGGGCCGGTGCTTGCCCTTCCAGCTTATCTTTTCCTGCTCATTTAGCTGCACCAGCAATTGCAATTTTTCTTCAAACAGTTCATCATAATCTTTCAGGTCATAACCAAAAAGCGGAAATGATTCTATAAAGGAGCCCCGGCCGGCCATTATTTCAGCCCGCCCCGCCGACAATAAATCAACGGTTGCAAAATCCTGGAACACGCGCACGGGGTCATCTGAACTTAGCACACTAACCGCGCTGGAAAGCCGGATCCTTTTTGTTTTAACGGCCGCAGCCGCCAGTATAATGGCCGGTGAGGACACTACAAAATCGGGCCGATGGTGCTCCCCCACGGCAAAAATATCCAGACCGGCCTGCTCGGCAAGTTCAATTTCCTCCATCAGGTTGCGTACGCGCTCGGCAGCACTGATGCGTTGCCCGGTAGCCGGGTCGGCGGTAATGTCTGCAAATGTATAAACACCTATTTCCATGATTATCTGTATTGATTTTGTAACCGGACCAAGACGAAAACGATTTATTCCGCCGTCCCGGTTTGCTAATACAAATATAACGGTTGAGAACGCAACAGTCGGACAGTTCGAAAAAACTAACGGTATGGCATAACCGTTAATGCGCAATCAACCCCGGGCCTGCCCAAGAAGATAGATTATTCAGTCAGACCATTTCCCGCCTGTTTCGCTGCCCTACAATCTTTTCCTGTTTTTTTTACAAATCAGTAAAAAATCAGTAGCTTGTATGGTTCTGCTAATTCCTCCCCCTGAAGGCCTCATTATTATTTTATCACCTAAAATCATCAGTAAAATGAAAACAATTCATCTTGCAGTAGTATGTTTTGCTTTATTCATGGTATCCTGCAACAGCGATAGTAAACCCGCTGTAACAGATAATCCGGCAGGGGTCGGCGCCGTTAGCTCCCTGGCACAAAAAAACCTGGAAGCGGTACACGTAGTAACCAAGGCTTTTGAAACAGGCGATGTGAGTGGTATTGACAGTGTGGTAGCAAGCGATTTTGTAGATCACACCGATAAAGGCGAAGGCAACCGCGACAGTTTGAAAGCCATGATTAAAGCCGCTTACGCCACTAATAAGAATATGAAAATGGAAATAGTGAAAGAGGTGGCCGACGATAACTATGCCTTTTCGCTGATGCGCTATTCCGGAACCGGCGACGGTGTTTCCATGCCTGCGGGACCTTATGACATGCACATGATAGAAGTGGTGAAATTCAGCAACGGTAAGGCCGTAGAACACTGGGCCTATATGGAAATGGGTGAAGTAACTAAAATGATGCAAAAAATGCCCGTGATGGATAAAATAATGCCGGCAGCCGGTAAAAAGAAATAATGACAATGACAATAAAAAAGGTCGCGGCAATTCCGCGGCCCTTTTTTATAGTCATTCCCCGTTCAGGGGCT
>JBDTVE010000081.1:0-21918 GCA_040007355.1 Bacteroidota bacterium | reverse complement strand
CCCTGAATGCCTTGTTTTTTATCAATTTGGTAAGTATTTACTCCTAGCTTGCACCTTTCTTATCTTTGAACTTATCTGTACCATCCGCAAGATTGCGGGGTGGTAAACCAAAAATCAATACAAAGTGATATGCCAACCATTCTTATTACCGGCGGCACGGGATTAATTGGTAAGGCCCTTAGCGAATTATTAATGCAAAAAGGATACAGTGTAATCATCCTGACCCGGAAACCAGCTCAGCAAAAAATGAATACGCAGAGCGGATTGTCTTATGCAGGCTGGAATGTTTCCAAACAACTGATAGATATTGCAGCCGTACAACAGGCAGATTATATCATTCACCTGGCCGGCGCCGGTGTGGCGGATAAACGCTGGACCAGCAAAAGAAAAAAGGAGATCCTGCTAAGCCGTACGCAAAGCAGCGCCCTACTGGTAAAAACGCTGACCGACAACAACAACCAGGTAAAAGCAGTTATTAGTGCTTCCGCCATCGGCTGGTATGGCGCAGACCCGCTTGTTCCCAATCCAAATCCTTTTGTAGAAACGGACCCGCCCGACGGGGCATTTTTAGGGCAGACCTGTCGCCAATGGGAAGAAAGCATTGAACCCGTTGTCGCACTGGGAAAACGCCTGGTAACGGTAAGAACCGGTATTGTTTTGAGCAGGGCAGGTGGCGCAATGAATGAATTTGTAAAGCCATTACGTTTTGGTATAGCCGCAATTTTAGGAAGTGGGAAACAGGTCATCAGCTGGGTACATATAGACGATCTGTGCCGTATCTATCTGCAGGCGATAGAAGATGAAAAGATGGTAGGCGCATGGAACGCCGTGGCGCCAAAACCGTTAGCCAATAAAGAATTTACAATCCGCCTGGCGAAAGCCATAAAGAAGAATTTTTATATACCGCTCTATATTCCTTCCTGGGTACTGAAACTTGTATTGGGCCAGATGAGTATTGAAGTATTGAAAAGCGCCACTGTATCAGCAAAAAAGCTTCGGACTGTGGGATACCAGTTTCTCTATCCCTCGCCGGAGGCGGCCATTAACCAACTGACCAGTAAAAATTAGCCCGTTCGGCGCTGCTATTGTTCATCCGGCACTATTCTCGGTTTTTTGAGTGGCGGTATAACCAGTTCCGGGCTTAGATCGGGTAAAGAAGCTTTTAGTTTCTCTCCGTGGTAAATACCGGTATCGATAAAATACCAGTGTCTGCCTTTGTCGTCCGATATGGCCACCAGGGTACTTTCCAGTATCACCAAACCGGCCATAAATTTAACCGAAGTGGTTTGCGGCAGGGTAGTTTGCAACTGGTTTTTATAAAAGATAATTTTGCCGGGGTCGCCAATTAACACTTTTTTTATTTCGGCCCCAAACTGTTTCATGTATTTGTTCAATGTATCACGCGCCACCAGCAGTCTATCGCGCCCGCCAGCGTCGGCTACCAGTTTAGGTGGCAGGTAAATAACCAGCTTATCTACATCCCGGGCCAGTACTGCTCTTGCCATCTCCATGGCCTGGGTTTTTATAACCGTTTCAATGTTCTGACTGTATACACAAACGGTCGATTGCAGCAGGAAAAAGTACAACAGGCAAGTAATTTTCTTTTTCATAAAAATGAATTGATAATGAGGGCAAGGACCAATGTGTACAAACATTGATCCATTACTTTTACGGTACAGTCAGGTTTACAGATCGCGCCGGTTGTTCAACCAAAAGCAAAACCCCCAGGTAAGCACAATGAGCACCAAGGTATAGCCTACATGGTATTTAATGGCATTGAGAGATGCCTGGTAAGCTACTTCGTCTATACGGCCAATAAACGCTGGTTTGGGAATCAGGCGGTGCGAGACCTCAAGCGGAAAAAACCGGCCGATCTCGCTTTTAATTTTGAAGTGTAAATATTTTACCGCAATGGGCTCAGCTATAATAAAATAAAAGGAAAAAATAGCCAGCGCAATAAATGATTTGCGTACCAGCAGGCCCACCGTAAATGCCAGCGAGAGTTGGGCGAAGGTTTGCAGGGCGAACAAACCGATATAGTAGCCCATTTTCCAGATGCCGGCTCCCGTATTGGTTGAATTGGTAAGTCCAATAACCAGGGCTACTACTGAATAGAGCAGGGTTACGATAGTGGAAAGAATAATAACATCAGTCAGTTTGCCGGTCATAAAATCATTCCTGCTCCACCCGTCGATAATGTTCTGACGATTGGTTTTATAAGTATACTCATTGGTAATAAGCATAATGATAACGATGGCAGGAATAAATACGAATATGGAAGAGAAATAGGCTACTGTTTTCCAGGCCTCGGGGAAGGAAAATGGATTGCCGATCAATGCTTTTAGTATCTGGCCGGAGGAACTTTGTTTTTCGGTGATGGTCTGGTATACATTGAGGAATATATAATTGATCCCGGGGTAGGTAAGCGCCGTGATACCCATTACCCACCAGAAAGCAGGATATTTTTTTATTTTAAGCCATTCTGTTTTTACAAGGTGCAGCATAGAAGGGATTTTTAACGGCAATTGTTTGGTTAGTTATTGGTGAGCTCAAAAAATTTGGCCTCCAGTCTTTTCTTTTTAAATAGTAGGTGATTTAGCACGATGCCTTTATTGAAGCAATAAGTATTGATATCATCCAGTCGTGCCGTGCCCTGAGGCATCGTAACCAGCAGATGGTCGCTCTCCCGCAGGATTTTAGTTCCCTTGCCATAACCGTTCATGGCGTCTTTCAGTGCTTCCGGGTTGGCAGCACCTATTTCTATGGTGTCTTCATCGGCCAGCACTTCTTCCACGGGGCCGGTAGTAATCAGGGTTCCTTTTTTCAGTATGGCCACATGGGTACATACTTTTTCCACCTCGTCCAGCAAGTGGCTGGCCATAATAATGGTATGCCCCTTCCTGCTCAGTTCAATAATGAGTTCACGTATTTCGGCAATACCAACGGGGTCCAGGCCATTGGTGGGCTCATCCAGCACCAGCACCTGCGGGTCGCCCAGCAATGCAGCGGCAATGGCCAGGCGTTGTTTCATGCCCAGGCTATAGGTATTAAAACGGCTGTTTCTTCTTTCGTATAATTTTACTTTTTCCAGCACACTGTCAATATCAGCGGCATTGCCTCTTCCACTGATGCTATGGGTGATTTTTAGATTATTGACTGCCGAGAGATAATGATAAAAATTAGGGGTCTCCAGCAGGGAACCAATTTTTTTTCTTTGCTCCGGTGATCCTGGTTTGCCAAACCATTGGAAATGGCCTTCGTCGGCTTTTAATACATCCAGGACAATACTAAGCAGGGTTGTTTTACCACTGCCATTGGGACCCAGTACGCCAAACACGGCACCCTGTGGTATGCTGAATGACAAGCCGCTGAGCGCCTGTATTTTTCCGTACGATTTATGGATGTTTTGCAAGGTTAAGACTGACAAGGGATGGTGTTTTATTTATAGAGTAAGATACTTCTTTAATAAATGAACTGCGTTACAAATAAGGGGGAGCGAACAAAAATCTATCCAGCCGGTGAATGACGGTTATGGAATACACTGGAAAACCCACCGATAACGGCCCGGCCTGTACTAAATCGCAGCCGGTGCAATTTCAGGAGTTCAATATCGGATGGTAATACTTTTCTTTTAAACGGAGTGAGGGTACCGCCCTTGGCACCGGGTGCCGCCAGGGGATCATACTGGAAGGCAGGGTCGCAGATGGTGCCACGCGGATACATGATACCCGGCTGCCCCTTTCCGCGTATGTCTAAGTTCGTTGGGTGTGGAAGCCCCAGCGTGTGTCCGTATTCGTGTGCAGCCGTGGTTGAATTGTAAAGCAGGTTTTCCAGTTTAAAGTAACCGGTATTGCAGGGTTGACCGTCTACAAAAGAAATATTGCCCAGGGCAAATTCTTCTATCCTGAAATAATTATTTCGCGGATTATCGTTTTCAAAAACCATTTCCGGTGTTAAGGCAGGATGCCAGTTGCCTTGAATATCAAAGACAATACGATAAGGTTTTTTGTCGATGGTGGCCGTGACATCCGGCTCGTTCCAGTGGTCGGCAATATCTTTTGCCACCTGGGTAGCCAGGCCATCGTCAGCGGCATCACCATAAAAGAAAAGTAAGGAATGAATAACCAGTTGCTGTCTGTTTGTAATGATTTCTGCTTCTCCCATAGTTCGATATTATTCAATCTTTCAATTTGAACCTATTTTGTTGATATAATTATTTTCGATACTCTTTCCCCGCTTGTTTGAGGCCGATGTGACAAAAGAATTTCCAGCATTATTATAGCAGTAAGTCCTGCTTCGGAATGACAAGGATTTTGATCCGGATGAAAGTGATTGGGTCAACTTCGGCCATGCGAACGCTGACACCAGAACCCGCAGAAGGCGCCTCGTTTTATCAACGTATTATCATTTTTCAGGGGTGTTGATGAATCTGCGATTTACGTCAGCTTTTTGCTAAAGCTGAATAAAGGAATGGCTAAAAAACCTACTAAAGCTCAATCACAACCTTAGCGGAAAACGGAGCAGTGATACGGGTACGAAGCCCGGCCGGCTTTGAGGCCAACGTTCTAAAAGAATTTCTGGAATTATCAAGGAAGGAAGTACTGCCTACGGATGATAAGGTTTTGAATCATGATACCCGGATGGCAATGAATTGAACCGTTAATTTCTTGCCGGCTTTCCGGTTTTCAGCACAGCCTGGATTCTCTCCAGCGTCTTTTTTTCGCCCGCCAGGCTTAAAAATACTTCGCGTTCCAGGTCAAGCAGGTATTGTTCGGTAACAAAAGAAGGTTCGGTGAGATCACCGCCGCACATCACATACGCTAGTTTTTTTGCTACCAATCCATCATGTTCGGTGGCGTAGTTGGCTACTTTCATTCCATTGATACCCGCATACAGGGCGCCCAGCGCGGAACGACCAAGCACTTTTATATCACTGCGTGGTATCGGTTGGGTATAGCCGCCATCAAATAATTCAATAATGGCTTTTTTTGCATCGGCGATCCTCCGCCCCTGGTTCATGCTTACTTCATCCTGCCCTTTTCTCAGTATACCCATGTCAAATCCTTCCAGCGCCGAGCTGGCCACTTTTGCAGTGGCGATGGTTAAAAACCGGTTTTTGAGTGTAATGGTTTCGGGTTCGTCTTCGTGCATTTCATCCGCCGCACGCAGTGCAAATTCCTTGGTGCCGCCACCACCGGGAATAAGACCCACGCCCAATTCAATCAGCCCGATATAGGTTTCTGCCGCGGCGCAAACTTTATCGCTGTGCAGGCTTAACTCACAGGCACCACCCAGCGCAAGTCCGTGTGGGGCTGTTATCACGGGCACTGCGGAGTATCTTGCACGCATCATCGTATTCTGAAATATACGAATGGCCATATCCAACTCGTCGTATTCCTGTTCAATGGCCAGCATAAATATCATGCCCACATTGGCACCGGCAGAAAAATTGGCGCCCTCATTGGCAATCACCAGCCCCTTGTATTTTTCTTCGGCCAGGGCAATGGATCGCTGGATGCCTTCCAGTACTTCGCCGCCAATACTTCCCATTTTGGTATACCATTCAAGGCCCAACACTTCGTCGCCCAGGTGATAGGTGCGACAGGCACTGTTTTTCCAAACGGTTTCGTTTTCAAAATTTTTCATTACTATAAACGCTTCACCACCTGGCAGCGCCGTATATCGTTTTGAGCGCAGGTCGTAATAAAAACGCTTTCCATTTTCAACTTTGTAAAAGTTTTCCGTTCCTGCCGCTATCATTTCATCTACCCAGAGCGCAACGGTGTATCCGGCGGTTTTCATAGCCGTCGTTGTTTTGGCTACACCCAGTGTATCCCAGCTTTCAAATGCACCTATCTCCCAGCCAAAACCGGCCATCATGGCATCATCCACGCGGTAAATTTCATCGCTGATTTCGGGTATGCGGTGAGAGATATAAGAAAATAGGCCGTAATGAAAATTGCGGTAAAATTCCCCAGCCTTATCCTGTGCGCCGCACAATGTCTTTAATCTTGTTTTGAGATCGTCAATGGATTTGGCTGCTTCCAGGCTTGGAAAACGCGGCTTGACGCGAGGTTTATAGTCGAATGTTGTTATATCCAATACATGGATTACTTTGGCGCCTTTGGCTGCGGCCGGCATCTTTTTAAAAAAGCCCTGCCCGGTTTTATCACCCAGCCATTTGTTTTGTACCATTTTTTCTACCCAGGAGGGGATGGAAAAAACCTGCCGCTGCTCATCAGAAGGACAATTGGCGGCTACTCCTGCGGCAACTTTTACAAGGGTATCGATGCCCACAATATCGGCCGTTCTGAATGTGGCCGATTTTGGACGGCCTATAACGGGGCCGGTCAGTGCTTCAACTTCGTCAATGGTCAGCCCCATTTTTTCCACCAAATTAAAAATGAGCATCATGCCATATACCCCAATACGATTAGCAATAAATGCAGGGGTGTCCTTGCACAACACGGTTGTCTTGCCCAGAAATGAATCGCCGTAATGCAATAAAAAATCGGTTACTTCCGGGTCGGTAAAGGGTGTGGGAATTATCTCCAGCAGGCGCAGGTAGCGGGGCGGGTTAAAAAAATGAGTGCCGCAAAAATGTTTTTTAAAATCTTCACTGCGGCCTTCCGCCATCATATGAATGGGAATGCCCGATGTGTTAGAACTGACCAGGGCTCCCGGGCGACGGTATTTTTCTACCTCGGCAAAAACCGACTGCTTGACGTCCAGTCTTTCCACTACCACCTCAATGATCCAATCACAGCCGGCAATGTCCTTCATGTTATCGGTGAAATTGCCAGTTTTTATTCTTTTGATGACATCTTTATGGTAAACCGGCGAGGGGTTCGATTTTACGACCGTGGCCAGCGCTTCGTTTACAATCCTGTTTTTAACAGCCGGCTGATCAAGCGATGCAACTTTTGCCTGCTCCGCCGGCGTCAATTCTTTGGGAGCAATATCAAGCAGCAATACCTGCAAACCAACTCCCGCAAAATGACAGGCAATACGACTTCCCATTACGCCACTACCAAGAACGGCCACTTTTTTAATGATTCGGTTTGACATATCTCGAAAATTAGTTAGTTAAACAACTATTTAGACCGAAGGTAGTATAAAATCTTTTCTTCCGGCGCGTTCAAAGAAGAAAATACCAGTGGCATTCCTGGTTATCTCCGCGGGCGTCAGGAACCCACTTGGTCGCGATAAGACGCCGCTTATTTGACCGCCAGCGATACTGCGCTCCAGTCAATATTTCCCCTGCCCTCTTTTACCAATTCCTGCATATTGTTTTTCAAAAGTTCGGCCAGCGGCATATTTTGATGGACGGATTTGGCCTGTTGCAATACCAGGTTTAAATCTTTGAGCCCCAGTTTTGCCGTAAAGGCGGCCGGTTCAAATTTCTTTTGAAGAATAATATTGCTGTAATTCTGGTAAAGGGGCGTATTAAAAAGCGTTTGTGAAAACATCTTCCACATGTCCGTGGCATTAACGCCGCTTTGATTGGCAAGGGCGGCGCTTTCACCAATGGCTTCCAATGCGGCAGCGATCAAGAAATTACCACAAAGCTTTACGGTATTGGCTGCGGTAAAGCTATCTCCAAAATGAAAAATGCCGGCGGCGCCTGCGTCTTTTAGTAAGGGTTCAATTTGTTTGCGGATGGCATCGGCCCCCGAAACCACAAAATTCAGTTTTTTTGCCATAGCGGCTTCGGGGCGGCCAAAAACGGGGGCCGCAATATAATGCTGACCGTTTATTTCATGCGCCGCGGCTATTTCAAACGCGGTTTGCGGAAGAACCGTACTCATGGAGACATGAATACTGCCGGAAGATAAATTTCTTATCAATCCTTTATCTGTCTCACAGATATCCTTAAGCGCGGCATCATCCGATACAATGGTAAACACAATAGAACACTGTTTCGCCAATGCTTCAATGGTTTCACAAACAACCGCGCCCTTTACTGCCAGCGCTGTTGTTTTTGACCGGGTACGGTTGTATACATAAAGCGCATGGCCGCTTTCGGCAAGGTTGCCGGCAATGGGTGTTCCCAGGCTGCCCAATCCAATAAATCCGATTTTCATATTTCACCAGTTTGTAACCGTAAAAGTAGTAAACTTGCTTTCTAAATGACGTTTGGGGGAAATATTCTCTCATTAGCCCCGTATAAATCAAATCAATTCATGCGCCCCGATAAGTATCGCATATACCTTGTCAGTGTAATAATCATTCTTCTCTTAGCCCTCATCAGTTCGCTCTATGTGCTGTTGTCGGAATATGATTCACTTATCGCAGGCATTACAGCCACAATCCATAAGAACGGCCTGGAAGAAAAAATACGGACCAGCCTCTTTACCCGGCAGCGTTTTGTATGGGCGAAGCGGCTGGCCAGCCTGGTTATTATTTTATTGCCCCTGGGCTGCTGGCTGGCATTGCGCTTCCGGTCTTTTATAACCGCCCGCTTCCGGGTCTTATTTATCTCGGTGTGGCAATCCGTAAAATCCAGTGTTGCTGTTTTTCAAAACAATTCCCGTCGTCAGAACAAAGCGGTAGCCGCATTAATGACGATAATTATCCTGTTCTATTCATACCATATGATAAGCGGTTATCTTCGTTATGATGAAATGTGGAGCTTCAATTATTATACGGACCATCCCTTTTACTATTCCTTTTTTACTTTTAGTAATTATCCGTTGTTTGAAGCGACTACTCATTTTTTTAAGTGGTTGCCAACACCCATGAAAATTAATTTACGGTTGTCTCCCTTCTTCGCAGGAATATCATCCTGTTTTTTATTATACGCGTGCCTGAGAAAATATTACAATAGTCATTTTGTTGCAATGGCAGGAGTGATTGCTTTGGCCTTTGCCCCACTAACGGCCATCTTTATGGTAAATGCAAGAGGTGTTATGCATGAACTATTTTTTGCCATTGCCGGAATTTTCAGCTTTCTGTTTTGGATGGAGCGGCCTGATCGAAAAAGATACCTGGTTGTCTATTTTGTGGCTGCCGTGGCCGGCGTTTACTCAATGATTACGCATTTCCTGTTGCTTTTTCTGCTCCTGGTTGCCGGGCTATGGGTTTTGAAAAATAAAAAGAGACCGGCCATAGCGTTATTCTTAAAAATCAATCTGCTTATAATTGTAGTATGCCTGCTTTGTTATGCACCCATGATGTTTACCACCGGCATCGCGGTTTTTGAAGACATTATCAGTACCACCCCTTCTTACTATCATATCCTTATTGCATTACCGGATACAATGCAGAGCGTTTTTATGGCTTATACGGGGCGTAGCTACATATCCGTAGTACTGTTTTTAGTCGCCATTGCAATCCTTCCGCTGCTAAAAAACAAGTTAGCTTCCAGGTGGCATTTAATGATTTTTCTTATAGTAGGCCTTCCGGTGTCGGGTGTGTTTTTATACCTCGTTACCAGGTTTTTATTTACAGGCAGATCGCTTGCTTTCGGATCTCTGGCCATCCCCTTGCTTGTCAGTCTTTTTGCCGCGGCGGCAGCAGCCCTGCCTGCCTGGAATAAAAAATGGCAAAACAGCATTGGTTGTATAGCAGTGGTCGTGTTGCTTTTGGCTGATGGTTACTTTTATCTCCCGGCAATTGCTGTAGACAAACAAAGTGCAGCTATTTCCCGCCTGCTAATAGAGAATGGGGTAACCACCTGCTATGATAATTCATCCATGAACAGCGGTTTTTTTTATTATTACCCCGGGATAGAATACTATTACCGTATAAGCCATAAAAGTATTGAACTTACATTGTCGGCAAAAAACAGTATGCGTTATAAACCGTTGTTGGCGCGGGACCGGTACGATTGTATTGTATATAACAGCTCTACGCCGGAGAGCGTCAGGCCCCAAAATTTTCACGAGATCTACCAGGACTCTTTTGGCAAATTTGAAATCTGGAAGCGGAACGATTTGCAATAGCCCCGTGCCGCGCAATACCAGGACTCCCCCGGCCACATAAATCCGGGATCCGGAACTCTTTTAGCTTACCGCACTCCCGTTGTTGATGGCTATTTCTGGTGTTATAAACTGTAATTTTCCGGCAGCATCTTCCGCCATCAGTATCATGCCATTGCTTTCAATGCCCTTCATTTTGCGTGGTGCAAGATTGGCTACTACCACCACCTGTTTGCCAATAATCTCCTCCGGCCCGAAATGCAGGGCAATACCGGATACAATGGTTCTTTTTTCAAAACCAAGATCAATTCCCAGTTTTAATAGTTTATCTGCCTTTGCCACTTTTTCAGCCGCCGTAATGGTGCCCACTTTCAGGTCAAGCTTTGCAAAATCATCGTACTGGATGGTTGGTTTCACAAGGGGCTGCGCGGTTGGTGGCGCTGCACCCTGGTCACTATGTTGTTTTTCCGATGTTGTCATTATTTTATTCTGGTTTAATTTCTCCACCTGCAGGGTTATTTCGGCATCTTCTATTTTCCTGAACAACAATTGGGGTTCCCGCAGACTATAACCCGTGCTCAGTAAATTGGTTTTGCCAGCGTTTTCCCAGTCGAGCATTTTATCTACCACCTTCATCATGTGCAGCATTTTCATTGATGTAGCGGGTAAAAACGGGTCTATCAAAATGGCAAGATTGGCGGTCAACTGCAGGCAGATATGCAGGCAATTGTCAATCAGTACCTGCGCCCCGGGATTTTCTCCCAGTCGTTTTACCACTATCCAGGGTTCTTTTTCCTGCATGTATTTATTTCCCTTTCTCGCCAGGTCAATCACTTCAAACAGCGCGTCGCGGAACCGGTAGTGTTCCAGCAGGTTTTCTATTTTTGTTTTTGCCTCCGTGATATCCCTAAGTACAACCGCATCTTTTTCGTCCAGTTTGTCCTGGTGCAGTACGGGCACTTTGCCATTGCACAATTTATGCATCAGCACAAAAGTGCGGTTTACAAAATTACCAAAAATGGCCACCAGTTCACTGTTGTTTCTTTCCTGGAAATCCTTCCAGGTAAAATCGTTGTCTTTGGTTTCGGGTGCATTGGCGCATAAAACATAGCGCAAAACATCCTGCTGGTCCGGAAAATCCTGCAGGTATTCATTTACCCATACCGCCCAGTTGCGGCTGGTAGATACTTTTTCACCTTCGATGTTTAAAAATTCATTGGCCGGCACGTTGTTGGGCAGTACAAAATTGCCATGCGCTTTCAGCATGGCGGGAAAAATAATGCAATGGAAAACGATATTGTCCTTGCCAATAAAATGCACCAGTTTTGTGTCGTCACTGCACCAGTAGTCGGCCCATTTGTCCGTTAGTTCCTTGGTAGCGGAAATATAACCAATGGGTGCATCAAACCATACATACAAAACTTTTTCAACGTCTTCTGCTTTACTGCCGTCAGACAGGGTGTACAACACTTCATCTGGCAGGGGCACTTTTATACCCCAGTTGCTGTCTCTGGTCATGGCCCGGCTTTGCAGACCGCTGTCGAGCCAGCTTTTACATTGACCATACACGTTATTTTTCCATTCCTTATGGTCTTCCAATATCCATTGTTTGAGCCAGGGCTCATAGTTTTGGAGTGGGAAATACCAGTGTTTTGTTTTTTTCTTTACCGGTATGGCATCGCTGAGCGCGCTGTGCGGGTTTATTAATATTTCGGGGCTCAGGGTAGAGCCGCAGCGTTCGCATTGGTCGCCGTAGGCATTGGTGTTGGCGCAGACAGGGCAGGTGCCAATGATATAACGGTCGGCTAAAAACGCTTTGGCCTGCTCGTCGTAATATTGCTCGGTCTCTTTTTCTTCAAACAGCCCGTCGTCATAAAGCCGTTTAAAAAAAGCAGATGCCGTGTCGTGGTGCACCTTGTTGGAAGTGCGTGAATAGATGTCAAACGAAATTCCCATCTGGTGCAGGCTTTCTTTGATCAGGGCGTGGTATTTGTCTACTACCTGCTGCGGAGTGGTTCCTTCTTTCAGGGCGCGGATGGTAATGGGCACGCCATGCTCATCGCTGCCACCTACAAATTTCACATCCCGTTTTTGTGCACGTTGGTAGCGTGTATAAATATCCGCGGGAAGATAGCAGCCGGCCAGGTGGCCGATGTGTAGAGGGCCGTTTGCATAAGGCAGCGCTGCGGTAACCAATATTCTTTTATAATCTTTCATTATCCTTTCTTTTGTTCTTTAACCAGCATTCGGCGCCGCAACCCTGCGGGCAGGCGTTCAGCAGCGCCGGGTTGCAAAAATACTTTAATTGGTACCAATGCCAAAATGCTTAATGGCTGCCGGGGCAGGCGCTTTCCTGCCGGGTATCATTTTAATAAAATTCCGGTCTGCAGCATTGATTACAATAGGAAAACTAAGCCGATGGTATACGGCCGGGCAGGAAGCCGTCCATTGTACAAACGCTCTTTTTGGAAATAAATGATAGAAGGTTTTTGGCTGCTCATGTTTGTTTTCCACAGGGCTGAAATAAAATTCTTTCTGGCTATTTTACCGTGCTTTGCTTATCTTTTAAGAGCGCATTGGTATAATTGGCGTTGCTGGAAGTAAATTTGTACCACTCGTTACCCGGTCCAACAGGGTTGTTAAATAACGGGCCACCGTACCGGTTTCCAGGATGAATAAAAGTTTGTGCAGAAGCTGCAATTTAACCAGCCAGTCTGCTGATTACCGATAACTTTATTATATGAAACGAAAATATTTTCTTTCTTCTCTGCTTGCCGCCAGTGCCGCTGTTCCGGCACTGGGCGCCGCTTCCAATGATGAGGAGGATGCCGGAAAGGATCCCGTACTGCCCCATTACCTCCGGCCCGGAGACCTGGTTGGGATTACCAGCCCTGCCGGTTATATAACATCGGAAGAGGTGCAGCCTGCCGTTCAGCAGATGGAAAACTGGGGCTTGCGGGTAAAAATTGGTGCTACCATCGGCCAACGCGATTTTAGTTTTGGCGGAACTGATGCGGAACGGACAGCGGATCTACAACAGATGCTGGACGATGATTCCATCAAAGCCATTATGTGTGCCCGGGGCGGTTATGGAACGGTGCGTATTATTGACCAGCTGGATTTTACCCGGCTGGTACAAAGACCCAAATGGATCCTCGGTTTTAGTGATATCACGGTCATTCATTCGCACCTGAACCATAATTACGGTATTGCTTCCATTCATTCCAAGATGTGCAATAGTTTCCCGGACGACTGGTCCAAAGCAGAACCGGTGCAGGCTGATTCCATACTTTCTATAAAACGGGCATTGCTGGGTGAAAAAACGACCTACACAGCCGAGCCCAACGAAAAGAATAAAACGGGTAGGGGGGAAGGTGTACTGGTAGGGGGCAACCTGAAAACCCTGGAATCGCTCGCCGGCAGCAAATCGGATCTGGTTACAAAAGACAAAATCCTGTTTGTGGAAGATACCGGGGAATACCTGTACAGCATCGATCGTATGTTCTGGGGGTTGAAACGGACCGGCAAACTGGATAGAATCAAGGGGTTGATAGTGGGCGGGTTTAAAATAAAGCCAGACGATAGCCCCGATGAGGCATTTGGGAGAACCCTGCAGGAGATTGTACTGGAAAAACTGGTGGGTTACCGGTATCCAGTTTGTTTTGATTTTCCCGTAGGCCACCAGAAAAATAACTATGCCTTAAAATGCGGCGTGCGGCACCGGCTTGATGTGCTGCCGGATGCGGTTAACTTGAAAGAAATTCCGTGACTGACAGCCAGGAAACAACTGAATTTAAAATAATTATTATATGACTATCCTGCCGCCTTATTTGCAAAAAGGAGATACCATCGGCCTCACCTGTCCGGCCGGTTTTATGCCCGCCGAAAAAGCCCAAACCTGTATTGATACCCTGCATGAATGGGGATACAATGTAATGGTGGGCAAAACCCTGGGCAGCCATTCGCCGGATTATTTTTCCGGCACGGATGAAGAAAGGACTGATGAACTGCAGGCCATGCTGGATGATGACAGCATCAATGCTATACTCTGTGGCCGCGGTGGTTATGGACTGGGCCGCATTATAGACCAGCTTGATTTTTCATTGTTCAGCAAGCGCCCTAAATGGATCATCGGTTTCAGTGATATAACGGTATTGCACAGCCATGTGTACAGCAATTATAAAATTGCAGGGCTTCATGCGCCAATGGCTGCCGCATTTAACGATGGGGGCGCAGACAATGAATTTCTGCTGTCGTTGAAAAATGCGCTGGAGGGAAAGAAAGCAAGATACGAATGCGCGGTTCACGGGTACAACAGGCGGGGCGAAGCGGTAGCGGAGCTGGTGGGCGGCAACCTAACCCTGCTGACGCACCTGGTAGGCACTCCGTCGGACAGTAAAACAAAGGGCCGGATCCTGTTCCTGGAAGATACGGGTGAGCTGTTGTATAAAATTGACCGTATGTTGTACCAGTTGAAAAGAAGTGGTAAGCTGCAGAAATTGGCGGGTCTTATTGTTGGCGGTTTTTCCGATACAACCGATACTGAGCGGCCTTTTGGCAAAACAGTCTATGAGATAGTACAGGAGATTGTAAAGGACTATGACTACCCTGTGTGCTTTAATTTCCCGGTTAGCCATAGCAGGGAGAACTATGCTTTAAAAATCGGGGTAGGGTATAAGCTGAAGGTAGGAAAGAACAGGGTAACGCTTGATGAATAAACATGGGCAGCAGGTTGTAACGGTATTGCTTAAACGCGCCTGCAAACAGGGTGCCGGTATAGCGCCTGGTGTTGCGGCAACACTGGTTCCTGGTTAATATGCCGAAGCTAACTGCAGGTGCCGGTTAGCGGGCATGGCGCAGGCAGTGCGTACAGCCTTTAATCCCGGTTAAGAAAGGTTTATTTACTAGTTCTTTGGAGGACAAATCAGTCAGTTATTTACCTTCATTTAATTGTCTTCCCGCTACTTGTCAACTTTGTCGCTCTTCCTATATGGATGCCAATAAACTTTCCACACTATTTTAACAAGGAGTCAAGTTTCTGGTGAAAAACCGGGAAATCGTTAAGATTATTATGGCTGCCTCCCTCGATGGTAATGAACTGATCCTGTGGTTTTAGAAATGGTTTTAATAGCTCTGCATTGCTATAGGGTATTACGCCGTCTGCCGTGCCATGAATGATTGTAACGGGTACGATCACCTGCTGCAAGTATTGGTAAGTGGGAATTTTATAATGGATCATGCTGTTCACGGGGTAAACAGGGAGATAGTGCGCGGCCAGGGAAGTAAAGGAATAATACGGTGCTTCAAGGATCAGTTGCCGGCAGTTTTTCCTGGAGGCTACCCAGGCAGCAATACCGGAGCCCATGCTTTTGCCATACAGTACGATACTGTCTTTTGCAAACCGTGCAGTAGCCAGCAGGTATAACTGTTCGGCGTAATCATACAGGCGTTTTTCTGTTAGCATTCCTGTGCTTTTTCCATAGCCGGGGTAATCCATCATCCAGACCTCATACCCGTTTTTTGTAAAATTGGATGCGTAGCGCGCATACCAGCCAATGTTTTTTCTGTTTCCGTGAAAATACAAAACCACTCCTTTGGGTTTTACGGCCGTAGTGAACTGTATGATATTGATATTGGAACTATCATTATACGGGATATTCATTTCCCGGTGCGGTTCGGAAAAATGATAGGCACGGTTTTTTGCCATTTTCTCCGGCTGAAACAATATTCTGTCCTGTAGGTAAAAAACGCCGATACCAATCAGCCCGTAGAGCATCAGCACAATTTTTATCCAGCGAAAGACGATCCGGCGTTTAATCATTTTTATATTTTGCGGTAAGCGTTGGTAAGAACCTGGTACGCGGGGGTATTAGGCCGCCTGCCACAGCGTTATGGTTTAATTTTTCAGGATATCCCTGATAAAATTGTGGTATTCGGGGAACGAAGGTAAATTATTGTGGCCACCGCCCATGATGCGAATCAGGGTAATTTTCTGAGGATTGATCTTTTGTAGTTTCTCGCTGTGTTTAATAGGTATCAGCCGGTCTTTGGTGCCATGAATGATATAGGTATGGCAATTTACATGGCGCAGCCATTTGTCTGTTCGCAACTGGTACATCAGCAGGAATTTAACCGGCAGAAAAGGCAAAAAGCGTTCCACTACCCGGGTAAAATTATAAAAGGGCGCATCCAAAATCAGGTAACGCGGTTTGTTATCGCAGGCAATTTTGCTGGCAAAGCCGCTTCCCAGGCTCCTGCCATACACCAACATATGATGTTCAGCATAAAGCGCGGCCAGCGTGGTGTAAACAAACTGCATATCGGCCATCATATCTTTCTCACTTCTTTTGCCGGTGCTCTTACCAAAACCGCGGTAGTCTACCAGCACCACGTCATAATCGTACCGGTAAAAATCAACCGCATATTTTGCCCAACCCTTTATACTGCGTGTATTGCCATGAAAATAGAGTATCAGTCCCTTGGCTTGCTCCCGGTAAAAATGCAGTCCGTTAATGCGCACCCCCGGTGCGGTATCAAAAAAAAGTTCTTTGAAAGGGGCATCGTATTTAAAGGCAAAATCTTGTCTTAATTTTTCCGGTTTAAAAATCAATTTGTCCTGTAAAAGAAATACCAGCAGACATAGCAGGGCAGTAGCGGCGACAATATAGAGGAAAACGATATTCAATTTTCAGGATGCTTTATCGGGATTCCAATGAGACCCATGGGGCAAATGGGGCGGTCCGGCTCCCACTCGTATCATTATATCAAATTAATTCTTCTTCCGGGTCATAGTATACGCGTTTTAATTTGATACCCTGTACCGGCGCCACAATCAGCGGAAATTTTTCAATGCTTACATTGGATGGGTCGAGGCCAAAACCGCGTTCTTCCGATAAACTGAGTTCTTTGAGCCAGAAATACAGTTTCATGATGACTCTTTCAAAAAAGGGCAGTTCATTGTCCTGGCTAAGGTATTTTTCCATCACAATAAATTGGAAATCGCCCACCACGTTGTTGCGTTCCAGGCTTTCATAGCGGCTGGTAATATTTACTTCCTTGTTGTGTACCAGGTCTTCCACTACTTTCCGGAACATCAGGTTAATCTTGGGCTCCATCCGGAAGCCCAGCCTGATTTCCACGCGTATGATATCATTGGGGATAATATGTTCTACATTGTATTCGCTGGTATAGGGATCGTCAACCGTATCTACGTGCACGAACCAGTAGATGTCGGCGCGTTTAGGCTTTTTATTGAGGATTGAATAGATGATCTTATGTTCAATTTCCTTGGGGTTATTGGCGCTGGTCATATACACCAAATGGGTGGCATGTTTGGGAACGCTTTTATCATTGCTCAATTCCTGTATCTGAGGCAGGTAATGTTCTAGCCTCACAAATTCCACGTATCGGTTTTTAATTTTCCGGCTTCGGTACCAGATATACATGATGGAAAAAAGCCCGCCTGCAATCAGCAGGGCCACATAGCCTCCATGTTTAAATTTGTCCAGGTTGGCAAACAGAAAACTGAATTCAATAGACAGGTAAAGCAGCAGGTAAAAATAAATCCAAACGGACGGGATGCGTTTTGTGATTAGGTAATTGGCGAACAAAATGGAAGTGGCCAGCATGCAAAGGGTAATGGCAAGGCCGTAGGCGGCTTCCATATTGGTAGATTCCCTAAAATATATTACCGCCCCACTGCAGCCAAAGAACAACAGGAAATTGATACCAGGGATATAGATCTGACCGCGTTCTTCCGTGGGAAATATTACTTTCATTTTTGGCCAGAGACTCAGTCGCATGGCCTCACTGATAAGGGTAAACGACCCGCTGATCAGGGCCTGGCTGGCAATGATGGCGGCCGCGGTGGCAATAATAATGCCCGGGATCACAAACCAATCCGGCATAACACCGTAAAACGGGTTAAAACCGTCGCCAATCAGTTTTTCGGTAATAACGGTGCCCCGGTGATTGGCAAGTATCCAGGCGCCCTGGCCCAGGTAATTCAGGATAAGGCAGCTCTTTACAAATATCCAGGAAACGCGTATGTTGTCGCGGCCGCAATGTCCCAGGTCGCTGTACAGTGCCTCCGCCCCGGTAGTACAAAGAAATACGGCGCCCAGTATCCAGAAGCCGCTGGGATAACGTGTTAGTAACTGAATGGCGTAATGGGGGCTCATTGCCCTGAAGATATAATAGTCCTCGTGCAGGTGAATCAGGCCCAGCACGGCCATCATGGTAAACCAGAGCATCATAAGCGGACCGAATATCTTTCCAATGGAAGCCGTACCAAACTGCTGTAAAAAAAACAGTACGGTAATGATGCCCAATACAATGTAAATAATGGTGTTTGTATGGATATTGCCCAGTTGGGGTATATTACGCAAACCCTCCACGGCGGAGGTAACGGAGATGGGTGGGGTAATCATACCATCGGCCAGCAGGGCAGCTCCTCCTATCATGGCCGGCAATACCAGCCATTTTTTTTGCCGCCGCACCAGGGCGTACAATGAGAATATGCCACCTTCACCGCGATTATCGGCCTTAAGGGTTAGAATTACGTATTTCAGTGTGGTTTGCAGGGTAAGTGTCCAGATAACACAGGAGAGGCTCCCGATAATGAGACCATCGGTGATCTCCTTTCCTTTAGTAATGGCATTCAAAACATACAGGGGGGAAGTTCCTATGTCGCCATAAATAATACCCAACGCTACAATTAATCCTGCCGCACTTACTTTGTTAATATTAATATGTTTACTCACAGTAAAGAAAATTATTAATCAGGGTTTGGATTATAAGCGGGCTTTTAATTGTTCCATCCGGTTCTTGTTCCTGGCACCGGCAGGGAAAGGCTTATGCCTGCGCCCGCTGGCTAGTCCGTCTGGATACCGGTATTTGTGACCGTTTCTTTGCCACCGGTATATAATGCCGGAATAGCTATCAACTGTTCGCCCCATTGTTCCGGTATAACTAAATTGCGCCGGGTGTAAGCCCGACGCTGCCACAAAGGTATAAGGAAAAAACAATTCTATCACTTTTTATGTAATTAGCCCATCAAGGGCATTGGTTATTTACCAACATACCGTTAAAAATTTGCCATAAAATCAAATCGCAGATCTTTTGGCCTGTCCGGGTGTTATATATAGTCAAGAACAATTCATAACTTGGGGTGTAACCTGTAATTTTAATACCAGAAATAAAATTGTATGCCGCATAAAAGGTTAACAACGTTTTTACTGTTTTTTTTGATTGCCGGTCTGGCAAGGGCGCAGGCGCCCAGGATACTGTATTCGGAACCGGAAAAAGAAGACAGCCGCCGTACTAATTTCGAAATAATCGGCAAAATGAATGGCAATTTCTTGGTGTATAAGTCGAACCGGAGCGACGATGCAATTTGTATTTATGATAGCGATATGAAATTAAAGGAAAGAGTGAAGCTGGATTTTACACCAGAACAGCAACTGATTAACGTGGATTTTGTGGCCTATCCTGATTTCTTTTATATGATCTATGAATACCAGAAAAAAGGCATCGTGCACTGTATGGCAGCCAAACTGGATGGGGCCGTTAAAACAATGACCGCGCCCATAGAACTGGACACCACCCAGGTTGGATTTGGGGCCAGCAACAAGATATATACGGTCATCAACAGCGATGACAAACAAAATATCATGCTGTTCAAGATAAATAGTAAGGACCGGGATAGTTTTATTTTTACTACCCTGCTTTTTACCCGGGATCTCATTTTGCAGCACAAAGACCGAATGCCCCTGGCCATGGAAGAACGGAATGATTTTTTTACTGATTTTTTGCTGACCAACGACGGGGAATTGGTGTTTGGCAAATTCCTGCGACAGAATTACAACGAATATATTACCCGGCTATCCATGGTGATCAAATACCCCGACTCATCCCGGCTATCGGTTACCAACGTAGCACTGGAGGGTAAAATACTGGATGAAATAAAACTAAAGGCTGATAATACCAATAAAAGAATACTGCTGAATGCCTTTTACTACAAACAGAAACGGGGCAATATTGAAGGCCTATATTCTCTGCTCTGGAATAAAATAGACAATACCAAGATAAGGGAGGTGAGCAGTTTGTTCAATGATGAACTTCGGGTTAATGCCAAGGGCCAGGATGGTTCACTGCGCACCGCCTTTAATGATTTTTTTATAAAGAATATCATTGTAAGAAAAGATGGCGGCTACCTGGTCATAACGGAATCTGAATATAATACATCAAGGGGCAATGCCTTTAACCGCTGGGATTACCTGGGTTATGGAAACCCCTGGATGTCGCCCATGGACTATTATAATTATTCTCCCTATGGTTACTGGAACAGCCCCTGGAACCGCTGGAACAACGGAACGAATACCCGTTACAATGCAGAAAATATCATGGTGCTTTCCTATGATAAGGCCGGCAATATGGACTGGAGCAGTGTTATCCCTAAGACACAGTACGATGATGAAAGCGATAATATGATTTCATTCCAGCTGGTGAATACCGGAGCGGATCTCCATTTCCTGTTTAATATGTCTGAGAAGCGCACCCTCATGCTAAATGATCAGAGCATTGGGCCGGATGGTAAAATTACGCGCAATCCAACCTTGAAAAACCTCGACAAAGGCTATGAGTTTATGATCCGTTCCGGTAAACAGGTGTCCGGGCGGCAGGTGATTGTACCGTGTCTGTATCGCAACTATCTTTGCTTTGCTAAAATCGAATATTAGCCAAAACTCCAAAAAACATTAAGTTGGTTGCAATTTTTAAACAAAAAAATCCCGGCAATGCGTTTATACTGCTTATTTACGCGCTGGTGCTTAAATTCCCTTTTTTCTTCCATCCCGAAAAATACCTGACAAACGAAGGCGATAATTATATTTTTACTATCATTGTAAAATTCCTGGATGCCTTTGCAACGGGCAGTGTTTTTATTTACCCGGTGCTGGCGTTTGGGCTACTTTTTGTGCAGGCCACCCTACTGAACCGCATTAGTAATTCCATAAAACTTTTGCCGCGTCCTAATTTTTTAATAGGGATGTCGTACATACTGGTTACCTCCCTGGTGCATGAATGGAACCTGTTTTCGGCACCCATGCTGGTGAACTCCCTTTTGATATGGATATGGTACCGCCTCACCAAAATGTATAACCACAATAATCCCAAGACGGCCATTTTTAATGTGAGCATGCTGGTGGGCATTTTACCCCTTATCTATAGCCCGGCCGTGGTGTTTATTTTATTACTCATATTTGCTTTGATTGTTACCCGGCCCTTCCGGATTACGGAATGGCTGGTAGCCTTGCTGGGTTTTACAACGCCCTATTATTTTTTGTTTGTGGTATTGTTTCTCAGCAACCAGTGGAACTGGCACAAAGTAATACCTGTTATCTCTTTTCACCTGCCCCTGTTGCCGGCATCCCTCTGGATAACCGGCGGCATCAGTTTTATGGTGATACCTTTTTTGATAGGGGCCTGGTATGCCCAGTCTAACCTGGCAAAAATGCTGATCCAGATGCGGAAAAGCTGGAGTCTTTTGTTGATGCTGCTGATAGTCTCCGTATTGATCATATTGGTGAATCCCGGCAATAATTACCTGCATTGGTTGCCGGTGGTGGTGCCACTGGCGGCATTTCATGCGGCTGCTTATTATTACTTGCCTGGCCGCTGGCTGCCGTCTTTGTTGCATTGGATAATATTCGGCTTTGCCATTATGCTGAATTACACTGTTCGTTAGGTCAATAGCAGGCGGCCCTGCTGGCGGGCAGCCGGAAAATTTGGCCATCTGTATCAGTGGCCCTTATGGCCCGGCTTTTTCTCTTTCACGCGCTTAGCTTATCTTTACGGCTTCCAAATATTTTTTATATGAAATTTGGCGTAGTAGTGTTCCCCGGCTCCAATTGCGACCGTGATATGCAGGATGCCCTGCAGCATGGTTTGAACCAGGAGACCCTGATGCTCTGGCATAAAGACCGCGATATCAGTATGT
>JBDTVE010000080.1:0-4159 GCA_040007355.1 Bacteroidota bacterium | reverse complement strand
GTCGACGCAGCGGTCGACCAGCATCGTCAAGAGGTCCACGAGATCGAAGTCGTCCACGAGCGTGTCGGTCAGCTCGACGAACGTTGCGAAAAGTACGGATTCTCGCGTCATCCCGCCTCCCCTGGGAACAGCGTGGCTCGGATGCTGTTGCGGGGGTAATTAATATTATCTGGTCTGCCGACTGGTTACGTTGTGCGCTTGTAATCAATAATTATTGCCATGCGGTTTTTGATTTTGCAGCGCAGGGCGGCTATTGCCGCAATGAGTTTCCGCCACCGAATGATATCTGGACAAAAGGAGAGCGGCGCCTGACAGATGAAATGGTGACCCTTTTTTTTGGAAACTAATGGTACTGCACAATTGAAGATATAAAGCCGGTTGAATGCTCCCGCATCGGTTATTCAAGAAGTTTTGCTGCTGCTTCGTCTACAAACCAGTAAAGTTCGCCGTTAACCGGTTTTATTACCTGTGATGGATAGAGATCGGGGTTGTAGTCGCCTTCAATTACTTCTTTTAAGGCGGCCGCCTTGGATGGCCCCGAAACCAGGAAGGCCACGCGGGCAGCTTTGTTTATAATGGGCGCGGTTAATGTAATCCGATACATGTCCTGCTGTTTTAAAAACAAGGATGTAGTTAACCTGTCTTCCAGGTGCATTATATGTGTTCCGGGAAACAGGGAGAGCGTATGTCCGTCGTCGCCCATGCCCAGTAAAACAAGATCAAAACTGGTGGTGACTGGTACGGTAGCCGGGAAATAGCTTATCAATATTTTTTCGTATGCTGCGGCAGCTTCCGCCGGTTGTATATCTGTTCTCATGATATGTATTTGTGCGGTGGGCACCGGTACATGATCAAGTAGTGTATCAAAAGCCATCTTTGCATTGTTTCGATCGTCTTCAAAAGGTACAAACCGTTCATCGCCCCAAAAAATATGCAGCTTATGCCAGTCTATTTTTTCTTTGTAGGGGGATGCCGCCAGCAACGTATTCAGTTTATGCGGGGTGCCGCCGCCCGATAAAACAAGCGTAAATTTGTCTTGCTCTTTTAGTGTTGCGCTAATATAATCCACCAGCCATTTTGCCACCTCCACACTTAATTCATCATTGTCTTTATAAATATGCAGTTCCATTGAAGTGATTTTTTCTTTCCTATTGTTATTGTATGACCATCTATCTTCTGTTTATTTGGGGGAGCTGAGGGTGATCCAGTTGTGGCCGTCTCTGGCAATCAGCGCTTCTGCATCCTCAGGGCCCCAGCTGTCCGGTGCATAATTGGGGAAATCAACGGGGGGCCGGTTCTCCCATGTATCCAGGATGGGCATAATGATTTTCCAGGCAGCTTCTACCTGGTCTGCCCGCATAAACAAGGTAGCATTGCCTTCCATTACATCCAGCAACAGGGTTTCATAGGCTTCAGGTTCCTGCCCTTCATACGCATCTTTATAACTGAAGATCATATCCACGGGACTCAGGGAAAGCGACTGGCCAGGCTGTTTTGCCTGGAAACGAAGGCGTATGTCCATTTCCGGTTGTATACTAATAATAAGCCGGTTGGAGCGCCATGTTTCGGCAGCTTCCGGCGGGAAAGCAAAATTGGGTGCGGGCCGGAACTGGATAGTGATGGTAGTTGCTTTTTCATGCATGCGTTTACCGGTACGCACATAGAAAGGAACATCCTGCCAGCGCCAGTTATCGATAAAAAACTTCACCGCGGCAAAACTGTCGTTGGCCGAGGCGGGGTCCACATTTTTTTCCTTCCGGTATTCCGCTACTTTTTCGCCCTTCATCCACCCTTCGGAATACTGTCCGCGCACCGCGTACTGCGGCACTTCCTCGTTGCTTATTTTCCGGATGGCGTGCAGCACATCCACTTTTTTATTCCTTATTTCATTTGCATCAAATGAAACCGGCGCTTCCATGGCCACCATACACATCAGTTGCAGAATATGGTTCTGTACCATGTCTCTTAAGGCGCCGGATGTTTCATAATAAGCGCCCCTTCCTTCCATGCCCACGGTTTCCGATGCAGTGATCTGCACATGTTCAATATAATTCCTGTTCCAGATAGGCTCAAACAATGCATTGGCAAAACGAAGCGCCAGTATGTTCTGCACGGTTTCTTTACCCAGGTAATGGTCAATGCGGTATATCTGCTGTTCATCGAACATGGTTGCCAGCAGGGCATTTAATTCATGTGCGCTTTTAAGATCGTGGCCAAATGGTTTTTCCACTACCACGCGGGTGCATTTTGTATCAGAGCAGATATTCAGGGGGCCAAGCTTTTTTAAAATGTCGGGCACCAGCCAGGGCGCTACCGCCATATAAAAAATTACGTTTGGATGCTCTCCAAATTCCTTTTCTTTTGTTTTTACAACGTCTGCAATCCGCTGGTATTCTTCTTCTTTCTCTGCATCCATTTGCAGGTAAGACACGTGTTTTGAAAAATCAACCCATTTCCCATTCTGGTCGCCTTTCCTCCGACTGAGTTGTTTGATGCCATTCAGCAGGTGCTCATGGTATTTTTCTTCCGAATATTCGGTGCGCCCGATGCCTACAATACTGAATTGTTCAGGCATCCACTCGTCTATGAATAAATTGAACAGGGCGGGTGATAGTTTCCGGTAGTTTAAGTCGCCGCTGCCACCAAATATAATGAGCAGCGTGGCCGGCGGTCTTTTATGGTTTTGCATAATAGTTTGATCAGTTAAAAAGTTCTATGGCAATGGCAATCGCAGCGGTTCGTTGTTCTGGGCTGCTTTACCTCATACCTTCGGCCACTGGCAATGGTCTGCCCGTTGCGCTTAGTGGTTCCATTCGGTATGAAAAATTCCTTCCATATCGGTGCGCTGGTAGGTATGGGCTCCAAAATAATCGCGTTGCGCCTGTATCAGGTTTACCGGCATCAGGGCGCTGGTATAGGCTTCAAAATAACTTAATGCGCTCATCAGCGCCCCCGTGGGAATCTTGCTTTGCAGGGAGAGTTTTAAGATCGCACGCAGGTTTTTTTCTTTTTTCTTTACCAATTTAGCAACAGCCTTGTCTGCTAAAATGTTCGGCAGCTGTTTATTCTTTTTGGTTGCTTTGTAAAAACTTTCCAGTAAACCGGACCGTATGATGCAACCGCCTCGCCATATTTTTACCACATCGGCAAGTGGTATCTGCATGTTCAGTTCCGTGGAGGCGCGGAACAGCATCGCCAGGCCTTGCGCATAACAAATGATGGTAGCAAAATAAAGAGCGTCCTGCACCTGTTTTATCACTACTTCTTTTTTTGCGGTAATGGGCTTAATGGCTGGTTTGTAGAGGGCAGCAGCCACCAGTCTTTCTTCTTTAAAAGAAGAGATATTTCTCATAGAAACGGCCATATCTATAACCGGTATGGGGGCCGGGAGGTTCATTGCATCCTGCGATGTCCATTTACCGGTTCCCTTAGAGCCGGCTTTATCGAGGATCATATCAACCAGCCTGTTACCAGTCTTATCATCTTGTTGTTTAAAAATATCGGCGGTTATTTCAATCAAAAACGACTGCAGTTCTCCTTCGTTCCATTGTTTATACACCTCGTGCAGTTCATCATTGTTGAGCCCCAGTCCGCGGTGCAGCAAATCATAGGTCTCGCTGATCAACTGCATTATAGCGTACTCAATACCGTTATGAACCATTTTTACATAGTGACCGGCGGCTCCTTTACCCATATAAGCCACGCAGGGCTCATTGTTTACCTTGGCAGCAACCGCTTCCAGCATGGGTTTAATATACGGGTAAATCTCTGCATCGCCACCCGGCATAATACTGGGACCCCTGCGGGCGCCCTCTTCACCACCCGAAACGCCCATGCCGGTAAAATGCAGGGATTTTGCCTGTAAGTAGGCAACGCGGCGAAGGGTATCGGTAAAATGAGAATTGCCGCCGTCAATGATGATATCGCCGGGTTGTACCAGCGGCAGCAGGCTTTCGATTACGTCGTCTACCGGTTTGCCTGCGGGCACCAGCATCATGATCTTCCTGGGGGTTTCCAGCAGGTCAATCATTTCCTTTAAGGTACCCACGCCTTTTACCGTAGTACCTGCGGTGGCTGCCGCTTCCAGGGCGGTTGTCTTCTGACTGTCTTTGTCGAACCCGATTACTTTATAACCATGATCGGCCATGTTAAGTAAGAA
>JBDTVE010000079.1:0-8177 GCA_040007355.1 Bacteroidota bacterium | reverse complement strand
ACGGCGTTTTGTATAAGGTCCGGAACCTTAACCACACCGTAGGCGGACCTACCCTTGCTGCGGGCACCCGGGTCAAACCGCCTTCACCACGCCAATATCAAGAATGGTATCAACGGGGTATAACGGCACTGTGTCAACAATGGCGTTGTTAGTACCCAGTTTCATGGTTTCAATTTCCTCGTTGTCTATGGCGGCAATCCGGTTGGCGGCATTGGCAATCCACGATGCCGCTATCCTGTCTGATTTATCCATGTGGTGATCCTATTGATGAACGGAAGCTGTTCCGGTATACTGCAGGGAGGCGCCCAGTTTTTGCAAGTGGCCATAAAAATCAGGGTATGATTTATCAATGGCATCTGCTTCTTCAATCACTGTTTCGCTGCCAGCCTTTAAACCGGCTACGGCGCAGGCCATGGCAATACGGTGATCGTAGCGGGAGTGTACCCGGGCACCGGTTATACCCGTTCCTCCTTTGACCAGCATTAGGTCGCCTTGCAGGGTGATGACTACTCCCATCTTTCCAAACTCTTCCTGTAACGTTAACGCGCGGTTGCTTTCTTTGTGGGTTAACCGGCTGGCGCCTTCCAGTGTGGTGGTTCCATTGCAACAGGCGGCCAGGGCCACCAGCGGCGGAAACAAATCCGGGCAGTCCGTTGCATTAAAATGGAAGGCCTTTAATGGCAATGGCCTTAATTCAATCTGTGATGGCTGTATGGAGATACCCGCACCGGCGTCCATCAAAGCCTGCAATACTGCTTTATCTGCCTGTGTGGAGGAGACATCCAGTCCCTTAACGATAATATTACCCGCAATGGCACCGGCCACCAGGAGAAAGGCTCCGCCGCTCCAGTCGCCTTCTACGGTATAACTATGGGTAACTGGTCCATCACCTTTGCTCACCAGTGCTGAATTAAAATAAAAGGATTCGTAATTGCGGTTCGCCGGCATCTTCAACCCAAACTGTTTCATTACATCCAGGGTAAGATCAATATAAGGCCGGCTTTTCAGGTTGTCAACGGTAATGGCTACGTCGCTTGCATTTGCGGCGGCATAGGCCATTAGTAAACCTGTCAAGAATTGTGAGCTCAGGGATCCGTCAACGGTAATATTTGCCGGGATAACCGGTCCCTGTATTACCAGGGGCAATCGGCCGTTGTTGGTTTCTATTTTTACCCGTAATTTAGGCAATACCGCATCAAAAAAATCCATGGGCCGCGTGGCCAGACTGCCACTTCCCCTGATGGTAATTCGTTTTTCACTGAGGGCTGCCAGGGGTGTAAACATGCGAATGCTTAATCCACTTTCGCCGCAGTTGATCTCAGCGTCAACAGGGTGTACACCGCGACTCTTAATGATCAGTTCATTATCCGTAACAAACAGTTCAGCCCCCAGGCGTTTAACAATATCCATAGCCGCCTTGTCATCGTTTGAATGACCCGGGTTTTTTATCCTGCTTTCTCCTTTTGATACCAGGGCGGCCGCACACGCCCTTTGCATAGAGCTCTTGGAAGCAGGCGCCTGTATGGTACCGGATAATGATGATGGTTGTATTACTGCAATCATAAAATTAATGAGTTGGATTTGGAAACGCGTGAATCGTTTTTCTCTGCGGGGTGAACCGCCTATGAAGGCCGACCGAACCTAGTCAAGCGGGCCAATATCTGATGCTACGCAACCAGCCTGTGCAGGGCGGCCATCACTTTAGCCAAAGGTCTACAATGGCTCAATCATATGTTCCAACTTGCTCAACGGAATCGATTTGATAACACCTTTTCCGATCTTTTCCAGCAGGATATAACTGATGTCTTTTCTCTCCCGCTTCTTATCCATTTTCAACACGGCAAAGACCTGTTCCTTGTTGAATTTTGTAAAGGCCGGCAGTCCGTACTGGTGAATCAGTTTTACCAGTCTGTCTTTTTGTGCAAAACCGTTTACCTGCCTGGAAATCTCCGCTGCATAGGCCATGCCTATTGATACGGCATGCCCGTGCGAAAGCTGGTACAGGTTTTCCAGGGCATGACCCAGGGTATGACCATAATTGAGCAGCTTCCGATCTGCTTTTTCAAATTCATCCTTTTGCACCACTTTTATTTTTATCCGGGCGTTGCGTTCTACGAGGGCTGCCACCAGCTTTTTGTTTTTCCGGAAAGCCGCCAGGTTGTTTTTTTCCAGCAGGCTAAACATGGCCGCGTCCTTTATACAGGCGTGCTTGATAATTTCGGCGAACCCATTTTGCCATTCCGCTTCCGGCAGGCTTTTCAACAGGCTAATATCATACAACAGGAAATTGGGCTGACGAATGACACCCACCATATTTTTATAGAGGCCGGCATCAATCCCGTTCTTGCCGCCGATAGAAGCATCCACCATTGCCAGTAAACTGCCGGGCACAAAACCAAACGCAATACCACGCATGTATACCGAGGCCACATAACCGGTAATATCCGTTACCACACCACCCCCCAGGCCTACCAGCGTTGTTTTGCGGTCTGCTTCCAGTTCTATGAGCCGGTGAAGAATGAGATCCACCGTAGCCTGCACCTTGTATTCTTCCCCGGCTTTTAATACAATGGTTTTCCAGCCCTTTAGTTTTGCCGCCTGCGCCGAAAAAATATGCTCATCGGTGATGATGATGGTATTTTTTTTATCCACCAATTTGGCCAGTTGCGCAAAGGATGCATCAAAATAAACCGTGGTAGCGGACTGGCTGAATTTAAATTGAATACGTTTCATAGTTGCTTCCAAAAAAAATTAATGGGTAAAACGGCAGACTAAAAGGCCTGTTTGCACAAGAGCGGAAGCCGAACAATGCTATGCCGCACAAGTGTGCGACGCAACATCGTTCAATAGCCGTACCGCCGCCCGTACCATAAAAAATAAAACCAGGGTTTAGCTATTCATTATTTTATTCTGGTGGTTAATGCTTTCCATGTGCACCGCGTCCAGGTATTTGGTAATAAATTCTTTCCCCAATCCCATTTTCTCGCCCCGTTTGAAGGCGCGTTCCAGTATTTCATTCCAGCGGCCGGTCTGCAAAATGGTGATATTGTTTTCTTTTTTGTATTTGCCAATCTGATCCGCAATTTTCATGCGCTGTCCCAGTATCTGCAGCATTTCATCATCCAGGTGGTTGATCTGCTGGCGCAATTTTTCCAGCGCGGCATGATAGGCCTCGGAGTTAACGTCTTCTTTTCTCCACACAATGGCGTCCAGCATTTCGGCCAGCGCTTCAGGGGTTATTTGTTGTTTGGCATCGCTCCAGGCATTATCGGGGTCAATATGCGATTCTATCATCAGCCCGTCGTAACCAAGGTCAATGGCTTCCTGTGCCACTTCCATTAGTATATCGCGGCGGCCGCAGATATGAGAGGGGTCGTTGATCATCATCATATGCGGGTTACGGCGTTTCATCTCAATGGCCAGGTGCCACATGGGTGCATTGCGGTATTCCGTATTGCCATAAGAGGAAAAGCCCCGGTGTATCAAACCAATTTGTTTTACGCCGGCTCTTGCCACGCGTTCCACCGCACCAGTCCACAATTCAAGATCGGGGTTGATGGGATTTTTAATCAGCACGGGTATATCCACGCCCCGCAGTGCATCGGCTACGTCCTGCACACTAAAGGGGTTTACCGTGGTGCGGGCACCAATCCATAGCACATCCACCTCAAAGGTCAACGCGTCTTCTACCTGTTTGGCGGTGGCTACTTCCACGGTGATGGGCAGACCGGTGAGTTTTTTAGCCTGTTGCAGCCAGGGCAGCCCCCTGGTGCCTATCCCTTCAAACAAACCAGGTTTGGTACGGGGCTTCCAGATACCTGCACGCAGCATATCAATTTTACCGGTGTTGGCTAAACGCTGTGCGGTTGCGATTGTCTGTTCTTCGGTCTCTGCGCTGCAGGGGCCGGAAATGATCAATGGACGCTTGTCCCATTTTTCCTGTACTAGTTCTTTCATTGTTGTTGCTATTGCTTGCATGTGTATAGATTGTAAAGTTAAGCCGTCTGTCCCAAACGGGGTTCAACGGAGATTTTTATGTTTATGATGGATGGTGCCGGCATTATTAATTCTATTGAACATCGTTGTGTCACTCCCTTGTACTATATTACTGCTGCTTAGCATTCCGCCGGTTTTACCCGGCAAAGCCGGTCAATGCAGGAGGAATGATTATTTTATGATCCTGCTTATTTTATTGGCGTCTTCTATCAACTGTAACAAATAACCATAATTCTCTTTTTCCAGGCAGGCTTTGAACTTCTTTAGTTGCGAAATATGTTCGTTCAGCACGTCCAGCACATTTTCGCGGTTTTGCATAAAAATGGGCACCCACATAGCTGGATTGCTTTTTGCCAGTCGCACCGTACTTTCAAAACCGCCCCCGGCCAGTTCAAAAATAGCATTCTCTTCTTTTTCTTTTTCCAGCACGGTATTGGCCAGCGCAAAAGAGGTGATATGCGAAATATGGCTTACATAAGCGGCATGCATATCATGGCTTACCGCATCCATATACACCAGGTTCATGCCCATTTGCCGGTACATTTCTTCCACCGCCGCCAAGGCATCCCCATCGCTTTTTTCTTTTTCACAGATGACGCAGGTACGACCCACGAAAGCACTTTTCACCGCCGCCTCGGGTCCGCTGTATTCCGTACCCCACATGGGGTGGGTGGCCACAAAACGCCGGCGCATGGGATGGTCGGCCAGGGCCACACACAATGCCTGTTTGGTGGAACCGGCATCTACCACAATCTGTTTTTCCGTGACCAGGTCCATTACCCGTTGCATTACCGGCAGGGTTACGTCTACCGGTATGGCCACATAGATCAATTTGCTTTTGGCAACCGCTTCTTCCATGGGAAGGGCTTCATCTATTAAACCAAGCTCCAGTGCTTTTTTAATGCTTTCTTCCGTACGGCTTACACCAATAACATTTTTTGTAAGGCCTTTTTCTTTTAATGCCAGGCTGATAGAACCGCTTATCAGTCCTACTCCTATAATGGTTACTGAGTCAAACATATACGCCGGTTTATTTCACTAAACAATCTTTTACTCTTTTTATACTTTCTGTGATCTTGTCTTCCGGGCAGCAAAGGCTTACCCGAACATAGTTATTGCCTGCATCGCCAAATATGCCGCCGGGCGTTATAAACACGCCGGCGTTGTACAGCACTTCATCGCTTAGCGCATAACCATCTTTGTAAGCGGCGGGTATTTTTGCCCATACAAACATGCCGGCCTGGTCTTTTGAAAATTCACATTGCAACAATTCCAGCAGGGCAAATACTTTTTCCCGCCGCGCCCGGTATATTTTATTGATGGAATCGTACCAGTCTTTGCCAAGTTCCAGTGCTTTTGCCGCGGCCAGTTGCAGGGGTAAAAACATACCGCTGTCCATATTACTTTTAAACCGCAGCACTTCATCTATTCTTTCTTTTGCTGCGCAAAGCATGCCCACGCGCCAGCCCGCCATGTTCTGCGATTTGGTCAGTGAATTGAGTTCCAGAACGCATTCTTTTGCTCCTTCAATGCTTAACAGGCTCAGGGGATTATCGTTCAGGATAAAACTGTATGGATTGTCATGAACAATTAAAATATTTTTATCCCGTGCCCACTGCACCAGTATTGTAAAAAAATTGGTATCGGGCAGTTGCCCTGTGGGCATGTGCGGGTAGTTGACAAACATCAGCTTTACCCGGGAAAGATCTGTTTTGTTGAGTGCCTCAAAATCGGGCCGCCAGTTACCGGCCGCTGTTAGTGTATAGGGCCTCGGTGTACCGCCCGATAGTTTAACGGCGCTGGTATAGGTAGGATAGCCGGGATTGGGTATCAGCACCTCATCGCCTTCATTCAGGTAGGTCATACAGATATGCATGATGCCTTCTTTGCTGCCAATCAGGGGCAATATTTCCGTATCGGGGTTTAGCGAGGTCTTATACCAGGTTTTATACCATTGGCTGATGGCGCCGCGCAATACAGGCGATCCTTTATAACTCTGGTAGGCATGCGTATTGGGCCGGGCGCTTTCTTCCTGTAACACCTTAATCACGTCCGGGTGGGGTGGAAGATCGGGGCTGCCGATTCCCAGGCTGATAATATTTTTCCCTTGCCTGTTGAGTTCGTCTATCTCCCGCAGTTTGCCGGAGAAATAGTATTCGCTAATGCCTTTTAGTCGATCTGATGTTGTTATCATAAAGTGTTTATCGTCTGTTTGTATGAACCGTTTTTATGGCCGGGCGTTAACCCCGCGTAGGGGCAGGCCTTGCGCCTGCCCTGGTCGAATGCAAGGCCTGCCCTGCGTGAGGCAGGCGCAAGGCCTGCCCCTACGCGGTTTTTCCCTTGCGGTATATCCCGTACACTTTTACCTCTTCGGTCAGCGGTTTTATGGCGTCCAAAACGGTATTAAACTGTTCCCGGGTATCAAACTCCATATCTGCATGAAAGCTGTACCGCCAATTGCTGCCTGGTATCGGAAAGCTCTGCAGTTTACTTAGGTTAATGCCACCGTCGGCAATCCTGGATAGCACTTTTGCCAGGCTTCCGCGCGAGTGATCCGTATGAAAATTAACCGATGCTTTATTGGCATCCGGGGGCACCACCAGTTTATCTGCCCGTTGCAATATCAAAAAACGTGTATAATTATTTTTCATGGTGTGAATATTAGGTGCAATCAGGTGCAGGCTAAACAGCTCCGATGCCAGTTTGCTGGCAATGGCGGCGATGTGTTTGCTCCGGTGCTGGTGAATATGTTTGGCGCTCAACGCGGTGTCTTCGGTTTCAATCAGCTTCCAGTTGTATTTATCAAGAAAGGCAAAGCATTGTTGAATGGCCATAGGATGGGAATGCACTTCCCGGATATCGGTTAATTTCACGCCGGGGTTTACCATCAGGTTTTGTTTTATCCGCAGGTATATTTCGCCGGCAATTTTAAGATTGCTTTTTTTAAGCAGGTTGTAATTGGGAAGGATGCTGCCCGCAATGGAATTCTCAATGGCCATTACTCCCCCATCGCTTTCCTTCTTATTGGCGGCAATCATTATTACTTCCCGGAAGGTGGCGCAGGGCAGCACCGTTACCTGTTTGCCAAAGAACTGGCGCGCTGCTTCCTGGTGAAAACTGCCTTCATAACCCTGTATTGAAACTTTTGTTGTCATCATCATCTTTATGTCGTGTTCCGGTGTATTGCGGGAAACAAAAATCCCCCGATGTATCGGGGGACTCTTTATGTTGTTTTACAAGTTTTGTGTTTAGTTGTTCAACAAAAGCATCCCCGCTTCTCACTAAAGTAGAAGTAAAAATAAAAACCAAAATATGCTTTGTTGATTGCCATTGGGTGCCAAAAATAGGAACTAATTACAAAGCGCCAAAAAAAATTACAGAAATATTTTACCGAAACCCTTGCCAGTCAAGGAAAAGCTAACAGTTGTTAACCCAGCCGGTTCATGATCTCTCCGTCGATCTTCCTGAACAAATGAAAGGGTTTATAGATACGCCAGTTATCAATCTGCATCAGTTCAAGAAAGCGGTTCAATTTTGCTTTTTTGAAATCGTGCTGAGTTTGTTCCGGCATATTGAGAATGACCATCCAACCGTTTTCGTCGGTTACTTCCTCAAACCATTCCTCGTAATAATCTTTTATACCGCTGTGAAAATTGAGTACGTTTTCTGCTATCAGTATAAACTTTCTGACACCCGCCGCAAAAAAGACATCCATTACCTCGCGTTTCATTTCCATGATATCGTTTTCAATTGCATCGTTCCATTCACCAATCAATTCAATGATGGCATATTTTTCTTCATAGTCGGCCATGATTACTTTCATGTATAGCGTGCGCGATCCAAAATCATCCCACTGGGGATGTATATAATAGTTATAAACGGTTTGGGAAAACTCAAATTCAGAATAGACCCTGCCATAAAATGGAGAGCGTTCATCTTCTTCGCTTATATAAATATGACGCCAGTTGTAAAATGGTTCAATGTCCTGCATAATCCACTGCCCGTTGTTTGTTGAATAATGTTCAGGCTTGTTCATCGGCCCCTGCCTGTTTACAAAGTTGCGCCGCAATACAGGCGGTATAAATCAAGCCATGGCAATATACAGCCCCGGCAATGCCTTATCCAAATATTTTTTATTGTGCAGTGGTTAAAAAGTTTTTTGATACGATGGCCTTGAGCCG
>JBDTVE010000078.1:0-4587 GCA_040007355.1 Bacteroidota bacterium | reverse complement strand
CTATGACGCCGCGGCTGCAACGTTGCGGATAGTGTTTGTGTCCGGAGCGGTTTACGATTATAAAAAAGTGCCGGCCGCCATATACCAGGACCTGAAAACGGCCAGCTCAAAAGGTGTCCATTTGAACACCCATATTAAAGGAAACTACGCTTTCAAAAAGATCAAATACCCGATTTGTAAAAGAAAGGCAGCGTTGATTGAGGAAATTGATACACAATGTGCTTTTCAATTTAGTTTTTACAGGCGTAAAACCTGCTGGCACGAATATTTCTACAGGGTAAAAAAAAATATTATGAAAAGTAAACAAATACTAGTTGCAGCCGCTACTATTCTGCTTTTTGCCTGTAATAACCAATCTTCGGGCGACAGTGTAGACAAAGCAGATTCCATCAATGCTGCAAAATCAGATTCTTCCACCGTAAGAACCGATTCTTCCGGAACCGTACAACCCACCATTAAGGCCGATGAGACTACAACCGATTTCCTGGTAAAAGCTGCTAACGGAGGCATGGCCGAAGTAAAACTGGCGGAACTTGCAAAAGATAAATCCGGTAATAGCGCTATAAAAGAATTTGCCGGAATGATGATTACCGACCATGGTGCAGCCAATGAAAAAGTAAAAAAGCTGGCTGCCGATAGGAACGTCACCCTGCCCGCAGAACCCGGCGCAGATGAACAAAAAAAAGCGGCAGATCTGAGCAAAAAAACAGGTGCTGATTTTGATAAAGCCTATGCCGATGCGATGGTAAAAGGACACAAAGATGTATTGGATATGTTTAAAAACGCATCTGCCAAAGTAACCGACGCCGATGTAAAAAGCTTTATCGATAATACGATCCCCGTAATTGAACATCACCTGCAGCGGATCCAGGATATCAAAAAATCATTAAAATAGGAAACATTAGGAACGTAAGGGATAATACCATTCCATACAAACCCCATCAATCGGTGGGGTTTGTATGGAATTGGGGCAGGCTGGTGCAGCAGCCTGCACATTTTTTTGTACTACCGGAAAATAAACATTAAAATCTGATCTATGCCAAAGTAATCAAAAAAGGCAGGTGAAAAAGTTGAAGAAGTAATGAAGGAAAAAAGAAAGGAACTTTGAAAAGCGGTCGTAGCGGTAAAAAAGTAACCAGCCGAAAACAGGCCATCGCCATTGGATTGTCCGAAGCCTGTAAAGCCGGTGCCAGGGTTCCGAAGAAAAAAGGCCGGCAAAAAAAATCGGCCCCCAAAAGGAAATCCGCTCCGCATAAGAAATCAGCAAAAAACGCCGCGCGTAAAACAAGCCGAAAAAAATAACCGGCAAATACGTTTTCATTTATCACCAGGTTGAACCAATGAGAGAATACCCATGCGAAGCCGGTTGTATCTCTGTGACTGATGGATAAAGGTGTCACTGTCCTGTCATGACGCTTTCACCACAATACATTTATTGTTCAAGAGAGCAAAGAAACGGATCACAGTTACAATCCCGGCTATACAAATATCTTCACGGGTCTGGTGCCGGCACGTCCTCCGCTGTTCAAAACAAATCAGTCTGAAATAATGGAATTTCGTGATATTGTGTAAAACAGATTACATGAAGGCGATATTTATTATATGGCTGGGCGGCGGACTGGGAAGTATTTTCCGTTATTTGATGCAGCTCGGCGTAGGCAGGTATATAACGGAGCGATTTCCGGTCGGCACTGTGTTGGTGAACATTACAGGTTGTTTTATTATCGGTGTTTTGTATGGCCTGTCTGACAAGTATGCCTGGCTAAATCCCGGCTGGCAATTATTCCTGGTGACAGGGCTCTGCGGCGGTTTTACAACTTTTTCCGGTTTCTCTTTCGAAAGTATCGCGCTGGCCCGGCAGGGAAATTATCTATATTGTGTAGTCTATATCGTTTCAAGTGTGGTAATCGGGATAATGTCGACTGTTGGCGGGGCCGCCCTTTTTAAAGGTTGAGAGTAAGTACGCCAAGCTGCTGCCAGCTATAAAAGCAGAAAGCACCAAATTCAGTCTTTTAATACCTGCCGAAGCCTGTATCGCTGTCCTAAACCCGATGCTTTCGTTTGAGATTCCATTTAATCTTTTAACGGATCTTATTTCTTCTCAATTGCACACTGAAGATACGATCTCAGTATAAGATTTTCCAAATTTTTACCCGTTCTGTTTTGCACCCGTTTTGCACCGGGTTATGCACATTCTATTGTATCATCAGCTTGTTAGTGGATGTTTCTTTGCCATTTGTCCAAACCAGTTCGTACAGGCCTTTGCGCAGGCCGGATAAAATTATCCGGGTTTGAAAACTTGAGGGGTTTATTTTTTGCTGGAGTACCAGGTTTCCCTGTAGGCTGATTAACCGGATTTGCTCGTTGTTTCCGGCAAAAGGATGGTTTATCACAATATAGCTGCTGGCAGGATTTGGGTACAGGCTAAGACTGGCGGTATTTGCTGCACAATTGACTACAATGATTTTACTGTATTCGGCCTTGCCGTCTTTATCCACCATTCTCAGGCGGTAGTAATTGTTGCCGTTTGCCGGAATTTTATCGGTGAAAGTATAGATGTTGGCATGGCCAGCGGCCGGTACATTATCAATGGTTGTGAACTGGGTTCCGTTGCTGCTTCTTTCCACTACGAATGCATCGCTATTAACTTCATCAAGGGTTTGCCAGTTTAGCTGCACCTGGTGGTCAATCTCTTTCCCCGAGAAATTATTTAGCTTAACAGGCAACAGGGAACTGAGAAGATTTAAGGAACGGGTGTTATAGGCTACAAATGCCACATCACTGTTACCACTCAGAGTAATTTTAAAATAGGCCACCTTTGATGCATTGCTGCTGTTTATACCAAATGATATCAGGTCACTGGCCCACAGGCGTATGTTGCGGTCTGTTTTTGTAAAGCCAGATGTGAGTGTCATGGGGTTGGTTGATGCGTCATAGAAATCGGCGGTCCAGTTGCCTACAGATGGAATATTAGTAAGAACTATATCAACATAATTGCCTACCAGGTTTCCGTTTACATCTGTAAAGCTGTAACGGTCCATTGAACCGGAAGGATCTGCTACCTGCGTGATCACTACATCGGGAATATTGTCGCCAACAGAGCTGCTAAGGATACCGCCCACTGGAAACAACAGGGTGCCGGCGGGTAAGTTGGCTACGCAGGTTCCCAGGTCGAGCCCTTTTATCCCGTCTGTAAGATAATAGGGGATATTGTTAATTGGTCTTGGTGTGCCGGCGCCATTGGCCACGCCATCATACATAGAACCCAGGCCAATCTTTGTATTGGAAGTAACCGCGCTGCCCAGGATGTTCACAGGCAGGGCCCGGTAATCGCCTGGAATAAAACTTTGTCCTTTGCTTGTCAGCAGCTCGTCATTGACTCCGGTAGAATAACGGTTACCATTATAAGAAAACGAAACCAGGTTATGACTATTGTCGGGTTTTACGCTATTGATAGAACTTGTGGAGCTTTTCCAATAGCCATTGTAGTCGGTAATGATTTCGGTTACATTGTACTGTGCGGAACAAGCCAGTATGGTAAACAACAGAGCCAGGATAAAAAGTAATTTCTTTTTAAAGGCGTCTTTGCCCTCTGCCGCGATTGAAAATTTTTCGTATAAGTATTGAACTACCATGCCGTTTAGTTCACCAACCAGATGCCAGGATACTTTATATTGATAATCAGCCCGTTACATAAATAATTTGATCGAATTTTTCCATAAATTGGAAGCTGGAAAACCAGTATTGGAAAAGGATGGGCCCGGTGTGGCCGAAACAGGCCAACGGCAGGACAAAAAAACAGGCATTTGCTTTTTTTAAAACATAGAATTTCTTGTAATTATTTAAAAATGCGGTCTGTTACATAAAAATTGTGGTTAAAGCTTTCGTTTAGGTCGTGGCGGGCAATCTTAATATCCCAACCGGAAAGATATTCTTTATTGAAAAGCTAAGTCCATTCCTATTCTGATGCGGCCTTGTTTATCCTATGAAGCAGGAGGTAAATTGCAATACCGTGAGCAGGCAGTAAATGCGGGGCATGTTCATACTGGCGATAAATAAAATTAAATTATAACAACCGGTTCTTGTAAAGACAGAACTGCCGTACAAAGATAGATCATGTTTACGGGCGGTCCCGCACTAAAGGAACCGGTGTACATTTTTTGCCGGTCTGCACATAATATGGATATAGCTTCAATTGGGTTTGAGAAATTGTGAAGGTTGTTTTTCTTCTAGGGTCTTCCTTAACGGCTGTTTGCCGTGCTCATTTTCCCAGCGCCCAAGGCTGTAAATTTTCCTGTTTTTTTGTAGTGTAGGTATTGCCTGTATCATTTGTACGCACGGGGAATGAGTGAATGCGAAAATAAGATTTTGGGGCAGGCGTGCCTGTCATAGTCGGCTGAACAGTTTTTTCCTGTTCTTCCAGTTGATAGTTAAAATTGATGATCGGTTGTTCGTCTTTCATACAGCGTATAGTATTTCCGGGTGAATGCCGGGGATCCGCATCGTGCCGGGTGTGAATAAACAGAACAGGTGTTTCTTCCGTGGCGAAGTTAAAACAGGGTCGTGAATGTAGTTATCCTGTGTAGG
>JBDTVE010000077.1:0-4001 GCA_040007355.1 Bacteroidota bacterium | reverse complement strand
ATGCGGTCGTAATGAGAATATACCAATTTGATACTATTGGGCTCCATTAATTTTGATACCAGGAAATTGGTGCGCAACTGTTGTGTATCCATCTGGTGGGTTTCACCCGGGCTGTTCTGAAATCGTATTTCCATTTTTTATATTTAGACAATTTGTTTTTAATATGCTAGGGCTACCGGCAGCCATTCCTTAGAGACCCATTCGTTCGCAGCCGGAAGCATTGCCGGTGCGATCTGCCACTGCCGGAAAGAAGTCATAAGGTCCTTTATACTTTTTAGCGAATAAACATACCATAAATGCGGCGTTGGCTTTCCATAATATACTAAAACGTTTTAGTTGCAACCCTATCTGCATGGTTCGTTTATCGGAGCGGCATTACCGGCCCATCCATCCGCCATCCACCGTTAAGATTGTTCCATGCACATATTCGGCTGCCTTGCTGGCAAGGAAAACGGTGGCGCCTTTAAAATCTTCAGGTTGCCCCCAGCGGTTAGCGGGTATCCTGCTTAAAATTGATTTGCTTCTTTCCGCATCATTGCGTAATGCTGCTGTGTTATCTGTGGCAATATAACCGGGAGCGATTCCATTTACGTTTACGCCCCTGCCGGCCCATTCATTGGCCAGGGCTTTTACCAGGCTGCTTAAAGCGCCCTTGCTGGCCGCGTACCCCGGAACATTAATTCCGCCTTGGAAGCTCAACAGTGAACAGGTAAAAATGATTTTCCCGCTGCCTTTTTCAAGCATGCGTTTTCCCAATTCACGGGCAAGTATAAACGGCGCGTTCAGGTTAACAGACATTACCTTATCCCAGTATTCATCCGTGTGTTCGGCCGCTGGCTTGCGCATGATGGAGCCGGCGTTGTTTACCAGGATATCCACTACCGGGTTCTCTTCATTGAGTTTTTTGACAAAAGCATATAACTTATCCCGGTCCGACAGATCCGTCTGGTAGGCTTTGAATTTTCTGCCGGTGGCAAAAACAGCCTGTTCCACCTCGCTGTTCTGCAGGGCAAGCGAACCCGATACGCCCAGGATATCGGCCCCTGCTTCTGCCAGGCCAATGGCCATGGCGCGCCCGATACCCTTGGTACAACCTGTTACCAATGCTGTTTTTCCTGAAAGACTAAATAAATCCATTTTAGCTTTTAAGTATTAAACATTTTAAACGGCACCTGCCATTGATTTGGCGGGTTGAAAATTAAAGTATTGCCGGGCGTTATGATAGCAAATATCTTTTATAACACTGCCTACCCATTCTATATCGCCGGGCAATTCGCCTTTTTCAATTTCACTTCCAAATAAATTACACAATATGCGTCTGAAATATTCATGCCTGGGAAAAGAAAGAAAGCTTCTTGAATCGGTGAGCATGCCAACAAAGCGGCTGATCAGGCCCATATTTGACAATGCATTCATCTGTTGGATCATGCCGTCTTTCTGGTCAAGGAACCACCAGCTTGAGCCAAATTGTATCTTGCCGGGTACCGAACCATCGTTAAAATTACCCACCATGGATGCCATCAGCGCATTGTCTGAAGGGTTTAAATTATAAATGATTGTCCGGGCCAGTTTGTCTTCTGTATCCAGGCGGTTTAAAAATCTTGCCAACGGTCTGCCCTGTGAGTAGTCGCCAATAGAATCCCAGCCTGTATCGGGTCCCTGTTGTTGCAGCATCCGGGAATTGTTATTACGGAGTGCGCCCAGGTGGTACTGCTGCACCCAGCCTTTTTCCCAATCCCATTCTGCAAAATGCAGCAACATGGCCGATTTAAATTTACGACGATCTGCATCATTGATCGCTTTGCCAGAACGTATCTTGTTGAAGATGGTCTCCACTTCGGAACCCGTGAATTCTTCTGCATATATTTCTTCCAGCCCGTGGTCTGAAACGCAGCATCCTGCGACGGCAAAGAAATCATGTCGGTTTTTGAGGGCAGTCAGGTAGTCGTTGAAATTAGATATTGATATATTGCTAACGCCTTCCAGCTTTTTTATATAGTTGTTGAATTTCGAGGGGTCGTCCACATTCATCGCGTTATCGGGTCTGAAGGCGGGCAGCACGGGTATTTCAAATCCCTCTGCTTTTAACTGCGCATGGTATTCCAGCGAGTCCAGGGGGTCATCGGTAGTGCAAACCGTTGTTACATTCATTTTGCGCAACAGGTTGCGCACGCTATAAGCTGGTGTTTGCAGGAGCGAGGAACAATGCTCATATACTTTTTTGGCCGATGCAGGGTTCAAGATTTCCTTTACATCAAAATAACGTCGCAGTTCAAGATGCGTCCAGTGGTATAGCGGGTTGCGCAGGGTATAGGGCACAGTGGCTGCCCATTGCGCAAACTTTTCATAATCTCCTTTTTTTCCGGTGCAATAACCCTCGTCCACACCATTAGTACGCATAGCGCGCCATTTATAATGATCGCCATATAACCAGGCCTGGGTAATATTATCAAACTGTTTGTCTTCCGCAATCTGCTGCTGTGGTAAATGACAGTGATAGTCTATGATGGGCATTTCTTTGGCGTACCCATGGTATAATATTTCTGCGGCTTTGCTGTGCAGCAGGAAATTATCATCTAAAAAGGTTTTAGCCACCTCCGTTGCTGGAGCATACTGGAAATGGCTGGTGTAGGAAATCTTCATATGAATCGATGTTTACAGACTATAATGGGTTTATCGTTTTCGTTGGTTGTTTCCCATGTTGGGCCGGGGGCCTTTCAGCTATAAGCTTACGCCCCTTTTCCAGGGAATAAAATCATCCTGGTTCAGTAGCACCGCCTTGGGAATTGTCTCGCCGCTGGCCGCTTTAATGCAATAGTCAAGTATTTCTTCACCCATTTCTTCAATGGTTTTGTCGCCTTCAATAATGGGGCCTGTATTTATGTCTATGATATCCCCCATACGCCTGGCCAGGGCATTGTTGGTGGCCACTTTTATGGTAGGACAAACAGGATTGCCGGTGGGTGTACCCAAGCCGGTGGTAAACAGGATCAGGGTGGCGCCGCTGGCGGCTTTGCCGGTAGTGGCTTCTACGTCATTGCCGGGTGTGCAAACCAGGTTTAGTCCGCTTTTCACCGCCGGTTCGGTATAATCAAGTACGTCTTCTACCGGTGATGTACCACCTTTTTTTGCGGCGCCGGTACTTTTAATGGCATCGGTTATTAAGCCGTCTTTGATATTGCCGGGCGAAGGGTTCATATGAAAACCGGAACCCACCCGGTGGGCATCATTGTTGTAGGCCGTCATCAGGTGGATGAATTTTTTTGCCGCGGCTTCGTTGCGGGTACGGTCTATTAATTGCTGTTCAGCGCCACATAGTTCGGGGAATTCCGCCAGTAGTATTTTGCCGCCCAGTGCCACCACCAGGTCAGCGGTATAACCAACGGCCGGGTTGGCGCTGATACCACTGAAACCATCGCTGCCCCCGCATTTTACGCCAATCACCAGCTTATCCAGCGTTGCGGGGGTTCTTTCCAGTTTGTTTATTTCAATAAGGCCGGTAAATGTTTTGCGGATGGCCTCGCCTATCAGCTGCTCTTCACTTTGCGATTGCTGTTGTTCAAAAACATACAGGGGTTTATCGAGTGAGGGGTTTCGTTGTTTTATTTCATCAAGCAGGGTTTGTGTTTCCAGGTTCTGACAGCCAAGGCTCAGTATGGTAACGCCGCCTACATTGGGATGGTCGGCATACGCCGCCAGCAGCTTACCCAATACCCCTGCGTCTTGGCGGGTACCGCCGCACCCCCCCTGGTGATTAAGAAATTTTATGCCATCTACATTTTTAAACAACCGCTTCTGCTTTCCACCAGCCTGTGCCATGGAAAGATCAACCGAAGCGATGTCTGCACCGTTTTTATATGCTTCGGCCAGCTGGTGGGTATAGGATTTATATTTCTGTGTTACGGCATAGCCGAGTTCGTTGTGCATGGCCTCGCGAATAACGTCGAGGTTGCGGTTTTCACAAAAAACAGTAGGAATGAACAACCAGTAATTGGCGGTGC
>JBDTVE010000076.1:0-2051 GCA_040007355.1 Bacteroidota bacterium | reverse complement strand
TTATCCAGGTATTCTTTTACTTTGCGCTCTTTGCCACTTACCACGCGTAGCACAAACCATTTGGTTTCCTGTTGTTGGGTCTGATTTTCCATTACGACTTAAATAATGAGTAAACAAGCTTTAAAACTGAACTGGATGCCAGATCCATAATACCCACCACCAGGGTAATAAGTACGGTGGCCACTAACACAATCACCGTGGATTGCTGTAACTCGTTCCAGGTAGGCCAGGTAACTTTTTCTACCAGTTCCTTATATGACTCGCTAATATAGGCCGAAACTTTGTTCATGTTTTACAATATGAGAATGTAACAAATATGTTTTTTTTGCGAAAAGCTCCGACCCGTATGAAACGCCTTGTTTTCACGCGCCGGTATTCCGCATTATCCAGCACGGGCACTAGGATTCGAACCCAGATCAAAGGTTTTGGAGACCCGTATGCTACCGTTGCACCATGCCCGTAAGAAAGCTAAAAGCTATTAGCGGTGAGCCAATAGCTTCTAGCGATATTTTATAAAGATAGTTTATTTTATTATTTAGCCAGACCCGGGGGTCAAAACTATTTAAAGCCAGGAAGCCTGTACTATCGCTTATTTAATAATCTCTGTTACCTGGCCCGCACCTACGGTACGTCCGCCTTCGCGAATTGCAAACTTCAAACCTTTCTCCATTGCAATGGGCTGGATAAGGGTTACCGTAAGCGATGTATTATCACCCGGCATTACCATTTCAGTTCCTTCGGGCAAAGTAACTTCACCGGTTACATCCGTTGTGCGGAAATAGAACTGCGGACGGTATTTCTGGAAGAACGGAGTATGACGGCCGCCTTCTTCTTTGCTCAGTACATATACCTCGCCTTTGAAATCAGTATGCGGGGTAATAGAACCGGGTTTGCACAATACCATACCGCGGCGAACCTGTGTTTTTTCAATACCACGCAGCAACAGGCCTGCATTATCACCAGCTTCCCCTTCATCCAGCAATTTGCGGAACATTTCCACACCAGTAACCGTGGAGGTAAGGGGTTTTTCCATCAAACCTACTATTTCAATACCCTCACCCACTTTAATACGGCCACGTTCAATACGACCTGTAGCAACAGTACCACGACCGGTAATGGAGAACACGTCTTCCACGCTCATCAGGAAAGGCAAATCCACGGGGCGAGGAGGCAAAGGAATATAAGAATCCACCGCATCCATTAATTCGTCAATGGCGCCAACCCATTTGGCATCACCTGCCAGGGCGCCGGTTGCAGAACCTTTTATAATGGGGGTATTATCGCCATCGAAACCGTTTTTGGTTAAAAGCTCGCGGATCTCCATTTCAACCAGCTCAATCAGTTCGGGGTCGTCTACCAAATCTACTTTATTCATAAACACAACCATACGGGGAACGCCCACCTGGCGGGCCAAAAGAATATGCTCTCTTGTCTGCGGCATCGGGCCGTCTGTGGCAGCTACCACAAGAATAGCTCCATCCATCTGGGCAGCACCGGTAATCATGTTTTTTACATAATCCGCGTGACCAGGACAATCCACGTGTGCATAGTGACGGTTAGCCGTCTGGTATTCCACATGTGCCGTATTAATGGTGATACCCCTTTCTTTTTCTTCAGGAGCACCATCAATTTCATCGTACTTTTTAGCAATGTTACCCATACCCTTCTTGGAAAGGATTTCAGTAATAGCTGCGGTTAAGGTAGTCTTACCGTGGTCTACGTGACCAATGGTGCCTACGTTAACGTGGGGTTTGTCCCTTTTAAAAGTCTCTTTTGACATCGTTATCGTTTTTTAGTTGTGTTTTTACAATGTTGATTTCATATATCCGAATTGCTGGATTTTGAGATATGGATATTTGGGGATCTAGCCCGCAACCCGCACCGCATAACCGGCAATGTAAACTGCAATATTGTAAGATTCAGGACCCCGAAATTTACATCTCAAAACCTCAAAATTCCAAAATCAGCAATTTCCTGAGCCGTTGATGAGAATTGAACTCACGACCTCTTCCTTACCAAGGAAGTGCTCTACCCCTGAGCTACAACGGCTT
>JBDTVE010000075.1:0-5961 GCA_040007355.1 Bacteroidota bacterium | reverse complement strand
AAAATTATTTCTTTTCGGCATGGCCTGCCTGGTTGCAGGAATCGTTTCGGCCCAAAAAAAACCGTTGACGGGGTTTACGGCTGCTGATGCAGTTGAACAGTTGGCCGCGGAACAAAAATTTGATGCAGCCCTTAACGCCCGTAACATTGATTTGTATGTAAAGGAAATGTCGGCCCGGCCTCATCATATTGGTTCACCTGGTGGCAAAGCGGTTGCGCAATATATTCTGGATCATTTTAAAAGTTGGGGTTATGAAACCCACATGGATACCTTCCTGGTTTTATTTCCAACGCCCAAAGAACGCGTCCTGGAAATGACAGAACCGGTAAAATACCGGGCCCTGCTGGCCGAGCCTGCCATTAAAGAAGACCCTACGTCGGGCCAGGCCGCGGAACAGCTGCCGGTATACAATGCCTGGAGCGCCGATGGCGATGTTACGGGCGAACTGGCTTTTGTAAATTTTGGCATATCGGAAGATTATGAACAGCTACAGCGCATGGGCATAGACGTGAAGGGGAAAATAGTGATTGCCAAATATGGCCGTTCCTGGAGAGGCATTAAACCAAAACTGGCACAGGAACACGGGGCCATTGGTTGTATCATTTATTCAGACCCGCACGAAGATGGCTATTACCAGGGGGATGTGTACCCGAAAGGACCTTTTAAAAATGAGTATGGTGCGCAGCGGGGTTCTGTAATGGATATGCCGATCTATCCCGGTGATCCTCTGACACCCGGGATTGGCGCAACAAAAGATGCCCGGCGCCTGGATAGAAGCGAGGCCACCAATCTTTTAAAGATCCCGGTATTGCCTATCAGCTATCATGATGCACAGCCCTTGCTCAGGGCGCTGGAAGGCCCCGTGGCGCCGGAAGCCTGGCGGGGCGCCCTGCCTTTTACCTATCATATCGGGCCGGGAAAGACCAGGGTTCACTTAAAACTTTCTTTTAACTGGGACCTTAAACCCGCTTACGATGTCATTGCAAAACTAAAAGGAAGTGATTTTCCCGACCAATGGGTAATGCGCGGCAACCATCATGATGCCTGGGTAAATGGCGCCGGTGATCCACTGAGCAGCCAGGCTGCCATGATGGAGGAAGCCCGGGCCATTGGCGAACTGGTAAAAACCGGTTGGAAGCCTAAACGCACCCTGGTATTTGCGGCCTGGGACGCCGAAGAACCCGGGTTGCTGGGTTCTACCGAATGGGTGGAAGAAAATGCAAAGGAGTTGCAGCAGAAACTGGTTGTCTATATTAATTCCGATGGCAATGGTCGCGGTTTCCTGGACGCAGAAGGCTCGCATACGCTGGAGCCTTTTGTAAATGAAATTGCCGCCGATGTTACCGATCCGCAAACCGGTATAACGGTGCTGGAAAGACGAAGGGACCGGGATATTGTTAATGCCGGTGCCAATCTTAAAACAAAAAAAGCCCTGCTGGCAAAAAAAACGATTGCCATCGGCGCGCTGGGTTCGGGGTCCGATTACAGCCCCTTTATACAGCACCTCGGTATCCCCTCCCTTAACCTGGGTTTTGGTGGTGAAGATGCAGGCGGCGAATATCATTCCATCTACGATTCTTACTACGATTACACCCATTTCAAGGATCCGGGTTTTGAATATGGGGTAACCCTGGCCAAAACAGCCGGCAGAACCACCCTGCGCATGGCAGATGCAGGCGTATTGCCGTTTGATTTTACCAGCCTCTATAAAACCATCAACGGGTATGTAAAAGAGGTTGCACAATTGGCAGGCCTGCTCCGCGAAACAACGATGCTGGAAAACCAACTGGTTCGGGAAAAAACCTATGTGTATGCCGCCGACCCGCAAAAAAAAGAAATTCCCCCTGCCCTTATAGAAGAACCGCTTTTATTGAATTTTACCGGCCTGCAAAATGCCATGATCGATTTCAGCAAAGCGGCTACCCATATCAGCAATACCCTAGTGAGACTCGACCTGTCTGCTGACCAAAAAACGGTACTCAATAAAAAACTCTATCAGGCCGAACAGCAGTTGACAACCGAAAAAGGATTGCCCCGCCGGGGCTGGTATCGTCATATTATTTATGCACCGGGGTTTTATACCGGTTATGGTGTTAAAACCCTGCCGGGTATACGCGAAGCGCTTGAACAACGGAATTGGAAAGAAGCACAGGAGAACACCGACCTGGATGCCATGATAATAACGAATTTTGCCGCCTACCTGGAGAACATCGCGGCCAGCATACCCTGAATGGTTATAAAAACCGTGACTGTCCTAAAAATCTGCATTGTCATGTCATCAAAAGTGCAGGAATGACTTATCCAATAGCGGCTCGGCCCGAACGCCAGGGCTGGATCGCTCAAACTGCAGGGTAGGTGATCCTTAATCCCCCGGCCCACCCTTGCTTTCAGACACCGACTCTTTCCCGCGGTATCCAGCATTCGACCAGCCAGGATCTCAACCAAAAATTTCTGTTTAAATTTGTCGTCCGTTCATTGGTTCCCGTCCACTCAATAAAAGAGTTACGGGTTTAACAATAACGTTCATCTAGCTTATTTCCTATGTCATTTAAATTACAGGCACCCTATCGCCCCGCCGGGGATCAGCCGGAAGCCATTCGGCAGCTCACAGAGGGCGTGTTAAACGGAGAGCAATTCCAGACCCTGCTGGGCGTGACTGGCAGCGGAAAAACATTTACGGCCGCCAACGTTATACAAAATGTGCAAAAGCCCACCCTGGTGCTCACCCATAACAAAACCCTGGTGGCCCAGTTGTATGGCGAGTTTAAACAATTCTTTCCGGACAATGCGGTTGGTTATTTTGTTTCTTATTATGACTATTACCAGCCGGAAGCCTATATGCCGGTAAGCAATACCTATATTGAAAAAGATCTTTCCATCAACGAAGAACTGGATAAACTGCGGTTGCATGCCACCACGGAATTGTTGAGCGGCAGGCGCGACATCATCGTAGTGGCATCGGTGAGTTGTATTTATGGTATGGGCAATCCTGTTGATTATGAAAACGGGATCATACGGATCAGCCGGGGCCAGACCATTTCAAGACAGGCCTTTCTACATTCGCTGGTAAACTCATTGTACAACCGCACCCAGATAGACTTTACAAGAGGTACCTTCCGGGTTAAAGGAGACACCATTGATATCAACCTTCCCTACGTGGATTTTGGTTACCGTATTTCTTTTTTTGGAGATGATATCGAAGAGATTGAAAGTTTTGATGTAAAAACAGGCAAACGCATTTCCAAAATGGAAAACGCTGCCATCTTCCCCGCCAATTTATACGTAGCACCCAAAGACCGGATGCAACAGATACTATATGAGATCCAGGATGAAATGGCATCACAGGTTGAATATTTTAAAAGCACGGGTAAATTCATAGAAGCGCAGCGCCTGGGCGAACGGGTTAACTATGATTTGGAAATGATGCGCGAACTGGGTTATTGCAACGGCGTAGAAAACTATTCGCGGTTTTTTGACCGTCGTGTACCCGGTACCCGCCCCTTTTGTCTGCTGGACTATTTCCCCAAAGATTTTTTGTGTATCATCGATGAAAGTCACCAGACCATTCCGCAGGTAAGCGGTATGTATGGCGGTGACCGGAGCAGGAAGCTGGTATTGGTAGACTATGGTTTCCGGTTGCCTTCCGCACTGGATAACCGGCCACTTAATTTCCACGAGTTTGAAAATATGCTGAGCCAGACCATTTACGTTTCCGCCACACCAGGAGACTATGAACTGGAAAAAACAGGTGGTGTGGTAGTGGAACAGGTAGTAAGGCCAACAGGCTTGCTGGAACCGCCCATTGAGATCCGCCCCTCGGTTAACCAGATTGATGACTTGCTGGACGAAATAGACAGGCGTATAAAAAAAGGCGATCGCGTTTTGGTGACCACGCTAACCAAACGTATGGCCGAAGAAATGGATAAATATCTTCACCGGATAAATATTAAATCGAAATACATCCACAGCGAAGTGGATACATTGGAAAGGGTGGAAATATTAAGACAATTACGCCTGGGCGAAATAGACGTACTGGTAGGTGTAAACCTGTTGCGGGAAGGCCTCGATTTACCCGAGGTATCGCTGGTAGCCATTCTTGATGCGGACAAAGAAGGATTCCTGCGCAATGAAAGAAGCCTGACCCAGACCGCCGGCCGTGCTGCGCGGAATGTAGACGGACTGGTTATTTTTTATGCCGATAAGATGACGGAAAGCATGCAGCGTACCATCGATGAAACCAGTAGACGCAGGGAAAAACAGGTAGCCTACAATATAGAACATGGCATTACTCCAAAAACAATCATCAAAAGTAAGGAGCAGGTATTTCAGCAAACTTCCGTGCTGGATATAAAAGGGTTCGACCCCCAGAATCCCTACGCCATAGCCGGAGACCAGGAACTGGTTACGGTGGCCGCAGAAGAACCGGCAAGCTATCAGACCATACCACAAATGGAAAAAGCCATTGGCAAAATAAAAAAGGAAATGGAAAAAGCAGCGCGCGACCTGGACTTTATGGAAGCGGCACGGTTAAGAGATGATATGTTTGTAATGCAAAAAAAATTGGGCGAGATGAAAAAGTAAAGATCCGCCGCAGCATATTCAAACCTGTGTCTGGGATAGCCTGCAATAAAACAGCACCTTGCTGCGTTTACAAAATGAATCCTCCCCTTATTTTATTTTTAAATTCACCATATATGAAAAGACGTCACCGCCGCGTGTTGTTTAATTTATTTGCTTTTTCTTTACTGGGCGCTGCGCTTTATTTGAACATGTTTAAGGTCAGTGACGCGAACCCACTGAATACCCGAATCATCGTTCAAACGGTGGTTAAACCCGCGGAAAAAAATGCTATCTCCGTAAAACGAGCTACAAAGGCTGTTCTTCCCAATTAAAATAGTGTCCCTTTTGGGTTAACCTGGTTGGTTATAATTGACTATCCTGTATAGCCGGCCGGGGGCCGGCTGTTCCTGTATTTGACCCCGCCGGCAGCGAGGTTTTATTTGTTTGCTTCCTCCAAATTCCCGCAGCAAATAGCTGCATTCCAACCTGAAAAATAGACTTGCAATTTATTTTCCGGTACACCGGAAATGTTAACTTAGTGGATCATTTAACCGGCGGATCGAAAGGTTCGCCGCTTGTTTCAATATTTGTTTGTATGCAAAAAAAATTATTCCTGCTGGATGCGATGGCGCTTATATTTCGTGCATATTATGCGCTTATCCGTAACCCACGCGTGACCAGCAAGGGAAAAAATACCAATGCACAATTTGGCTTTACCAATACCCTGATAGAGCTTATCAATAACCAGAAACCATCTCATATGGCCGTGTGTTTTGACACCCACGCGCCCACTGAACGGCACACTGATTTTGCCGACTACAAAGCCAACCGCCAGGAAGCCCCGGAAGACCTTCTCAACGCCATGCCCGATATTAAAAGGATCATACGCGGTTTTAATATACCGGTAGTGGAAGTAGACGGTTATGAAGCTGATGATATCATAGGCACCCTGAGCAAAAAAGCAGCCGATGCCGGTTATGAAGTGTTCATGGTAACACCCGACAAAGACTACGGCCAGCTGGTAAGTGAAAAGGTGAAAATCTATAAACCCGGCTATCAGGGAGGCGATGTGGAAATTATGGGTCCGCGGGAAGTAATAGAAAAATGGAATATCAAAGAGGTCTCGCAGGTAATAGATATCCTGGGTTTAATGGGCGATGCGGTAGATAATATTCCCGGTATTGCGGGCGTAGGTGAAAAAACGGCTGCCAAACTATTGGCCGAACACGGCACACTGGAAAAAGTAATTGAAAACGTCCATCTGATAAAGGGGGCGCTGGGTGAAAAAGTCAGGAACGGGAAAGACCTGGCGATATTGAGTAAAAAACTGGCAACTATTATCATGAACGTACCCTGCGAATTTCATGAAGAAGATTTCAGGATAAAAGAAATTGATAAAGA
>JBDTVE010000074.1:0-25741 GCA_040007355.1 Bacteroidota bacterium | reverse complement strand
TCCAGTACTTCTTTGGATTTATCCACTGCATCCATCACGGAATCGGCAAAGGAAGTAACACAGAAAACCCTGCCGCCATTGGTGAGTACCGCGCCATAGGCACTCAGGGTGGCTGCATGAAAGACCAGGCTGTCGTGGCCAAAATCGAGTTCGATCCCCTCTATTTCAAAACCTTTTTCAAACTCGCCCGGGTACCCACCGCTCACCGCCATCACCGTACAGGCATACCGGTCATCGCAGTCAATTTTAACTGTATCCAGTGTCTGTTGCGCCGTACTGGTAAATAATTCCACCAGGTCATTTTTCAACCGCGGTATTACTACTTCTGTTTCGGGATCACCCAAACGGCAATTGTATTCTATTACAAACGGTTCTTCGCCAACTTTTATAATGCCAATAAAAATAAACCCCTTGTAGTCCATCGCTTCCGCCTTTATACCGGCAATGGTTGGTTGCACAATAGTTTCCTCAATCTTCTGCATAAACAAATCGTCTGCAAAAGGCACGGGGCTGATGGCACCCATGCCACCGGTATTCAGGCCCTTGTCTCCGTCCCCAATGCGTTTATAGTCCTTGGCCTCCGGCAGTATCACATAATGCCGGCCGTCAGTCAGCACAAACATGCTCAGTTCTATTCCTTCCAGGAAGGCTTCCACTACTACTTTCCTACCGGCTTCACCAAATTTATTTCTTTGTATCATCAGCTCAAATTCCGCTCCGGCTTCTATATGGTTCTGGCAAATTAAAACACCCTTGCCCGCGGCCAGGCCATCGGCTTTTAATACAATGGGCAGGCTGTGCTGGTTTATATACCGCACGCCTTCCTCGTAATTGGAAACATCAAATTCGCGGTAGCTGGCCGTGGGTATGTTGTATTTCTGCATGAAGCCCTTGGCAAAGGTTTTACTTCCTTCCAGTTGGGCAGCCTGCCGCGAAGGCCCGATTATCATGATGGAGCGGAGCTTTTCATCTTCCAGGAAATAATCAACAATGCCTTTTACCAACGGTTCTTCGGGCCCTACAACCACCATGTCAATCTGTTCCTGCAAACAAAACTGCCCGATGGCAGTAAAATCAGTAATTGCCAGCGGAACATTTTGCCCGCACTTTGAAGTACCTCCATTACCTGGTGCAATAAAAAGTTTGGTACACTTGCTGCTTTGGGCCAATTTCCATGCGAGGGCATGTTCACGACCGCCTGAACCTAATAAAAGTATTTTCATATATGGATTTTCACAATTCGAATTAGACAACAAAACATTTCACCATGAAATCAAACTTGCATGAGCGGCAAATATCGTAAACTACGGTCAAATTTATAAAGCTGTTGTGTACGGCATTCAATTAATTCTCTGTATTTTGGTGTAGAACAACCCCATAACGTAAAAATACTTTATGACAGAACCAGCCATCGCCCCAAAAGGCCATCCCAAAGGCTTATATATCTTGTTTGCAACTGAGATGTGGGAGCGGTTCAATTTCTACGGCATGCGAGCCATGCTGATGCTATTCATGATAAAGGCATTACTATTTGACCAGGTTTTTGCCTCCAATCTCTATGGCAGCTACCTGAGCCTGGTTTACCTGACCCCCCTGCTGGGCGGTTTTATGGCCGATCGGTACTGGGGCAACCGGCGTTCCATTATTGCAGGCGGCCTGGTAATGGCGCTGGGAGAGTTCATCTTGTTTGGCTGCAGCAGCCTCTATCAGAGCGCACCGGGTCTTTCCACTTTTTTATATTTTTCAGGACTGGGGTTAATGATAGCCGGGAACGGCTTTTTTAAACCCAATATATCCTCGCTGGTAGGACAACTATATCCAAAAAACGACCACCGCAAGGACGCCGCCTATACCATTTTTTATATGGGCATTAATACCGGGGGCGCACTGGGCCCCTTTATATGTGGTCTTTTTGGTGATACCGGTAACCCCGCCGATTTCAGGTGGGCATTCCTGATAGCCGGTATTGGAATGTTGATCAGCGTGCTGGTGCAGAAGGTTTTCCAGCATAAATATGTAATGGACCCCGATAAAAATGTACTGGGGCTGATACCACCCAACAGCCCCAAACTGATGCTGTCTGCGGTCTTCAGCGTTATTGGCCTTGCCGTGCTGGCCAGTATTTGCATTGGTTTGTTATACCTGGACACCAAATACAATTACCTTTTTTACCTGCTGGTAGCCTGTATTGTGATAATACCTGCCATTATCTTTATGGACAAGAGCCTCACTGCGATTGAAAAAAACAAGGTGGCAGTGATTTTCGTGGTTTGCTTTTTTGTCATTTTTTTCTGGAGCGCATTTGAACAGGCGGGCGCGTCGCTGACCATTTTTGCAGACGCACAAACGGACCGGCATCTTGGCCTCAAAATTCCGGTATGGGCCATTAGCCTGGCTTCGGCGGCCATGCTTTATTTCATTTTCACACTGTTCAAAAAAGCGGCTAAAAATCTTGCGTCGGCCTTCGACCGTGAACTGCGTATTACTGTGTACGGGTTATTGATATTGTTTGCAGTTGGTATCCTTGCCGCGAATATCTATCTTTTTGTAAGTGGCCTGTCTTATGTAAGTAAAGAGGAGATCCCGGCCAGCTGGTTTCAATCGCTCAATTCCATATTTGTAGTATTGTTTGCACCTTTCTTTGCCTGGTTATGGTTAAAGCTGGGCAAAAAAGAACCCTCCTCGCCTACCAAAATGGCGCTGGGCCTGTTTTTCCTCTCCCTGGGTTATCTATGGATTGCACAGGGGGTGGATAATTTACAACCCGGTATTAAAGTAAGCATGATATGGCTTACTGGGATGTACGCCCTGCATACCATGGGTGAATTGTGTCTCTCACCCATCGGCATGTCGCTGGTGAATAAATTATCGCCCTTAAAATTTTCTTCACTGCTGATGGCCATTTGGTTTACCGCCAATGCATTTGGTAATAAACTTGCGGGCGTGCTCAGCTCCCTGTACCCCAACCAGGGCAAAATCACCTCCTTCCTGGGCTACCGGATGCACAACCTGCACGAGTTTTTTATGCTGTTTGTTTTCATGGCGGGCATAGCGGCTTTGGCCCTTTTCGGGCTCACCAAAAAATTGCAAAAGATGATGCACACAGACCTGTAAATTGAGTATGTTGCCGGGTTATTGCTGGTTGTTCCGCTGCATGCACGAATATGCGCCTTTCCACAGCATGGAGCAGCATATTCACCAGCACAAAACGGAGCATAAAAATATTTACCTTCTTTTTTGCAGCCGCACCTAAAACGGTCTTTTATATTATGATGAACCGGACGTACTCCAGCAGGAATTAAGCGATTTCAGGTAGATCCCCAGCTTATCTAGAGAAGCGTGGCGCGAATGGAGTGGTTATATACATGCCGCGTACGAAGAAATTTTGCTGGCAGTTGAAAAACAAATAAATGAAAACGGTCTGGCTGCGTTCCCGCCGGCTGCCTTTTTTTTATGCGGATGGAAGAATATGATTGATGCAGCCAGGCAAGGTATTACCGGTCTTGGCTACTACAAGAAATCGATCCACCTTGAATTATACGGGTAGCCAGCACCCGGCAAACCGCCTGCTTACAGGGCGGTAAACAACTGAGCAATGCCCGCCTGCATTCAGTTGGCTTTTCTTATCCGGGAAGAAAGCACGATAACGGAACCGCTGTTGAGCGGGTATGCCGGATGTCTTTCCCGTTGCTCTTCCAGCGGCAGGATTTGCCTGCGTGCCTGTTCTTCTTGATTCCCCAGTTCTTTGATCCTGCTCTTCAAACCCAGGGATTTTTTGTGGCTGATAAGATAGACCACCCAGGCTGTTGTAAATGTAATGAACAGAACAACGATGGTGTTAAATAAAAAGGGGTGTGTGATGATCATTTTCTCTAGGATTTATCGGATTGTATTTAATACGCAACTCGCCTGTTTATAGTATACAGATGATACTATTATTTTAGCAGATAATGGTAAACTATTAAGTATAAAACAAGGAGACTATTATGAAGTTGATTTGCCTCCGCCCGACACAATTTTCTTTGTTAACCGTACCCCGGGTAGTTGTTCCGGCAAAGACTCGGCAGCAGCATCTTTAATAGAAAAAATAGGTGTTTTTGACTGTATATTTTCTTTGTCTGATAATTCTTTGTGCAATTGTAGTATCTCTGCGTGGCTCTGCAACATCTCCACTTCCAATTTTGATATAATCGATTTTTGTTTGTTTAACGCGGCCTTGCTCAATATGAAACCAATAGCGGCGGAAACCAGGATTAAAGCGGCTACAAAACCAATTTGGAGGGTGATCTCAATAAACGCAAGCATAAGTTACATAATTTGGTTATTGCCCTTAAGCAGCTACGCTACAGGGACAGTCAAAACTAATACAACATTCGGTAAAATAAAAGGTATTTTTCCGATACAGGCCGGGTACTAATACTTTTATAACCGATTTAATACGCATATACATATTTGCCCTTAGAGATGCCCTTCAATCATCTGCCGGATGGCGCTCAGGGGTATCCTTTCCTGTTTCATACTGTCGCGGTAACGCAAAGTCACTGTATTGTCTTCCTTTGTCTGGTGATCCACCGTTACACAAAAAGGTGTGCCAATGGCATCCATGCGGCGGTAACGTTTACCAATAGCATCTTTTTCTTCATAAAAACAGCGGAACGATGCTTTGCATTCGTTCAGTATCTGTCTTCCTATTTCGGGTAGGCCGTCTTTTTTCAATAGGGGCAGAACAGCCAGCTTGATGGGGGCCAGTTTGGGTGGAAATTTCAATACCACCCGGCTATCCTGTCTTTCGGCTGTGCCCAGGTCTTCTTCCGTATAGGCATTGCTCATTACCAGCAGGAACATCCGGTCTAACCCTATGGATGTTTCTATTACATACGGTATATAGTTGCCAAACGGTTTGCCATTGCTGTCAAGGTCATTATCAAAATACTGCATTTTCTTTTTGCTGTATTGCTGGTGCTGGCTCAGATCATAATCAGACCTGGAATGAATGCCTTCCACCTCTTTAAACCCCATTGGAAATTCATATTCAATATCGCAGGCTTCTTTTGCATAATGTGCCAGTTTTACATGATCGTGGAAGCGGTATTTTTCCGGTGGTGTACCCAAACTCAGGTGCCATTTCAGCCGCTCCTCCTTCCAGTATTGATACCATTCGCCCTCGGTGCCAGGTCTTACAAAAAACTGCATTTCCATTTGTTCAAACTCACGCATGCGGAAAATAAACTGCCGGGCCACAATTTCATTGCGAAAGGCTTTGCCTATCTGGGCAATGCCAAAGGGTATTTTCAGGCGGCCTGTCTTCTGCACATTCATAAAATTCACAAAAATACCCTGGGCGGTTTCCGGCCGCAGAAAAACCCTGCTGTCTGCATCTTCTGCGGAAGCAGTAGAACCAAATTCAGTGGAAAACATCAGGTTGAACTGGCGGATATCCGTCCAGTTAGCCGTACCGCTTACACTGCATTTTATCTTGTTGTCTTCTATTAATTTTTTTAACCCGGTAAAATCATCTTTGGCCAGCAGCGCATCCATGTCGGCCAGCAGAACTCCTGCTTTTTCCTCTTCCCCGCCACCCCTGGCTTTCAGTTCATCGCTGTAGGCTTCAATCAGGTGGTCTACCCGGTAGCGCTTCTTACTGTCGCGGTTGTCAATCATGGGGTCGCTGAAGTTGTCAACATGCCCGCTGGCTTTCCAGGTGGTGGGATGCATAAATATTGCGGCGTCTATACCCACGATATTCTCCTGCAACTGTACCATGCTTTTCCACCAATAGTCCTTAATATTTTTTTTGAGTTCGCTGCCGTACTGGCCATAATCGTACACGGCACTTAATCCGTCATAAATTTCACTGCTGGGGAATATAAAACCGTATTCTTTACAGTGGGAGACAATTGCCTGGAACCTTTTTGTATCGTTTGCCATAATGGCTGCAAATATAAGTTGATTGGCTGATTGGTTGAACAGGCGGACAGCTTCATTGAGGATGCTCAGTCCCCGGAGGAAAAATTGGTAACGGCATCGGGTAAATTCATTTTATTCTTGATTTCTTTTAGTGCCTGCGCACATTATCTTGCCTTTCAGAAATTGCAACAGTCTCTCTCAGGGTGTTTTGATAACCAAATTTGCAATTGCAGATCATAAATATGTTGCAGTCTGTCTTTCATTTTTATGTTAAGCCAGCGGTATCTAATTTCAATGATGAAATCCAATGATTTATATATGAAATCAGGCGTTCATTTCAGTTTTTCATTCCCCTTATGCCTCTCTGCATCCCGTATATTTTTTTTTTCAAAGTTTTTTTGCAGGGCCGTTGTCAGGTTCACACCGGTTTGGTTGGCCAGGCAAAGGATCACCCATAACACATCGGCCATTTCATCGGGCAGGTCATTTTCCTTGTCGGATTCCTTAATGGATTGCTCGCCGTACACACGCACCATTATCCGCGCAAGCTCTCCCACTTCTTCCATTAAAATACCAAGGTTGGTGAGCTCATTAAAATAACGCACCCCGGTGGTCTTTATCCAGCCGTCAACTTGCTCCTGTGCCTGTTGTATGGTCATCTTTCCTGTTATTTATGGGTGATGAATGAAGTATCTTTATTTTCATAACCGTGGCTATTGAATGGGCTCTTTGTTTGGCAAGTTCCGCATGGTCACCTGCAAACAATGCATCCACCGTGGTAGTAAACAATTGCAGCCAGCGGGTAAAATGTTTTTCTTGCATGGCCGATAGCTGGTTCAAATGCACATGCACGGCAATGGCATTTTTTTTATATTGATTGCCACCCAGCAATACCATTTCCCAAAAATCAGTGATAACGGGTAAATGGCTGGCCAGATCCATTTTTACCACTTCCGTAAAAAAATAACCAATCGTCTCATCCGGCAACGCTTTAGCATAAAAGCATTCCATCAGGTAATAGATATCGTCTCTTGTTGTTATATCGCGCATATTCCTACTCCCTGTTTTTAGTATCTATGATGATGGTTACCGGCCCGTCGTTTATCAAATGCACTTGCATATCGGCTCCAAACAAACCCGTGCTTACCTTTTTGCCGGTTTCTTTTTCAAGCTGCCGGATCATTTCTTCGTATAGCGGGATGGCGATCTCCGGCCGGGCAGCTTTTAGATAAGATGGCCGGTTTCCCTTCCGGGTAGCGGCATACAGTGTAAACTGGCTGATGAGCAGTACATCGCCTCCGGTTTCTTTTACACTGCAGTTCATGATGCCCTCGTTATCATCAAAAATGCGCAGGTTGGCAATTTTTGTGCTTAACCAGCCGGCATCCTCCATCCTATCCGCGGTTTCTATCCCCACCAATACCAGCAAACCCTCTGTAATAGAGGCCTCTAGCCGCCCATTAATGGTAACTGCTGCTTCCAACACTCTTTGTACAACCCCTCTCATGCTTTGTTTATATTGTGCATAAATTTACTACTCCACACAATATAAATGGTTATGATAAACGTTTCTACAGAAATTGCATTTAAAACTTTCCGGAGCGGAGGAAAAGGTGGTCAAAATGTAAATAAAGTGGAGACCGCGGCCGAGGGCAGTTTCAACGTTTCGGCTTCCGGTTTATTATCCGCAGACCAAAAAGAATTATTGCTGGTTAAACTCGCAAACCGCATTAGTTCGGAAGGGTTTTTGCAGGTGAGGAGCCAAACCCACAGAACCCAGCTGGCCAATAAGGAAGAAGTGGTAAAAAAAATGAACGCGTTGCTACATGAAGCTTTAAAAAAGAAAAAGGCCAGAATCGCTACCCGGCCCTCAAAAATGGCAAAAGAGAATAGGATAGATAATAAAAAAAGAAAAAGCGATACAAAAAAGCACAGGCAAAAAATCCGGTCGGGCGATTAGCGTCAAAAAACAATTACTATGAAAAAACCTTCCCTGTTGGTCCTCCTTTTTGTATTTATGCTGGCCCTGCTGGCAGCAAGCTGCTCCAAAGAATACAGCTCCAGCGGCCTGGCCAAAAGCCCTGTTGAAGATAGTTTTAACCTCAGGATTGATTTCAAACCAATGGTGGATACACTTGCCCTTCATTTTGATTCAACTTACACCAATTACTGGAATGAATCTTATACAGTTTCGGCTTTTAAATTTTATGTAAGCAAATTCGATCTAATCAATACAGATTCAAACCAGGTTTATCACCTCAACACCGACAAATATTTTCTTGTTGATGCGGCCGATTCCACAACCTGGTCCGTAAAACTGCTGGCCACCCCTTTTACCTATAACCGCATTTCCTTTTTAATTGGGGTAGACAGTTTGCGTAATATAAGCGGGGCACATACGGGTGCGCTTGATTCAACAAAAGGCATGTTCTGGAACCGCACCGATGGCTATATTATGGCCAAACTGGAGGGTAAATCACCGCTTTCTTCCATGGGTGGGAATAAATTTAACTATACTATCGGTGGATTTTCAGGAGAAAATAATGTGCTTAGAAAGCCAACCCTACTGTTTCCTTTTGGTCAGTTCCTGCAAATTACGCCGGGCAGAAAAAGTATTCTGCAGGTTGATGCCAACGTAAGCGCCTGGTTTTATAATCCGCACCAGGTAAAGATAAAAGTTACCCCGGCCTGTACCACACCCGGGCCGCTGGCAAAGGATGTGTCGGAAAATTATTCAAAGATGTTCAGCGTTTCGGCAGTCATCAACAATTAATGCATTCCGGCCGCAGTATCAGCTCGATTTCCGTTTGCCCCTAAGCGTTTCCAGGGTATCCCGCTGTCTTTTTATTTCGTCCTGCTGCCTTTCCTGGTCTCTTTTGTTCTGTTCCAGCTTATCTTCCAATCCTTTTATCTTTTTCTCATAGTCTTTCTGGTCGTCTATCAGGCCATCATATTTTTTCTGGTTTTTTTTAACCAGTTCATCCTGGTCGTGGATCTGCAGTTCAAGATTATAAGCATCAATAGAGGAAACCATATCATTCAACAGGTCTTTGGCACCGTCTATACTGCTGTTGTCGGGTGCAGATCTGGTTTTAATGTCTTCCCCACTTTTACCCACCACCACCGATACCACCGTCAGGTCTTTTTCCTTGCGGCTCTTCCTGTCTATTTTAAAATACAAATCGCTGGTATAATCCTGGCTGTCGCGCAATCTGAAACCCCGGAAGGTTTTGAAACCCTTTGAATCGCTGCCCTTGTTGCCTTTCCGGGACATATAGTCCGATATGGCTTTTTCTACCACGTTTTCTGTATAAGGCAATTCAATAACGGCTGCCGGCTGCTGCGTTTTCTGAAACTCAACGGAGCCTTCCGTAGCCTGCGGCTGGGCATACACCATGCCGGTTGCCATCAAAGAAAAAAACAAAATTACTGACCTTTTCATAAGTGCTTGTTGGTTTTATAATAAGATGACAATTTTCTGCGTTAAGTTGCACCGGTAAACGAAAGGTAGAAAAGAAACGGCAGCCATACAAAAAAACTACATTTGCCAAAATTTTGATTCATTGAGCGGTATAAAAAATTTAGCAGGACAAACACTCTGGTATGGTGGAAGCACCATCTTTTCCAGGCTGCTGAACTACCTGCTTACTCCCTATCTTACACTTAAATTATTGACGGAGCAGTATGGAGAAATGAACCTGATCTACTCCGTGCTGCCTTTTCTAAGCGTTATTTTTACCTACGGCATGGAAACCGCCTATTTCCGGTTTGTGCAGAAAGAAGAAAACAAAAAAACTTTATACAATACCGCCAGCGTTTCTCTTATCTGCAGTACAATTGTGCTTACGGTTTTAATGATTCTCTGCAACAAAAGCATTGCCCGGTTAATTACGGTACAGGAACATCCTGAATACATCACCTGGACGGCCTTTGTCATAGCGTTCGACACTCTTGCTGTTGTGCCGCTGGCCAAGCTGCGACAAGACGGGCGCCCGGTTAAATTTGCCATTATACGCATCAGCAGTATACTTATTAATATAGCCTTTACCTATTTCTTTATCTCTGTTTGTCCGCGGTTGGTGGCGGCCGATTCAAACAGCATCGTACAATTGTTTTACAAACCCCGGCAGGTCGTGGGCTATATTATCATTGCCAACCTGTTGGCCTCGCTGACTACGCTCTTACTCTTATGGAAGGAGTTTGCTACCGTAAAATGGAAGTTTGACGGCGTGCTGTGGAAGGAAATGATTGTGTATACACTGCCTTTGCTGGTGGTTGGTTTTGGCGGCGTTATCAACGAGACCTTCGACCGGATCATGCTGGGATGGTGGTCTCCTGCACATGGTGAAACAGCCAAACATGTTGAAGTGGGTATTTACAGCGCCTGTTATAAACTGTCTATCCTGATCACGCTGTTTGTACAGGCCTTTAAACTGGGAGCCGAACCCTTCTTTTTTAAACAGGCTGCCACAGAAAATCCGCAGCGGGTATACGCAAGGGTGATGAAGTTTTTTGTCATCACCATCTGCGCCATGTTCCTGGTGGTGGCCTTGTTCCTGGATATCTGGAAGGAACTGATCCGGAACAAAAATATGTGGGCAGGTCTTAAAGTAGTGCCTATCCTGCTACTGGCCAATATGTTCCTGGGTATTTACTATAACCTGTCCATCTGGTATAAGATCACCAATAAAACCATGATAGGGGCCTTTATCACCCTCACCGGTGCGGTCATTACCCTGGTGGTCAATTACTTTTTTATTCCGCTATACAGTTACACCGCCTGCGCCTGGGCCACATTCCTATGCTATGGAAGCATGATGGTGATGTCTTTTCTACTGGGTCAAAAATACTACCATGTTCCCTATGCCTGGAAAAAGCTGGTTTCCTATATTGTCATTGTGGTATTGTTGTTTCTTATGCATAAAGGCATCAATCATCTTTATACCTCCTTTATTTTCAGTGTCGGCTCCGGGTTGCTGCTGCTGGCGGCCTTCCTGTTGTTTATTTTAAAAATAGAAAAAAAGGAATTTCAAAAACTGCCGGTAATCGGCCGGTATCTTCGGTAATTGAGCAACCCAAACAGCGGCAAATGCCGCCCGGTTACAATCAAAGGCAGTCAGACAACTTTCTTAAACCGGTCTTTACCTGAACGAGGTCGTATATACAGGTAACCCACTACTGGTAACCGCAGAATGGCATTGACTATTTAACAGTAAAACCTTCGCCTTCCAGGGCGTGAATATAGGTACCCTGAATCCAGACATGAAAACTGGCGCCCCTGGAACAGTTGCAGGCATAACAGGTTATCCCTTCGCCCGTGTCCTCCAGTGTTATCCTGGCAACAGGAATCTTCTTTTTCAATAAATAGTTTTTCAGCTTTTCAAGGGATTCGTTCTTATTGCTTCCATAGCCCCAGGGATCGGCGCATTGGGTTTGCACACGAACCATTTCCACCGATGACAGCGCACAACAGTTGGGAGCTCGTTTTACGCAGCCCTCCATTAAACAGAAAAAACAGCAATAAAGCAGAAAGGATTTCATGCGGGTGTTTTATCTACTGACAGCCGGATCCTTACCGGCGTTGCACCGCCTGCTAACGGTCTTTTAAAAAGGGGTTGTTTGCTTTTTCAAACCCGATGGTTGTTGGCTCCCCGTGCCCCGGGTACACCACCGTTTCATCGGGGAGCGAAAAAAGCCGGGTGCGGATGCTGGCAACCAGGGTATCAAAATCGCCGCCCGGAAGATCGGTACGGCCAACGCTCATTTTAAACAACACATCGCCCCCTACAACAAACTGCTGCTGCTCGCAATAGAAACAAACATGGCCGGGGCTGTGTCCGGGTGTAAACAGAACTTTTAATGTATCGTTACCCAACCTAATAAGGTCTTCATCACGTAAAAAATGGAGCGGCCCTTTGTAATTGTCAAAAGGCATCCCCCACTGCAAACCAGCCATAGCAGCATTTTCCAGTACTAACTGTTCGCCGGCATGAATAAAGGGCTCCAGCAGCCATGTTTCATGAATGAATTTATTGCCAAACACATGGTCCAGGTGGCAGTGGGTATTTAACAAATATTTAGGCCTCAGCCCGTTTGCGAATATATATTCCTGCAGTTCCCCGCGTTCATTGCCAAAATAACAACCGGGGTCTATGATGATACAGTTGCCTGTCTCATTGTGTAAAACATAGGTATTTTCTGCAATCGGGCTGAATATAAAAGACATAATTGTAAACATCGTTCGGTACGTTTTTGACTGTTTGTCCGGTTAGATAAAAAAGGTGATTGGCTGCTGGCCGCATCCTGGACTTGCCGGTTTGGAATAAGGCTCAAAAAGCGGGCTTATTTTGAAAACAGCTAATGTATCCATATCACCCAAATACCATAATTTTAATTACTAAATATCCAGTATGCAATTTCAGAAGAATAGTTTGACACAGCAATTTTTTAGTATGAAGAAAACGACATTGCTTTTAACTGGCCTCTTTTTCTACAGCCTTATTTCCGCCCAGATAGGCACCACCGAATTTGGAAAAAACAGGGTTCAATACAAAAAGTTTAAATGGGCCTATTACCAGACGGATAATTTCAACTCCTATTATTCCCAGAACGGGGAGCCATTGGCTAAATATGTTGCACAACTGGCAGAAAAAGAACTGCCCGATATTGAAAGCTTTGTGGAATATGGTCTGCAACGCCGCGCCAATATTGTAATCTACAACAGCTATGATGAGATGCAGCAATCCAATATCGGTTTAAGCCTCGACTGGCAGACCTCGGGCGGCACCACCAAACTGGTAAACAATAAAATGCTGGTCTACTTCAACGGTGACCATGCCAACCTGCGCAGACAGGTGCGCAGCGGACTGGCAAAGATCCTGCTTGATAATATACTATTTGGCGACGACCTGGGTGAATTTGCGGCCAACCAGGCGCTCCTGGATTTGCCCAAATGGCTGACAGACGGCTATGTCGACTATGCCGCTGAAAACTGGAGCACGGAACTGGACGATCAGCTTAAATCTGCTATGCTCTCCGGCAATTACAATAATTTTTATCAACTGGCATTTGAAAAACCCCTGCTGGCGGGTCATGCCTTCTGGTATTATGTGGCGGAGCGCTATAAAAAGGAAAATGTGACCTATTTTCTTTACCTGGCAAGGGTATACCGAAACCTTAACCAGGCGTCTAACCGGATCGCCAAAAAGAAGTTCAAGGAGGTATTAAAGGATTTTATGGCCTACGAGGGCGACCGCTACGAAAAAGATATCCGCGGCCGGCGCAACCAGCCAAAAGGTTCGGTGCAGAATACGGAAGAAGCAACAATCCACAAGAAGTTTTTTCACTACTCCCCCAACCCCGCACCCCGCAGCCAGACCTATGCCATTACGGAATATAAAAAGGGCCGCTATTCAGTAGTGCTGTATGAAAATTTTGTAAACCGCAAAGTGTTGTTGCGGACCGGGGAGCTTTTAGAAGAAAGCGAAACCAATCCAAACTACCCGCTGGTTGCATGGGATGGAAAGGGTACCAACCTGGTTGTAGTGTACAATTCAGAGGGTAAGGTAAAAATGTTTGTATACGATTTACTGAAACGGTACAAACCCATTAAACAGGATTTGCCGGAATTTGACCAGGTACAGGATGTGAAATATATGCTGGATAAAAATACCCTGCTTTTTAGTGCGGTACGCAAGGGCCAGTCGGACATATTTGTTTACAAGATAGACAAACAAACCACTGACCAGATCACCAATGATGTGTATGATGACCTGGATGCTTCTTTTGTGGCTTTTCCCGGTAAGACGGGTATTATCTATGCATCCAACAGGTCATCCGCAACAGCCAAAACGGGCGACAGCATTCTGCCATCCGATAACCGCTATAATATTTTCCTGGTTGACAACTGGAACAAAAGCGATTTCAAACAGATATCCCAGCTGACCCGGCTTACCTATGGCAATGCCCGTTATCCCATGCAATACAATTCCGCTCATTTCACCTATGTAAGCGACGAGAACGGCATTGGCAACCGCTGGGCTGGTTTTTTTACCACCCACCGGGCCGGTGTAGACACGGTTTACAAAATCGGGGATGATATTCTGCACAACCCCGACAACAAAGAACTGGACTCGGTACTGCATAACAATAACAAAACGGAACCGGATTCCATATTTACTTTTTCCCTCACCAATGATTCTGCTTATGTATTCCCGCTAACCAATTACCAAAGCAGCCTGAAGGAAACAAAAATTGCGGGCGACAATGGCCTGGTGAGTGAGATCAGACAGGAAGGTGATTTGGTATTGCTTTATAAATTAAAGGTAGACGACAACAGCCTCAAAAAAAGAAATATCAACCCGCAGCCAACGGATTTCAGGCGAAAAACGATGGAGTCCGCCCGTATTGCCAGGGCCCAGACTGAAAAAAATAACAGGGCCGTACCGGACACCACTAAAAAAAAGGACGCCTTTGAAAATGAATTTGAAAATGAAAAGAAAGATTCCACATCGGCCAGGGCAAATGCAACAACAGAACAAAGCGGCCCCCCTTCCATACTCAGCAAGGCAAAGCACTATGATTACAAACTGAAATTCTTTGGCGACAATGTTTCCGCGGGGTTTAACAACGATGTGCTGGTAAACCGGTTTCAGCCTTATACGGGTAGTCTGCCAGTGGTATTAAACAACAACGGCGGCTTTAACGGCCTTTTAAAAGCCAGCGTATTTGATGTTATGGAAGACCTGCGGTTCACCGGCGCCATCCGTATTCCGCTCATTAACACCGTGGGTTCTGGTACGGCCTTTGTCAATTCCAGTCCTGGAGCCACCCCGTTTATTGCCAGCAACAATTCTTTGTTTGATGCAGGCGGCGAGTGGTTTGCGCGTTTTGACTACCTAAAAAAACGGCTAGATTATTCCGCGCTATATTACCGTGAAACACAAATAGGTTCCGTTGGCAGCTACAACGCTAAATTGTATACCAACCTGTACCAGGCGGTTGTAAAATACCCATTTGATAAATTAAAAAGTATCCGTTTCTCCGCAGGTGTACGTACAGACAAATACGTTATACGCGGGGTTGATGATTTTTCCCTGCAGCAGCCTGATAGAAAACAATCTTTCCTGCTGACGCATATTGAGTACGTATATGACAATACCATTTCACCCACTACCAATATTTATAAGGGGATGCGGTACAAAATCTATACGGATTTGAATACCAACCTGAAAAAAGACACCCTACAGGGTAGCGGTAATTTTAATTTTGGAACGGATATCCGTTATTATTATCCTATCTACCGCAACTTTATTTGGGCAGGTCGCGTGGGCGCCGACTTTAGCTGGGGCCCGCAAAAAACATTGTATTACCTGGGTGGAACCGATGGCTGGCTTTTTCCCAAAGCCAATTCAGGCAACACCCCCCAGGACCCTGAGTATGCCTACCAGACCCTGGCCGTCAATATGCGCGGCTTTAACCAGAACGTAGCGAATGGTAACAATGCATTTGTTATTAATAGTGAGTTCCGTTTGCCGGTATTCACTACTTTCTTTAATAAGCCCATCAACAATGCCTTCCTGCGCAATTTTCAGCTCACACAATTTATAGACCTGGGTACGGCCTGGAACGGCGCATATAGCAAGATACAGCGCCCCCATGTGGTGTATACCGATGAGAGTAACCCCAGCAACCCGGTTACCGTAAATATCAAAGCAGGCGGTATCGGGCCTTTTGTGGGCGGCTACGGTTTTGGCGCCCGCAGCACCCTGCTGGGTTATTTCTTAAAATTGGATGCGGCCTGGTCAATGGATCGCTTTTTCCGGGGCAAACCCATCTGGTATTTTGGCATGGGCATTGATTTTTAAAACATTCCATAACTGTAATAAAAAACATCCCCGACGCCGGGGATGTTTTTTATTACACAGGATGGTGAATGGTTATTATTTCCGGTTCCGCAGCCCTGTCAGTCTTTTCGGGCTGCAACCTTTGTATGGTCTTTTTAAAATTCAGGTTCATTTTAACCAGGTAACGACCAAGCGGGTTACCACCGGCCTTTAATGCTTTCCGGTGCGCCATCCATACCACCAGGATGGTAGAAAAATAAAACAGCCTGTAAAACTGGTAACTGGCAATCTTTTGCAGTATAGACTTGCCGGAGAAGATAAGCTGCAGGCGCTGCTGCTGGAAATTGATATGGACTGCTTCATCAATTAAAATATCCGTACAGACCTGTTTTAACAACTCACAATCCGTGGTATTCTTTAAAGACTGGTAAAAAAGCTGCGCGATTCTTTCCACAGTGATAACGGCAATCGTCCAAAGCTCCATGCTGGTATTGCAATACCGTATTTTCCTGAACAGGGTATCGCCCCAGTTGCGGGCAATCTTTCTTTCCCCGATGGCATCCAGGTACCGGCCCAGGTTATTGCCGTGCTTTTGTACTTCTTTTATAAATAGCTGAACAGCGTCACAATAAAAATCATCTCCAATTCGGGCAACATGTTTTTTTGATGCCGCCAGCAAATGTGCGCCGTCCGAGGTTTCCCCAACTGCCAGGCCTGCTGGGAAGACAAAATGTTTTTTCTTCCTATAACGGTGAGCCGTGGTTGTAAAGGCCAGTTCACCCGGTTGTTCCGGCCGTTCTGGCGGAAATAGGCAATCCATTGTTGCGAGCTTTGCATGGAGGCGGTTCTTTAGTTGATGATTTTTTTACGAAAAATAAAATGTCGGTTGAGTGGTGTTTCTGCAAAAAGATTCCCCCCGGCCTACCGACCGGTTTGCAAGGTTGCAGGCTGAGCCCGCTAGGACGGTCTTGCCAGCTTTCTGAAAGTTTGGTACAGGATGGTGAGGAAAAAGGAAAAACACAGTATCATGGCCCAGGCATCTCTGTATTGCTGTGGATGATACACCAAATGACCCATGTCTGTGGCCAGTTGAAACGGATTGCTGACAACATCCCAGCTGTTAAATCGCAGGTAACGTCCAATATAAATACCCACCGCATTCAGCAGCATAACGGGATACACAAAAAACACATCGGTTCGACAGGCCCACCTGTTTTGTATTATTTTTTCTATATGCCTCACCGATAGTATGCCCATCAGCAATGCACTCCATGCAAAAGAAAGAATAAGCAGCAAATCATACCAGCGCGGCATGGAAACGCTGTCGTATAAATGAAACAGGTCGGTAAGCATATAAAAAGAATTGGGAATAAATAGCAGCCAGGCTGCGACAGCAATGGCAAACTTCCATTTGTTTGTTGTCCAGGTGGGCTGCGCCTGCAACGAATAAGACAGAAACCAGGGTAAAAAGGCAAGGAACAGGTTCCATACCAGGAAGGCAAAGCCCGGCCGGCCGGTATAGACTGTCCTTGCCAGTAATAATAAAAAACAAAACGCAACAGGAGTAAGCAACAGGCGCTGTATGGTTGTTTTCAGGAGGTAAAAGCGGACCTTATTAAAAGGTAATAAACTATCTTTTGTCATAATAATACTGGTATAAAAATGATACCCGCGGTTGCAACGGCTATTACAGCCGTAATGAGTACGGCAGCCGCGGAGACGTCTTTAATAAATTTTATGCGTGGATCCTGTTGCGGGCAAACAATATCGCATAGCTTCTCAATAGCGGTATTAAAAAGTTCCGCCACCCATACCAGGCCAACCGCAACAATTATAAAAAGCAGCTTTGAAAGCGGCAGGTGCAGGGCTATCGAACCTATGACTACCAGAACCGTTGCTGCGGCATGTATGAGTGCGTTGTGCTGGGTGGCAAAAAACTGTCGCAGCCCCTGGAAAGCGTATCGAAAACTTTTTGCGCGCTTGCTTACTGAAAATTTTTCTGTTTCCATGATGATTGTTTTTATTGCCCGTCTCTGCCCCTCCTTGGAAAGGGAAGGACTTTTTAGTACTTGTCTCCTTTGAGACGGGCCGGGTATGCTATAATATTTATATTTTTCACTACTGCATCTTGCCTGTCAGGATAAACACGAACGCCGGTGCAGCAATACGGCATAAACACTAGATTAATGGCAGCAGGTCTGCAACCCGCGCGGTATCGTACCACTTAATTTTCCTGCTGGCAAACATCACCAGGGCCAGTAAATATCCAGGGCCGGGGCAAATACCCATCTACCTATCATAATCAAAAGTACTTTGTAATTCAAAGTATTTATGCAAAAAAAATTAATTTATAGATTTTATCATTTGTTCCAGTGCATCCAGGTGTTGTTTAAAAGCTTTTTCACCGGCCCGGGTAACGGAATAGGTGGTATTGGTTTTACGGCCAACAAATCCTTTCTGCACTTTTATAAACCCGTTTTCTTCCAGTGTTTTTAAATGAGAAGCCAGGTTGCCGTCTGTTACGGCAATAAGTTCTTTTAACTCATTAAAATTGATAGCGGTATTTACCATTAAGGCGCTCATAATGCCCAAACGGATACGGCTGTCAAAAACTTTATTCAAATGTTCTATCGGATTCTTCATTCCCTGCCTGTTTCACAACAGCCGAATATTGAGTTAGTAAATATTGATGCCGCCTTTCTATTACCGGTTTGCCCTGCGCTCATACTTCCACCACATTACCACACCATAAAATATATGAAGCACCCCAAACCCCAATGCCCAGAAAAAAAGTCCGTTGCCTGGCATCCATAAGCCTATAATACCCAGAATAACCTGACAATACCCCAGGTATCTTACCTCACCAAGGGTATACTTACTGCCGTTTACCAGGGCCAGGCCATAAAAGATCAGACTGGAGGGCGCTATCAAACCATATTCATGCAACTGCAGCATGCGGTACACTACCATGGCGCCGGCCAGCAAGGGCACGGCCGTATTTAACATCAGCCTTTTTGCGCTGGTTCCCCAAACCGGTACGCCCTCCCGGCGGCTACGAACATACGTGAAAATAAAAGCCAGTACAAAGGCGGCAATAAAAGTAGCACCTGCCACCAGTAAAAGCACGCGTTCCAGGAACAACAATCCGTTCCCATTTGTGTCGCCTGCCTGGTACCCGTCTATAAAATGCCTGGCTGTATAAGCACCCACCAACGCACAGATGCCTGCTGCAATACCGCTCCATCCGCTCAAACTGATAAAGCGACTGCTGCGCTCCATAATGCGTTTGATATCCTGTACTACCACGAGTCCCTGCTCCTGGTTGTTCATATAAAAAGCACTTTGAAATACAAAGTATAAATAAAAAACGGTTATTCCAAATCGTTTACTAGCTATTTTTTCTGTTCAGGAATGATGAATGAAATGGTTGTTGTGGCCGGTTCCCTATCCTTTCCGTTTTTTCCCTATCTTAACCGATATAATTTCGGTCATATGAATAATAATGATACGTATATCCTGGCACTCGACCAGGGCACTACCAGTTCAAGGGCTATCCTGTTTAACCATGAAGGTGGTATAGTAACCACCGCGCAAAAAGAATTTACGCAGACCTATCCGCAACCTGCCTGGGTAGAGCATGACGCGGAAGAAATATGGAGTTCGCAATTCAGCGTAATGGCCGAAGTAATTGCCAAACAAAGTATCAGCAGCCGGCAGATTGCCGCTATTGGCATTACCAACCAGCGTGAGACAACCATTGTCTGGGAAAAAGCAACCGGTAAGCCTATCTACAATGCCATTGTGTGGCAGGACCGGCGCACCGCTATCTTTTGTGATGAATTAAAAGCAAGGGGCCTGGCCAATATCATCCGCGAAAAAACCGGACTAATCATAGATGCCTATTTTTCCGCCACAAAATTAAAGTGGATCCTGGATAATGTGCAAGGTGCAAGGGAAAAGGCAGCCAGGGGACAACTGGCATTTGGAACGGTTGATACCTGGCTGGTATGGAAGCTCTCGGGCGGCAAACTACATCTCACGGATGTATCCAATGCCTCGCGCACTATGCTGTTAAATATTCATACCTGCCAGTGGGATGACGAATTATTACAACTATTTGATATTCCCCACAACCTGCTGCCAGAAGTAAGGCCTTCCAGTGAACTATACGGCAGTACAGAACACGGCGGCATCGCGGTGGCGGGTATTGCGGGCGATCAGCAGGCTGCCTTGTTTGGGCAAATGTGCACGGTGCCGGGTATGGTAAAAAATACCTATGGCACAGGTTGTTTTATGCTGATGAATACCGGCGAAAAAGCCGTAGTCTCCAACAATAACCTGCTGACCACAGTTGCCTGGAAAATACAGGGCAAAACTGTTTATGCCCTGGAAGGAAGCATTTTTATTGCAGGCGCCGTGGTTCAATGGTTAAGAGACGGTCTGCACCTGATACGTTCTGCTGCAGAGATAGAAGCACTCGCCTTAGAAGTACCCGATACCGGCGGCGTATACCTGGTTCCCGCCTTTGCCGGACTGGGCGCTCCTCACTGGAATCAATATGCGCGCGGCAGTATGTTTGGCATTACCCGTGGCACCAGCAAAGCCCATATTGCGCGGGCGGCACTGGAAAGTATTGCCTATCAGGTAACCGATGTATTAAAAGCAATGGAATCAGATGCGGGCATCAATATAAAAGAATTAAGGGTAGACGGGGGCGCTACCGTCAACAATCAGCTGATGCAGTTCCAGGCTGACATTTTACAGGTTGCCGTAGTACGCCCAAGGGTATACGAAACCACGGCCCTGGGCGCCGCCTACCTGGCGGGGCTGGCGGTTGGCTATTGGACCAATGTGGAAGAAGTACAAAAACAATGGCAGGCAGATAAAACATTCAAACCTACGCTGCAGTCGGAGAGAACCACGGCCCTGCTAAGCGGCTGGCAACGCGCCGTAAAAGCAAGCATTGCGTGGGCGCAAACAAAAGAATAAAAAAAACGGCGCCGGCGGATCTTCCGTTAACAGGTACCCAACGGCCCGGCACAAAAACCGGTTATGAATCGTGATACAATGATAGATCAACTGGTATCTCACCGGCGCCACTGGGATATCTGCATTATTGGTGGTGGTGCAACCGGCCTGGGCACCGCTATTGACGCGGCCTCACGCGGATACCGCACCATACTTTTTGAAAAGGTTGATTTTGCAAAAGGCACTTCATCCCGTTCCACTAAATTAGTACATGGGGGTGTCCGTTACCTCCAGCAGGGCAATATCAAACTGGTCATGGATGCTTTAAAGGAGCGGGGCACCCTTAAGAAAAATGCACCGCATCTTGTAAAGAACCTGTCCTTTATTGTGCCCAATTATAAATGGTGGGAAGGCCCCTACTACGGCCTGGGTCTTAAAGTTTATGATTGGATGAGCGGTAACCTTGGACTGGGACCCTCCGAATGGTTAAGCAAGGAAGAAGTGCTGGAGCGTGCCCCCACTCTTGACCCCACGGATTTGCGTGGTGGCGTTCTTTACCACGACGGGCAGTTTGACGATGCCCGCCTGGCCGTTAATATGGCTCAAACCGCCGTTGAACAGGGTGCCTGTCTGATAAATTACTGCGGCGTAAAAGGGTTTATAAAGACTAACAACAAAATAACCGGATTGCAGGTTAAAGACCAGCTCAGCGGAAAAGAATACGAAGTGAACAGTAAGACCATTATCAATGCTACCGGTGTATTCAGCGACGCGGTACAGCAAATGGATAATCCCAAAAAAGAAAAAACCATTGCGCCCAGCCAGGGTATCCATATTGTACTGGATGCGGATTTTTTACCCGGTAACAGCGCCATTATGATACCCCATACCGATGATGGCAGGGTGTTATTTGCGGTGCCCTGGCACAAAAAGGTAATTGTGGGCACCACCGATACGCCCGTAAAAAAAATAAACGAAGAACCCCAGGCACAAGCGGAAGAAATAAATTTTATCATTCATCATATTGGCCGTTATCTTACTAAATACCCATCCATACCCGATATAAAAAGCATTTTTGCCGGTTTACGGCCGCTGGTAAAAGCCGCTAGCAAAAAAACAGCTGAGCTATCCAGGGATCATGTGATTACGGTGGCGCCCTCCGGGTTGATCAACATCCTGGGCGGTAAATGGACTACCTACCGGAAAATGGCCGAAGACGTAGTGAATGTTGCCGCCATCAGCAATGGCCTGCCGCCAAGAGATTGTGTTACGGAAACACTGCACGTGCATGGCGCAGAACAGAACGTTGATTTCAGCAGTAATGATTATTATTACGGAAGCGACCTGACCGCCGTTAAAGCGCTGGCAGAACAGGATCCTTCACTAAACGAAAAAATACATGAACACCTGCCCTATACAAAAGCAACCATTGTATGGGCCGTTCAGCAGGAAATGTGCATGACCGTTGATGATGCACTGGCAAGAAGAACCAGGGCCCTGCTCCTGGACGCCAGGGCCGCAGTTGCTGCTGCGCCGGTGGTTGCTACCCTGATGGCAAAGCTGATGAACAAGGAAGCAAAATGGATCGATGAACAGGTAGCGAGTTTCAAAAAGATAGCTTTACACTATATCCCATTATCAAACCAATAAACAAAACCAAGATTATGCATCCATTTTTAGGCGAATTTATTGGCACCGCCATTCTCATCCTCCTGGGAGAAGGCGTTGTAGCCAATGTAATACTCAAAAAGACTTACGGCCATAACAGTGGGTGGATTGTCATTACATTCGGATGGGCCATTGCAGTGTTTACCGGTATTTTTGTGGCATCACATTTCAGCAAGGCCCACCTGAACCCCGCCTTTACGCTGGCCGCCGCCTATGTGGGCAACGGTTTTAGCTGGGCCGATGTACCGGTGTATATCGGGGGGCAGTTATTGGGCGCCATGGCCGGTGCGTTGCTGGTATGGCTTGCTTACCGGCTACATTTTGTGGCCACGCCCGACCCCGACCTTAAACTGGCGGTATTCTGCACTATCCCCGCCATCCGGAGCACCCCCAATAACCTGATAACGGAAATCATCGGCACGTTTATACTGGTATTTGCGGCGCTGTATATAGCCGCGCCCGCCACTACCCTGGGTGCATTGGATGCTTTACCCGTTGCCCTGGTGGTACTGGGTATTGGTTTATCGCTGGGCGGCCCCACTGGTTATGCCATTAATCCCGCGCGCGACCTGGGCCCCCGCATCATGCATTTTTTACTGCCGGTACCTGGCAAACGCAATAGCGACTGGGGCTATTCCTGGATACCCGTGCTGGGCCCCGTGATGGGCGGTTTACTGGCGGCGATCGCCTTCCGGCTGTTGTAGAGAGATCCCGGTTACCCATGCATGTTATCATTATCGGACAGCGCCAGGAGACGGATTGTAGCGGTACCCACCACCCGTAACCAATTGATTATAAAAAGAGATCGCTGTTTTGGACGGAAACGAAAAAATAAATTTTACCTTTCCTAAAACAATGGCCATGGCAAAAATAAAACTGGCTGAAATTGATACAAGGGCGCCCAAAGATCTGGACAAACAGGCCACCAAGGAAAAAACGATCCGGATAACAGAAGAACTAAATGAGTTGCAAAACCTTTTGTATGCGGAAAACAAGCATGCCATCCTGGTGGTAATACAAGGCATGGATGCCAGTGGTAAAGACGGGGTGATCCGGAATGTATTTGGTAAACTGAACCCGCAGGGCGTAATGGTAAAATCATTTAAAGCGCCCACGGCAGAAGAGCTGGCGCACGATTTTCTGTGGCGCATCCATAGCCATGCCCCCGCTAAAGGAATGATACAGATATTTAACCGGTCGCAGTATGAAGACATACTGGTGACAAGGGTGCACAAATGGTGCGACGATGAGACCGCGAAAAAAAGAATGAAATCCATCAATGATTTTGAAAAATTACTGGAGGAGCAGAACAATACCATAATATTAAAATTCTACCTGCATATTTCTCCCGGTGAACAGCAGGAAAGGCTGCAGGAGCGGACCCGCAATCCCTCCAAACTATGGAAGTACAATAAAAATGATTTGGTGGAAGCCAATTGGTGGAAAGATTATATGAGCGTCTATGAAGATTGTTTTGAAAACTGCGATGTGACACCCTGGAACATTGTACCGGCCGACCAGAACTGGTACAAAGAATACATCATTGCAAAAAAATTGCACAGTACGCTCGAAAACCTGAAGATGCAATACCCTGCAATAAAAGAATAGCGTTTTTTGTTATTTGATGCAACCACCGACAATGAGGCTTCAACTTACCGTACATTCATACCGCTGACTATTTATTCACCTTTTTAATTAGTTGTTTATGGGCATGCTTAAAGAATTCAAACAGTTTGTCATGAAGGGCAATGTGGTAGACCTGGCTGTTGCCGTGATCATCGGCGCAGCCTTTGGCGCCATTGTTTCATCACTGGTAGAGGATGTTATTACTCCCCTGCTGCTGGCACCTGCCCTGAAAGCAGCCCATGCAGAAGATTTGGGCAGCCTTAAATGGGGCGCCATTGCCTATGGAAAATTCCTGGCCGCCATTATTAAATTTATTGTAATTGCTTTTGTGCTGTTCCTCGTGATTAAAGGCATGACTGCCGCCATGACAAAGAAAGAGAAAGTGCCAGCTGCACCACCGGCTCCTTCTTCCACCGACAAATTATTAATGGAAATCAGGGATGAATTAAAAAAGTAATTATTTTTGTCCTCAATAGCTGGAGCTGTTCCCGAAATCTTGTATAACCCCTTGTTTTCGTAGTTATACTTTTCCCGGGAACAGCTTTTATTTTACCGGCTTGCCGAATAAATAAAATTTTCAAAGATTGCCTGTTGCAACCCGCACGCAGCTGTTTACCGTCTTGCACGGGTAATTTGTAAACGTAAAAAAAACACAAATGAAAAAAATCTTGTTAGTTGCGCTGTTGGTTTCTACCACAGTGATTGTAGCCGCCCAGGATAAAACCATACAGGATCTAAAGGATGCCAGTTCTAAGACCATTACTAAAGACCCCAATGATACCGTTCCCAAAACCTGGAAAACAGGTGGCCTGTTCAACCTCAATTTTGGGCAGACCTCACTCTCCAACTGGGCGGCGGGCGGCGATAACCTGCAGCTGAACGTAAATGGCCTTTTAAACGTACATGCCTACTACGCCAAAAACAGAAACGCGTGGGACAATAGCCTCGATCTGGCCCTGGGTTTTATCAAAAGCACTTCGCTGGGGAGTCGCAAGAGCGATGACAATATTGACCTCATGTCTAAATACGGGTATAAATTATCTCCCACCAGTAAATGGTATGCCAGCGCCCTGGTTGATTTCCGCACCCAGTTTGCACCAGGGTATAATTACCCTACTGCCACCACTTCCACCAAAATATCACAGTTTCTTTCGCCAGCTTATGCCTTGTTGTCCCTGGGTTTTGATTTTAAACCCAATAAAGACTTTTCATTGTTTCTTTCCCCCATCACCAGCCGCTGGGTAATTGTTACTGCTACCGGCCTGAACCGCCTAACACCCACAGAAAAAGGCAATGTATACGGCGTGCTCCTCGGTAAAACCGTAAACAATGAAATGGGCGCCTACCTGAGCGCCAATTACCTGAAAGAAATCATCAAAAATGTTACTTATAAAGGCAAGCTCGACTTATTCTCCAATTATAAACGCAACCCCGGCAATATTGATGTATATATGACCAACCTGCTAAGCACCAATGTTTTTAAAGGACTTTCGTTTAACCTGGGTCTCGACCTGATTTATGATGATGATGTTCGCATTTTTGGTAATAACGCGGATGCCGCCCGAACCCAGTTCCGGGAATATATAGGGATAGGGTATATGAAGAAATTTTGATGTTGGGGTCGGGGTGAACCCGACCTATGCGGAGGCAAACGGGGTCGGGGTGAACCCGGCCCATACGGAGGCAAACGGGGTCGGGGTGAACCCGACCCATACGGAGGGGGACGC
>JBDTVE010000073.1:0-3051 GCA_040007355.1 Bacteroidota bacterium | reverse complement strand
GTTTCTGCTAACGGCTTGTTGTACCGTGGAAGACATATATAATTCATTTAAGCTGGTATGCGAAATAGCCCGCCATAGGACGATAACGGCCGAATTAGTATTGTTCTATTGCTAAAGGAACTCAAAAAATAATCGCTTGCAGAAAGGAACGTGCCGGTAATGAGTAGCCGGCAGTTTTGGCGGGTAATTGGCAGCTGGACTATTTGGTGCAATCGGTACCTGATCCCTGTATCCTGCAGTTCATCGGCAAGCGTCACCTATCTTTTGAATTGCAGCATCCACTCGTATACGTTCATGTTATTTTCTTTGTACAGCGGGTCAAGCGCTTCGGTCCATGCATCGTGACCGGAAGCGTTGAATATGGTTAATTTCGGTGCAATAGAAGGATTATAACTGTTTACCAGGTTTATAAAATCGGTTGCCACCGAAGAAGGGATGGTGGGATCGCCGGAATTGTGAAAATCCCACAAAGCAATATTGCCGTGCGCAATATTGGCCGCGCTTAAATCCCGATCGCTGCCAAAAGATTCCCCCGCAATGGGCACAACAGCGGCAAACAGAGAAGTATACCGGCCAGCCATTTCTGTGGTCAATACTCCGCCCATACTTAAACCGGATAAATATACCCTGGAAGAATCTACTCGGTAGTTTTTAAACGCATAGTCAATAAAAGAAAAAACCATAGAATCCGGTGGATACCCGCGAAACTGCGGCGATAAAACGATAAAAGAAAAATTAGCATCTTTTACATTAAAATTGGGCGGGAATTTTTTTTCATTGATTTCCTTAGCCACCCCGTCATTTAGCACCAGCGGCAGATCTTTGTCGCCATCCCCTACCTGTCCGCCACCATGTAAGAAAATAAGCAACGGGTATTTCTTGGTAGTAACCTGGTAATGCGTGGGGAGGGCTTCGTAATAGCCGCCGATATACTGGTTGACAGCAAGGGTACGGGGCCGTTGATAGGGAGGAGCGGTTTCTACCAGGCCGTTGGGCGGTGGAGCAAGCGGTACCACGGCATCCTTTTTACAACCCTGGGTGCCGATAAAAAGCCAACCAATAACCGCAATATTTTTTATTAGCCTGGTCATAACAGTCGCGTTTTATTATGGATGATTTGGGATACCGCTACCGGTTGGACAAGTAACAAACTTTTAAAAGGAGCTGCTTCCCTGCGGAAACAGCTCCCAGCAGGTGTAAGGTTATTATGCTTTAAAAAATGGCTTAACAATGGCCAGTACCTGTTCCTTGCTCAGCGGTTCATCAAACGCTTCTGATGCCGCGTCTGCAGAAATATTGAACCCATTGAGGTTTACAATATTTATGGTAGCCTGTACCGTTAGGTCTTCGCCATCATAGCTTGGCTGCACGGCGCTGCTGTTAATACCGCTCATCTTACCGGTAATCCATGGTTTGATATTGCCCACGCCGGATCCATACGCTTTCCGGAGACTGCGGATGTGCGCAGCATGTCTTGCTTCCACGGAATGTATCCGCAACGCAGCTGTCAGGTAATCGCCGCCGCCAACAATTTCGGCTACCCTTCCTTTATAGGCCCTGACACCAGTGTCTTCAAATGTTTGCGCCACGGCTAAAAAGGTCTCAAAATTTGAAAATACATTGCTAAACAATCCCCCAGCGGTAAAATCAAACGATGGTTTTGTAACGGGTGTTCCGCCGGCGCCGGTGATAGCCGTTTTCAGAAAGGCAACATGTGCCGCTTCATGTTTGGCAATCAGCTGCAGACCGGTCATTGCATCCCCCGCAGGTATCAAACCCATGGCTGCTACCCCATCCGCATAAAATTCAGCTTCCAGGTACTCGAGGGTTAACGCATAGTTTAATATGTCTGTTACACTATCAGTTGTACCTGTATTACCCGCATAGGCCCGCTGGAACATAGAACCCAATGCCAGCGGTATAGCCGCCAATGCAATTTTACCGCTCATACCGGCGAAACTTTTCATAGCCGACCTGCGTGTGTCCAGTCTTTCATACACGTCCGGGTCAACCTTTTCAATTTCTTTAATAATATTTGATATGTTCATTGTAATATGATTTAGTTGTAATGAATCTGGATGAAAAAATGTCTACGTGCTCAAACCGCTTACTATCAATAAAACGGCAGGTTGCTGCCATCCAGCTTTGTTTTGATATAAGTTTGCGCAATTTTTAAAACATCGGCGGGTTTGTTGGTAACATCAAGACCATTCATATCAATAATGGAATCATCGGCAAAGCTGTTTGGCGATACCAGGTCGCGTATGTAGGAGGCATGACGTGCTTCCACAGAAACAATCTTGCCTGCCAGCACCAGGTAATCGGCCTTTTTGATTAGTTTTCCCGCACCGTTATAGGCGGACACCCCTAAATCTTCAAATGCTTTTGCGGTGCCCAGCACGCTTGTCCTTGACCCAAAATCCACCGTACTGAAATCAAAATCAAGTGCGGGAATGGCCGCTCCACCCAGCGCGTTCTTAAAAAACTCGCGGTGTGCAATTTCATGGTCGCGGATGTCTGAAATCAGGGAGGTTTCAGCAGCCGACATGTTGGCGTAAGGCGACATAATCACCTTTACATAAAAAGCTGCTTCCAGCTGCTCCAGCGCATACGCATAATTTAAGATACCCGGATCGCCGCTTCCCAGGTCAATACCATCGGCGCCGGTTCTTGCTGAAGCATCATTTTGCCGGGTACAGGCGGCGAGGCCTGCCATTGCACCAGCGGCTGCGCCTGCATACCCGAGAAACCTTCTTCGGGACAGGCGGGACATTTCCTTTTCAAATGCCCCTGCTAACGCTTGTTCTGATTGAATTTTAGCCATTTTCTTTTCGTTTAATTGTTAACAATAAAATCTACTGCGCGGGCTGGCGTACAGCAATTGATATCTGGTTAATCAAGGAGTGGATTTTTACTATTCCGGTAACAGGTAGCGTATACCGCCCCTTGCACAGGCGCGGTTAACAGGGATTGAAAGTTTTGTAATCGGGTAATTACAAATAAGAAGTGGATACACGGAGAATAAAGCAGGACAAGGCTATTCCGGTATAC
>JBDTVE010000072.1:0-83190 GCA_040007355.1 Bacteroidota bacterium | reverse complement strand
GGCGGTGCGGGCATATCCCGTTGTTTATACCAGGTATTAAATTTATTGTTTACCAGCCAGGGAAGGTGACGCATTACCCAGCGCGCCGCCTTACCCGCCCGCCGGTAAATGCCCGGCTTAGACAAGGTGGTTGCCATTGCCTTCATGACAACTGTTTTTGACGCGGTTGTATATCCTTCCTGCGTAATCACCTGCCGCCATTTATACAACTGGGTATGAATATCAATTTTTACCGGGCAAACATTGCTGCAGGAGCCGCACAGGGTAGAGGCAAATGGAAGGTCCGCATGGTGTTTCATATCTAAATTCGGCGCCAGAATCGATCCTATTGGACCGGCAATAGCAGTATGGTAACTATGCCCCCCGCTTCTGCGGTAAACCGGGCAGGTGTTCATACAGGCGCCGCAGCGGATGCATTTTAAGGAGCTGCGAAAGTCTGCCCGCCCCAGTTGCGTGCTCCGTTGGTTGTCTACCAATACAATATGGATTTCCTGGCCCGCCTGCGGTTTTACAAAATGGCTGGAATACGTAGTAATGGGCTGGCCGGTAGCGCTTCTTGCGAGCAACCGTAAAAACACGCCCAGATGTTTGCGTTGTGGAATAATTTTTTCTATACCCATACAGGCAATATGCACATCGGCCAGGTGTGCGCCCATGTCGGCGTTTCCTTCATTGGTGCAAACAACAAATTCACCCGTTTCGGCCACCGCAAAGTTTACACCGGTAATGGCTATACGCCGTGTTAAAAATTTCTCACGTAGGTGCAACCTCGCGGCATTGGTTAAAAACTGCGGATCGGCATTGCCCTTCGGCGTTCCAAGGTGTTCATGAAATATTTCGCCTATTTCTTCCTTTTTTTTATGAATGCAGGGCAATACAATATGGCTGGGTGATTCGCCGGCCAGTTGCACAATGCGTTCGCCCAGATCGGTATCGGTTACTTCAATACCCTGTTCCGCCAGGTAATGGTTCAAGTGGCATTCTTCCGTCAGCATCGATTTGCTCTTTATAATCTGCGTTACCCCGTGCTGTTTCAGTATGCTGAGCACAATGGCATTGTGTTCATTTCCATCCAGTGCCCAATGAACAACCACTCCGTTTTTCTGTGCATTTTGTTCAAACGCTTCCAGGTAGCCCTGCAAACCGGACAGGGTGTTATTTTTAATACGTGAAGCTGTTTCACGCAGCTGCTCCCATTCGGGCAGGGTCCAGGCGGCTTTGTCCCTTTTTTGTCTTATCCACCACAATGTCTCATCGTGCCAATTCACCCTTGCCTCATCGGCATTGAACTTTTCTGAAAGCTCAGCATGGGTATGTGTTTCGTTGTTCATGTATTAATCTTTTTCTGCTCCGCTGTGGTGTACGGCTGGCAACAACCAGGTATTACCATCCGGCTCCCGCATCACCATTCAGGATTTCAGCGATATGGATCACTTTTACCTGTTTATGCTGCCGTTTCAAAATGCCTTCCATATGCATCAGGCAGCTCATATCCACCCCCGTAATATATTCTGCACCGTGTTGGAGGTGATCGGCTACCCTGTCTTTGCCCATTTTAACGGAAACAGCTTCCTCGGTTACGCAGAAGGTGCCGCCAAACCCGCAGCATTCATCATTCCTGCCAAGGTCTATCAGCTCAAGGCCATCCACCATATTCAATAATTGCACGGGTTTTGAAAACGGCGCTGCCACCAGTTCCGTCATTTGCGAGATATGCAGCCCCCTTTGACCATGACAACTCTGGTGCATGCCCACTTTGTGCGGGAACCTTGCCCGTATGCTTTTCACCTGCAAGAAGTCTGTCAGGAATTCTGTTAGCTCGTATACTTTACCACGGATAGCCTTTGCCACTTCTTCATTCGCCTCGTCGTGTAAATGGTCTTTAATGTGCAGCGTGCAGCTGCCAGAAGGGCAAACAATATAATCGTAGCGTTCAAAATTTTTCACAAACAACTGGTTGCAGGATTGTGTGAGGTGTTCGTAGCCGGAATTGGCCATTGGCTGCCCGCAACAGGTCTGGTCCAAAGGGTAATCAACGGTGCAACCAAGTTTTTCAAGTAATTGTAAGGAAGCGATGGCTACCTTAGGATAAAACTGGTCTACATAACATGGTATAAATAATCCAACGGTCATATTTCAATAACCTCAATATCGGTATAAAGTTTTAATTCAATTAGATTATTTGGAATATTATTTTTATTCCAGTACGGATGAACCGCCAATGCCGCTCCCATGGCCGATGCCTGTGATAATGATGCTGCAAACACTTGCACGCCGGTAAACGCCCGGGCCAGCAGATTCATGTACACGGGATTTTTAGCAAAGCCCCCATCAACAAAAATCCTGTTTACGGCGCAGTTTTTCATCACCAGGCTGGTGGACAAAAATTGTAATTCCATAATATCCAGCAAAAGCTGGTGATAGGCTTCGCTATAATCTGCAAACAACGACAAATCTCTTTTTCCAAACACCGATTCCTGCATCATTGATTTTCCCGGTGTTGGCGTACCGGCTGCCGTGGCATTATCCTGCAATTTTCTAGCAACGGCCGCATCAAATGCAATTTTTTTATAATGATCTTCCGATACTTTAAAATGCGCAGCCAGTTTTTTTACCTGTTGTTCGTGCTCATAACCGGCAAAAAGCCTGGATGCTTTTATGGGTTTGCCCCGGTATTCCATATAACAGAGACAATCCTGGGCTAACTCGTCGGCCGTTAACTTCGACTGGTTAAAAGGGTTCAGGCTGATGCACCAGGTTCCGGTAGATATCAGCACAAACGGTTCAACAAAACCGGCCAGGTAGGGGATCAAAGCGGCGGAACTGTCGTGCAGCCCCGCGCCGCAAAGCAGCGGTTTACCATTCCAGTTAGTATTCATAAGTTGGTCGGAAGGAAAGATGGGCGCCAGTTTAGCTGCAATCCCTTCTTGGTACACCCAGTCATGATAACGGTTTTGCGTAAAATTCCAAAGTGCGGTATGACAACCGATACTGGTAATATCCGAACAAAGCCTGCCGGTTACCAGGTAACTCATATACTGCGGCAGGTGCAGTGATACATGCGTCTTTTTAAACAAGGCTGGCTTTTCTTCTTTCAGGTAATAGAGTTGTAGTCCGGAATTAAGGTTGCCCAGCAGTGGCGAAGCAGTATGCATGGAAAAGTCCGCTGTTCCGCCGTATTTCCGGTAAAATTTTTGTCCCAGTGCTTCAGGAAAGGGTTTCAGGTAATTGTACAGCGGCGCAACCGGTTTTCCTTCCTTATCTATGTGTACAAAACTGGCCCCATAGGTAGAGAAATTCAGCGCGGTAACGGATATTTGCTTCATGTCCATCAGCTCACCGATGGATTGCTTTACCCATTGTGTCAGTGCGTCCAGGTTTTCACAAGCATCCCCGTCTTCGTCGGTTATTTCTTCAAACTGCATTGTTTTTTCAAGCAGGATCTGGTACTGCTGATCAAAAACAAACAGCTTTTTATTGGTTTTACCTATATCAAAAATGGCAATGGCCGGCGTACTGTTCATGTTCACTTTACATTGATGATTTTTTTTTGCCAATGTACTGGTCTACACGTAAGCATGTACGTCAGGGGTGTGCTTTTTTTACAAACCCGTTGCAACGGTTTTTTCTCCTCTTTCTTTTATCAAATGAGCACGTACTTTTTGCTGACGGAACAACTGGATTGGCTGCAGGGCTGCACCGGAGCGTAAACGCGCTTCGGCCACCAGCGGGCGCACATCGGTACGATAAGCCTGCTGCAAAATTTCCTGCGCCAAAGCTACATCATTTGCTTCCTGCGCGGCCGACAATGCTTTTTTATCTACCAGCAGGGCCTGGGCATAGGCAATTTTTATGGCTTCCACGGATTGCAATAGATCTTCCAGCGGGTCTTTTACATTGTGCGATGCATCGATCATCCATCCCAGGTCTCTGGCATGGTTCATATTCCGGGCGTCCATGCCCTCTACCAGCTCATTAAAAATTAAGAATAACTGGTAGGGATCTACGCTGCCAACGGTCAGATCATCATCGCCGTATTTGCTGTCATTAAAATGAAACCCGCCCAGTTTGCCTTCTGCCAATAATAATGACACTATCTGTTCAATATTTGCATTGGGCAGGTGATGACCCAGGTCTACCAGTGTATAGGCTTTGGGCCCTAATTTGTTAGCATACAATAATGACTGGCCCCAGTCGCCCACGGTCATGGAATAAAAATTGGGTTCAAAAGCTTTGTATTCCACAAACATTTTCCAGTCTTGGGGCAAAGCGGCATATATCTCTTTTAATCCCTCCAGTGTTCGCTGAAAGGCTTTCCTGAAATTTAACTGACCAGGAAAACACGACCCATCGCTTAACCATACGGTGAGCGATTTTGAACCCAGTTCAATACCGTGCCTGATTACTTCAATATTGTGATCAATGGCCTGCTTGCGAACGAATTTATCCACGTGTTGCAGCGAACCGAATTTATAACTGTAGGGCTGCCCGGGCTGATCCTGGAAGGTATTGGAGTTCATGGCATCAAAACGCAACCCGTACTGTGCGGTCAGTGTTTTTATTGCCGGTATGTTTTCGGGAATATCCCAGGGAATATGCAGGGAGATGGCGCCGCCTGACCTGTTCAGTGCGTGCAGCAAACCCACGTCTTCAATTTTTTCTTCCAGGTTACCGGGTTCGCCGCCACCTGAGAACCTGCCAAACCTGGTACCCCCCGTACCCAATGCCCAACTGGGAATGGCTATCTGGAAATCAATTAATTTTTGTAAAACATCGCTGAGACCGACAACACCGGAAGCGGTAAATTCAAATGTACGTTTATGCGCTGCCAGCAGGCTGTTATTGTGTTCTTCAATGATATACTTTTCTATCTGCATGTTCTATCGTTTACGATAAGTAAAATACTTCCTTTAAAGGTACGCTAACAGGAGAATTATCGGGCCTGGTTTCCATGATGTCTGCCATTTGCTGCCACCAGCGCTGCATGACCGCATTGGTGGCCAGGCTATCCAGCGCTGCGGGGTTCGATGCTTTTAAGACGCCGAACAGGCAATTGGTAGTTTCGTCTAAAAAAATGGAATATTCGCTGATACCGGCAGCTTTGAGCAGCATGGTCAGCTCGGGCCATATTTCATCATGACGTTTCTTATACTCTGTCTCGAACCCTTTAAGCAACTGCATTTTGAACGCCATACGTCGCATGACAACAAGTTTTTATGGTACCTTAAAACAAACAACCGTGCTGTATTATCTAACGAATGCCATTGCCACCCCTCCGTCTACGTTCAGCACATTGCCGGTAGATTTGTTCAGCAAACCTCCGGTAAATGCAAAACACGCTTTTGCGATGTCTTCGGGCAGAATAATCTCGTTCAACAGGGTGCGTTTGGCATAATACGCCGGCAGTTCTTCCACTTTCACGCCATAGGCTTTTGCTCTTCCTTCGGCCCAGTCGCCTGCCCATATTTTGCTATCGGAAATAACCGCGTCGGGGTTCACGGCATTAACGCGTATTTTATCTTTACCCAATTCTGCAGCATTCAGACGGCTGAGGTGCAGCTGTGCTGCTTTGGCGGATCCATATCCTGCATTGTTGGGACCAGATACCAGCGCGTTCTTGCTCACAATATTCAGCACATCGCCACCCATATCCTGTTTACGCATTATTTCCACGGCGCCCTGGGTTATAAAAAACTGTCCTTTTACCAGAACATTATACAAAAGATCCCAGTCTTTTTCAGTATGTTCTTCTATTGGCTTTGAAATTGACAGACCCGCACAGTTTACGATTATGTCGATTCCCCCAAAGGCCAGCGCGGCAGTGCTATAGGCTTTCTGTATGTCTGCCGAGCTGGTTACATCCAGCAATACATCGGTAAATACATCTTTACTATATTCTTTTTGAAAACTTTGACGGGCAGTCGCCAAACGCTGCGCATCATTATCGTTTACCACGATGCAGGCACCTTCATCTGCAAATTTCCGGGCAATGGCCTTGCCGATGCCACCCGCGCTGCCGGTAACCAGGGCAATGCGGCCAGACAATGCTTTTGGCTTTGGCATGCGCTGCAATTTTGCTTCTTCCAGTAACCAGTATTCAATATTAAAAGCTTCCTGCCTTGGCAAAGATGTATAACTGGAAACGGCTTCGGCGCCCTTCATTACATTAATGGCGTTGATATAAAATTCAGCGGCAACCCTGGCTGTTTGTTTGTCTTTGGCAAATGTAAACATGCCCACGCCGGGGTAGAGGATCACCACCGGGTTGGCATCGCGTATGGCAGGGCTGTTGGGATGTTTACAACTGTTATAATATTCCGCATACATTTTGCGGTAGGCTTCAAATGGCGGTGCCAGTTTTTCTTTGAGGGCTTTTATATCACTAATATCTTCAGACGCTGATAACTGCAGCACCAGCGGGCTTATTTTGGTGCGTAGGAAATGGTCGGGGCAACTAGTACCCATGGGCGCCAGCCTGTCCAGGTCTTTTGAATTAATAAATTCCAGCACGCGGTCATCATCTGTAAAATGACCAATCATGCCGCGCAGACCCGTTCCATTTCCAGGGGCATCGCTTATCAGGTCGGCACTGGAGCAAAAACCTCTTAATACGGGCGCCAATGCGGCGGCTTGTTTTATACGGTCTTCTTTTGACAGGGCGCTTCTTTGTGCACCGCCAAAAACGGGGCCTTTCCTACCATAATTGTCTTCCAGGTATGCTGCGCAGCGTTCAATTACTTCCAGTGTGTTGATATAACTTTCGTAGGCGGTATCACCCCAGGTAAACAGGCCATGAGAACCCAGCATGATGCCACGTATATCCGGGTTTTCATCCAGGCATTCTTTTAACTGCAGGCCGAGGTCAAAACCCGGACGCTGCCATTCCACCCAACCAATAGCACCATTGAACAAGTCTTTGGTTATCTGTTTTCCGTCCTTTGCAGCAGCAATGGCAATCGCCGCATCGGGGTGCAGGTGGTCAATGTGTTTAAAGGGCAGGAACCCGTGCAGGGCCGTATCAATTGACGGGGCTTTGGAAGCCAGGTCGTAGATACAATGGTTGAACAGCTCTACCATTTCATCCTCGTGTTCAATACCGCGGTAAACGTTTTTTAAGCTGCGCATCCTGTCTGTATATAATGCTGCCAGGCCGTTCCGTTTCATGGTACCCAGGTCTCCGCCGCTTCCCTTTACCCACATCACTTCGGTTTCCACGCCGGTGAGCGGGTCTTTTGCCAGGGCCTTGCAGGAGGTATTGCCGCCGCCGTAATTGGTAAGCCGGAGATCGGCCCCCAGCAGGTTTGACCGGTAAACCAGCAGGCCCACCTCATCGCCGGCAAGCGCTGCAGCCTGTTTCTCATCCCATAAATAACTCACGTGTGCAAATTCTTTTTTCGTACTAACTGACATGATTACGTCTTTTATATGTTAAACAAAATATTTCTACTGCTGATGCAGTGAATTACCATATCCTACCACCAGTACGGATATGATAATGGTTATGATGCCCATGGCAATTGCGGTAGTGGTCCTTTTGTTTACCCCTTTCCATTCTTTTAATACGATGCCCCACATATTGGCGGTAAGAATAATAAATGCCATGTGCAGGATCCAGGAGCTGGCGCCATTGCCCAGCTTGCTTTCACCCATACCATAAAAAAAGAACTGCAGGAACCAGGTAATACCGGCCATTGCCGCAAAAATATAATTTGATAAGAGCGGGGTTTTTGAATTGGTATAATCGCCAAAAGTCTTGTTTCGGGCGTTTAGGAGCATACACCATATAAAATTGGTGGTGAGCCCGCCCCATAGTATCACTACATATGTAACGTTATTCTGAAATAAAAACTCACCTTGACCAGGATGGGCGTTTTTCCAAAGCTGGTTGGCCGTTTCAGCCATCGGCTTCCCCGCTTCAAGTCCGAAATTAAAACAGGCGCTTAAGATCCCCGAAATGATGGATACCAGTAGTCCAAGCCCAAATTTATATTCCGTTGCCATTTTTACACCATGCGGATCTGTTGCCGCAGCGGAAGAAAGCTGTCTTTCCTTCATGGTACCGGCTTTTCCGCAAAAAATAATGCCCACAACACACAAAGCCAGGCCGCCCAAAACGGTTAAACCCCAGGTAGAACCCGTTAGCATGCTAAATGTGTCCTTGCCGGTCTTCGGAAAAAAATCATAATAAATAGAGGGAATGAGCGCTCCAAATACCATGCACAAACCCAATATAATACTACTGCCCAGTGCAACACCCAGGTAACGCACCCCCAAGCCATAGGTTAGCCCTCCAATGCCCCATAAAAGACCAAAAAAATACGCAAGACCAATGGTTGTAGTACTGGTTTGCCGGATAATATTGGCAAAATCCGGGATGGTAAGCCAGGCTGCCAGCGGCGGAACGATCAACCAGGAGAAAAGCCCCCCTACAATCCAATAACTTTCCCATGCCCAGCCCTTCACCTTTTTATAGGGAATATAAAAACTGCCGGAGGCAAAACCACCGATAAAATGGAAAATGACACCAAGTATTACGCCCATGTTAGTTATTTTTTCTCTATGGCTTGCAAAATGACGGGTAAAAATAGGAGATAGCCCAAGTTCCCGCGTCATGTACTATCATGCTTTTTATATTTATTTTTACATGATTTTTACATTTGTTTCATAAGCTTAACAGCCTGCGGGCAAACGGAAGCAATTGCGCCGGGAATAGTTTTATTATCGGCCCGGCTGCACCGTATTCTTTGATATAAAAGCCATGAACTGGCAGCGAAAATGAAAAAAGACTTCGTATTCCAACACCTGTTTATTGATTATTATTCCGCCTCGCCCAAATACCTGCAACTGGCAAACTCCATTGTAAACGCAATTGCATTCAAGGGCATTCGTTTGCAGCTACCCGTTTTCACACTTCAATTTTAAACCAATGCTTTATCCAACAAACACAGCAGTTTTACAGGTTGAGGGGCTTCACGTTAACTATGGTTCGTTCCGTGCGGTGGTCAATGTTTCATTTGATGTACAGGTCGGGGAAATCTTTGGTTTGTTGGGACCCAACGGCGCAGGCAAAACAAGTACCCTGGGCGCCGTGGAAGGTCTGTTGCATCCGCAATCGGGCAAGATTGTTGTGGCCGGTTATAACGTACAGGAAAATCCATTGCTCGCCCGCGCCAACCTGGGCGTGCAGTTACAGGCCACCAATTTTCAACCGGAGCTTACGGTATCCGAAATCCTGCAGTTGTATGCGGGTATTTATGGAGTAGCCATTACAAAGGAAAAATTACAGGCCATTCTTGCCGATATTCAGCTGGAGGATGCCGGCAAAAAACGTTTCGGGCAACTCTCGGGCGGTCAGCAGCAACGGGTATCACTGGTGATTGCAACCATTCATCACCCGCCACTAATATTGCTGGACGAACCAACTACCGGGCTTGACCCGCAATCCAGGCGACAGTTATGGGAACGCATGGAGACTCTGCGCGCGCATAACCATGCTATATTGCTCACCACGCATTCCATGGAAGAGGCCGAAGCGGTTTGCGACCGCATTGCCATTATTGACCACGGGCAAATAATTGCCATAGACAGACCGCAGACGCTGGTTGATAAACACCGCAATGATCCGGAAGTAATCGCCGTTTCGCGCAAGGGAAGGATAACTCTGGAAGATGTATTTATTGGCCTTACGGGCCGCACCGTTCGTTCATAAATAAAAAAATATATGTCAACTACCACCATACCATCCGGCAGAACCGTTTTATCGTCTTTGCTGAGAGCCGATTTTACTACGCAATGGCGCAACCGAAAATCGGTAGTGCTTATCCTGCTGATCCCCATCGTTATTCTTATTTCCTGGAAAGGCCTTGCATTCAAGCTGGGTGGCGCTTTTGTATTGTCCAATTGTATTACCATCGGGCTTATTGCCATTGGACTAATGGGTTATTCAAATGCCGTTGCGCGCGACCGGGAAAAAGGCATTTTTCAGCGGTTGCGGGTAGCGCCATTAACGGCCTGGTCTATCATGGCAAGCCGGCTAACCGTGCAACTGGCCATGATCTTATTGTTAACCGCGGCGGTATTCATAGCTGGTTTTTATGCGGATCATATCAGCCTGAGCCCTGCCGGATATGCGGTTGGTTTTGCCATGGCGTTTGTTGGCGGGTCGGTGTACCTGGGACTGGGCCAGGCCGTTGTTGGGTTAATAAAAAACGCTGAAACCGTAAGTGCCGTTACCCGCCTGGTATACTTTGCGTTTATCATGGTGGGCATGCTCGCAGATTTGGGTGCGCTGGGCAACACCATAGGCAATGCAGCGAAATGGTCGCCTTACGGCACGGTAAAAATGATACTGGCCAATGGTATGCAACCCGGTACCTGGAACCAGCACAGCAGTATCGCCCTGGCCGTTACCGTTGGCTATGCCCTTGTCTTTTCTGGTCTCGGCATAAAATGGTTCAGGTGGAGTTCCAGGTAAACGATGAATAAACGATATTCATGTATTCCTACCTTTGAATAATGATTGCACTACAACCGTTTAATAAAACAGGGTATGCACGCCTTATTTCCTGGGTTACCAGTGCAGAAATGCTGATGCAGTTTGCCGGTCCCGATCTTCCTTTTCCTCTCAGTCAGGAACAGCTTGATCGTTCGGTGGCTGATACCAACCGGATTGCCTGTACGGCATGGTATATTCCGGACCAACAACCCATTGGACATGCCGAAATATATTTGCCGGAAGCGGGTACTGCCCGGCTTTGCAGGATATTGATTGGTGATACCGCCTACCGTGGACAAGGCCTGGGCTTATCCCTGGTGCTGGCTTTGCTGGATCTTGCATTTTCGCGGCCGGGTATGGAAATAGTAACGCTGAATGTCTTCGACTGGAACCTGCCTGCTATAAAATGTTATGAAAATGCGGGTTTCAACATTAATAAAGATCAGGCGCTTACCCGCCACATTAATGGTCAGGCCTGGACTGTTCTGTGCATGAGCCTTCACCAGGAAACCCAGGAAACTATACAAAAAAATACAGGTATGGCGTACCAACCCCAATCATGAAGAAAAGAATACAATATTTAACACAACTTGTTTCGCTGGAAATACTGGTTACCGCAGTTTTTTTCCTGCTGTCCCTGTTCCTGTTTTTTTATCTAGTTCATGAGGCTGTTTATGAAAGGGGTGATATACTTGACACCCGCGTGATACAGTTTTTTTCCGCCCATTCCTCCCCAGCATTAATCAGTGCAATGAAAACCATTACTTTTTTTGGCTCCAACGTTTTTCTTTTTCCCGCTTACCTGGTAATAATTGCCTGGCAGTTTTTAAAAAACCGGGGTCTGCGCGGCATACGCATTGCGGTAATAGCAATCAGCAGTACCGCTACGATATTCCTGCTTAAACAGCTTTTTCACCGACAACGGCCGCAGCTGCCCATTATCAGGGGCATCACCGGGTATAGTTTTCCCAGCGGGCATTCCGTTTCTTCTTTTATTTTCTGCACCATCCTTATCTACCTGGCCTGGAAGACAAGACTTGCCAGGCTTCCAAAATATCTGCTGATGTTTTTTCTTTTTTGCTGTCCCTTTGCTATCGGTCTTAGCAGGATTATTCTGAATGTACATTATACTACCGATGTAATAGCTGGCTATTGCCTTGCTATTGTATGGGTAACTGCCTCTTTCGCTATCATAAAAGGCACCAGCAAAAACAACCCGCCGGGCGCTGGACTCCCGCTTGTATAGCCAACTTATATTTATTTACATTTATTGCATGAATAGCTGTAAAACCATCCTGCTGGCATCACGGGCAGCGCTGCCCTGGCCGGGTTACCGATTATTATTACTCATGAAAAGCCGGGTGGCAACCAGAAACTTCTTATAAAAAAACAATTGCAGCAACTGAACAGGATAGGGCTGCGATTGATTTCCTTCCGCCAGGGAAAGAAATTCACTTTCTAAAAAATACGGATCCAAACCGTAAGCGTACCAATGGCGTGTTTATTTATAACAGTAACACCTGTTCGCTTATATGTCTTACTGATCAGGAGACAGCTTTTTTCAAAATTTAGCCTCCCATCGGGGGTTGGGCGTCATTTCAACGTTTTATAAAAACCCTTGATGGCAAAGGCTCCTGGGTGGTTCCTCATTGTTTTAGCATACTGAAACACACATTATTTGGGTTTCCTACTGCCATACCCAGTTGTATGTTTGCGTTAGAAATGAAAACAAACACACCAGCGCTGCTGTGAGATTTAAAAGTGCTGTTGCCCATTCAGTCTATTGCCTGCCATCGTTTACTACAACGATTTTTTAGCCTTCTGAAAAAAACACTTAGCTAAGTATTTATTCAAATTTTTATGCCCATTCTTTAACCAGTTGATTACACAATTAAACAAGCAATTATGAAAAACTACAAAACAGTTGCTCTTGCGGTATTTGCCGCATTACTAATTGCATCTACCAGCAACCTGATGGTAAATGAAGAGACAAAACCCAAAGCAGGCATCGACTTAAAATTCATCGGCAACAACGACAACCAGCCGGTCTTCCAGCTGAATGTAAACAATGCAGAAGTGAGAGAATACATTGTTACGTTCCGCGACGAGCAGAACACTGTATTGTATTCCGGTAAATTAAAAGGCATCAACATTAGCAAGAATTTCCAGTTAAACACGGAAGACGGTGCAGATGGCAGCCTAAGTGTGGAAGTGGTATCCAGGAAAAGCAACAAAGCTGAAGTGTACAAGATAAACAGAACAACCAGCTTTACACAGGAAATTGTTGTAAACAATTTATAAGTCTTTATACAATAGGCGTTGTACTTCACCTTCGGGGATGGGTTTGGTAACCTATCCCCTTTTTATTATATTGAAATGAGTCTTACCAAAAAAAAATACACCCGCATCACAGGTGTATTTTTATTCCGGAGCTATCAATATTCAATTAGCTTAATTTCCATTTGCCCCTGATGCTGGCCTTTACCAGCAAATTGGCTTCGGGGCTATTGGTAAATTGTTCTTTTGCAGGATCCCAATCCAGCGGTTTCCTTAGCCAGTAACCGATATTGGCTAAACAGCAAACGCTGCTGGTTCGATGGCCTATTTCTGCATTGCAAATGGGTTGCTTACCGGTTTTCATACAATTCAGCCAGTCGTAATAATGATCCGGGCTGTTATATAAATGAATTTCGTTGGGTTTGATGGTGGCGGTTGCTATAGAAGCGGGGTCACTGTCCAGGTAATCCCTGCTGATGTCTATTTTTCCTTTTTCGCCAATAAAGCGAACCCCGTAGCCCCGACCGAAACTCAGGTGTTTAACCTGTATGCCATTTGCATATTCCAATACCAGCCCCTTGGTAGCCGTGCCTTCCGGTGGCAATATTTTTACGGGTCCGGTGCTGTCCATTCCCAGTCCCCATTGTGCAATGTCAAACATATGCGCGCCCCAGTCGCTCACGATGCCGCCGCCATATTCTCTGTATAAACGCCAGTTGGGAAAAATATCTTCTTCAACGGGTGGTGAAAGTTCCGCGTTAAAAGGTTTGAATGGCGCGGGCCCCACCCAGGCTTCCCAGTTCAGGTATTCCGGTACGGTCTCCGCCGGCAGGTTGCAGGGTACCGAGGGATCACCCACGTTAACCAGCACCTCTTTAATGGCCCCAATATAACCATTGCGTACCAGTTCACATGCCTGCCGGAAATTTTTCCATGAACGCTGCATGCTACCCGTTTGCAGTATTTTCTTGTTTTTCTTCATGGCATTTACCATTGCTCTCCCTTCTTCTATTGAATGCGCCAGCGGCTTTTCGCAATAAACATGTTTGCCTGCATTGGCCGCCATAACGGTAACAACGGCATGCCAGTGATCCGGTGTAGCAATCACTACCGCATCAATATCCTTCCTGGCCAGCAGTTCTTTAAAATCTGCATATCCCTTAAAACCCTTGTATTCGTTTTTCCCGGTTGATTCCGCATAGGCCTTCGCTGCAAGCGATTGAAACAAGGCCAGCTTTTTTGTATCAACATCGGACCCCGCAACCACTTGTGCCTTGTCTGCAAACGAATGAAGCAGGTCACGGCCCTGTTTACCCGTACCGATAAAACCAAGATTGATTCGATCGCTTGGTGCCAAATATCCTTTTCCACCCAAAACAAAACGCGGAACGATGGTAAATGCGATGGTTGCCTTTGCGGCATCTGTCAAAAATTTTTTTCGGGAGCTTGTCATAATTCAATTTTTATTTTGTTTTATTATTTGCAGTCGCTCATACATCATACTGTTTTATTGCGATGCCTATATTGCGCCAACTGGGTATATAACCTTGTGGCGCATTCAATTCTTGTACATACAAATTATGCTATTCCCCACAACAAAAGGCAACTGATGCAAAAAATCTATACTGCGCGCTATTTTTGCCTGTAACCATTCCTGCAGCCATTGCAGGCCGTACACTTCGCATACACTGTGGACTGCACTAGCAAAGATGTTTTTTCATCCAGCAGTGGCGTATCCCTGATATATTCGGCGGTTGCCCATTCATGCACTTCGTTTACTATAAATACACCGCGTTTTTCCTTTTCCACCACGCTAATATGCCACTGGCTGCCGTTAGCACCGGCCAACAGGGTAATGCGTTCTACTTTTGCGAAAGCATACCGATTGCCCTTATTTGTCCAATATCCAGACATTTTTCAGGTGTTGTATCAACGCTGATTGTCAACCTCCTGGAATACAATGCTGCTGTAACCAGGCCACTAACTGTTCCATGCGCCGGAGTTGTATGGAAAACACTCAAAAAACAACTTATGTTTGCCTGTTGCAATGCCATCATTTTTGTAAAATGAACCCATGAAATACAGCTTTCTGTTTTGCCTGGTGACCGGTCTTTTTGCCGCCTGCTCGTCTCCGGTTTATAAAAATCCGCACGTGTTAATAAAAACGAATGCGGGTGATATTGAAATAGAATTGTATCCTGACCAGGCACCGCAAACGGTAAAGGCGTTTTTATCATATGTTGATGCGGGTTATTACCGGTACAGTTCCTTTTACCGAGTACTGTCAGACGATAACCAGCCGTCTAACGCACCCAAGGCGAATCTTATACAGGGGGGCATCTGGAAGACGAATTACAAAAAAGCCATATCGCTGCCCGGCATTCCGCATGAGCCTACCAACAAGACCAGGATCCTTCACAAAGACGGCATTCTATCTCTTGCCCGGCAGGCACCGGGTACCGCCACCACCGAGTTTTTTATTTGCATCGGCGACCAGCCCGGTTTTGACTATGGTGGTGAAAACAATGCGGACGGGCAAGGATATGCGGCTTTTGGAAAATGTGTAAAAGGCCTGGACATTGCTTACCGGATCTATGATCGCCCTTCCTATGACCAGTCCTTTGACCCGCCGGTTACCATTACCAATATTGTGAGATTATAACGACCAGGAGGCAGCGTAGAATATAGAACCGGCACTGTTCCGTTGATTCAATAAATTTTTTAAACTGATGGCTGCCAATGACAACTTATAATACAAATGGCTGCTCAGATCTGGTATTACCAGGAGCTTCACTTGCTTCAGGGATTTACAACTTGAAGAAAATTTTCCTTTTGTAAAGAAAATAGCAGAGCAGCCATTCCAGGGTAAAAACACAAATAGACCCAATGATAAATGCAGGCATGGCGGGCATGTTTACCCAACCCAGCACGCCGTCCGAAATGCTCCTGATATACGCGGTAAACCAACGGTCACCCACAATTTCAAAAAACACATAAATAAAAATGGAATTCATGCCAACAATGGTAAAAAACAACAGGTGCCGGCGGTGGTTTTTTATATCAATCCACCAGTAGCTAAGGGCCAGGAAGCAAAGACACCAGCCAAGTGAAGCCAGGGTGAATGCACTGGTTGCAATCCGTTTTATAATAGGTGTGATGCCCAATCCGTGTAACCCGTAACCAAGGGTAAAACAAACCAATGCCCACAACAGCAATACGGGTAATTTCTTTTTTGCCGAGAGCAACCATTTGCCGGCCAGCGCACCGGCTATTGTATGCACTGCTGTTGGAATGCAGTTGATGGCAACCCAGCCGTCCCTGTTTATTTTATTCATCAGCAACAGGTCCACATAATTACCAAAATTATGCTGGTCGGTAAAAGGTTGTTCAAAACCCGGCACCCGTGTATAGCGGTATAATATCTCAGTAAGGATCAAGAGGCTAACGCATACCATTACCTGCGCCATATTTCGCCACCTGAAAACAAGGAATGCAACCATGGTGGTAAAAGAAAGCTGTGTAAGCACATCCCATAGTTCAAACGAAAGCCCTTTTGGCCGAACGGCATAATCCAGCACTCCCCAGAAAAATAACCATCCACAACGCCTGGAGATTTTTACAAAAGAATGTTTCCAGCTCACCCCGTTTGCCCATTGTTTGTTCAGCGAAAAAGCCATAGCGGTACCCGCCATAAACATAAAAGCGGGTTGAACCAGGTCCCAGAAATGTAAGCCCTTCCAGGGATGGTGGGTAAACTGTGTGATAATGGAATGAAAACCTCCGGTTGTGTTTTTATTCAGGTATGCGTATAATCCCGTAGATTCCGCGGCCAGCAATACCATGATAAACCCACGCAAAAAATCAAGTGATAGCAAACGGGTGGAAGGGTTAATGGAAGTTGCTGACGCAGGCATGGTAGTAAGATTAGGTGGTGGAAAATATACTTCAAGCCTGGTAAGCGTCAACCCTATTGTTGTAATATGCGGCAGACAGGCCCGTTAATTAACAGAAAACATATAATCACCGGAACCTGATTCCACCACGGCATATCCTTTTTCGTACCGCAATATTTTTACAGGTGTTCCATTCTCTGTAACGGTGTGGTACTGCGCGGATGAAATAAAAACAAGAGCGCTGGTATTGGGCAGAACAGACACCTGCATAGAAAAATGATTATCCTGTTGCCTCCAGGCCGATTTAATAAGCCCCCTCACCGAATGGTAGCTACCGGTTGCCCAATGTATGCCACCCGCTGACTGCGGCTTAATAATGATTTGTTTGAACCCCGGCGACGCCGCGTTGATACCCGGCAGCGACCGGTAAAACCCTTCATCTATGGAACCAAACATGGGATGGTTCAATGAATCAATGGTACCGAGAAGATGCCAGCATTCCCACAAAGTGGTAGCACTGTGGTTCAGCATATTCAACCATCCGGGATAATCTTTTTGCTGCGCAATGCGACAGGCTTCATCATTCATATCGTTTTCGCGCAAAACATCAAACAGCATTTTGGTAGAAAATATTCCGGTAGACAAATGCCAGTTGTGCCGTTCAAACGCCTGCACCAGCGCCTTCATGGTATTGTCCTTTTCGGGGCTCAGTCCATACCAGAGTGCAAACAACTGCGCACTTTCCGTACCATTGCTAAATCCGCATCCGGCTTTTCTGACCGCTCGCTCCGCTGGTGCGGTCTGGCATTATTTAACGGTCGGCGTATATTGAAAACTATAATCGCCCGAGCCTGTTTCTATAACAACATTGTCATTATCCTGCCGGCTCGTTTTAAACGCCGTGGTCAGCGGAGTACCCGCTTCGGTCACCTGGTCTGCACGGGCACCCGGCAATATAATGGTGGCTGTTGTATTGGCAGGCACCGTTACAGTAACCGTTAATTTACCGTCTTTCATTTCCCATCCGGAAGCTATTTGCCCATAACTACTTTCAAAACTTGCTTTGGCATAGGTAAGTTTATTGCCCGGTTTGGGTTGTATCAGCACATGTTTGTAACCGGGTTCTCCAATTTCTATCCCCGCAGATACGCGGTACATCCAGTCGCCAATGGCACCATACGCATAATGATTAAACGAATTCATGCCCACATCCTCAAATGTGCTGTCTGTTTTTTGTCCATCCCAACGCTCCCAGATTGTGGTAGCGCCCATTTTAACAGGGTAGAGCCAGGAAGGATAGGTTTGCTGGAGTAAAAGGTCATAGGCAATATCCGTACGGCCGTTGTCGGATAGTACATGGCAGATATAGGGCGTGCCCAGGAAACCCGTTGACAAATGATCTCCCCTGCCCTTGATATCGTTTACCAGGTATTGAGTGGCTTTTGAACGCATGGCTTCGGGGAGCAAATCAAATTGCAGGGCCAGCACATAACTGGTCTGCGATTCCGATGCAATACGGCCTTCGGGGGTAACATAATTCCTGTTAAAAGCGTCTTTTATTTTTTCAAAAATATTTTTATAGGTTTTCTCGTCATCTGTTTTACCCAATACGGCAGCCGCTTTTGCCAGCAGGTGTGCAGAATATGCATAGAACATGGTGGCAATCATATCAGGACTGGTATAGCCATCATTTTCTGTCTGGCGCATCGATTTATAAAATAACCAGTCGCCGAAAACGCTGCCTCCCTTCCATAAATAAGAATCGCCGGCTTTATGGCGGATATATTCCACATAAGCCTTCATGCTGGGGTACTGGGTTTCCAGTATTCTTTTATCACCAAAAACAAGGTACATGGTCCAGGGCGCAATGGTTGATACATCTCCCCAACCTGCGGAGGTACTGTTGTTCCTTAACACATCTGGTATTACAAAAGGAACGGCGCCGTTGGCGTACTGGTCTGCGGCCACATCTTTCAGCCACTTGGTAAAAAAGGCCGAAACATCCATATTGAAAGCAGCCGTCCTGCAAAAAGCTTGTGCATCGCCGGTCCATCCCAGCCGTTCATCGCGTTGCGGACAATCCGTGGGCACATCAATAAAATTACCATACTGCCCCCATTGGATATTATGCTGCAGCTGGTTGATCATGGCATTGGAGCATTCAAATGAACCGGTTTTGCTCATATCTGAATGCACCACGACTCCCGTAACATCTTCCGGTTTTAATTCACCCGGGTATCCCGTTACGGAAGCATAGCGAAAACCAAAAAAACTAAACCGCGGTTCATATATTTCCTCTCCGCCTCCTTTTAAGGTAAATTTCGCCGTAGCCTCGGCAGAACGCAGGTTGTCCGTATAAAAATTACCAAATTTATCCAGCACTTCGGCGTGCCGGATGGTTACGGTGGTACCTGCATTGCCTTTTACTTTCAACCTTACCCAGCCCACCATGTTCTGGCCAAAATCTACCACCAGCAGACCCTTGGGTGTTTTAAAAATGCGCAGTGGTTTTATTTCCTGAATTTTTCTTACCGGCACCGATTGTGCGGCTATTAAATCAGTGCGGGGGCTGTCTACAATATTTACTATTTTCCATTTGCTGTCGTCAAAACCGGCATTGCTCCATCCTTTCATTTCTTTCCGGGCGTCATAACTTTCGCCGTCATAAATGCCGTTGCGGGTAACCGGTCCATCCTGCGAACCTTTCCAGCTGGCATCCGTGACAATAGTCTGCTCACTGCCATCTGTAAACGTAATTTTTAACTGGCACAACAAGCCCAGTTTTTTGCCCCAGATGCCCCAGTTGTTTTCCCAAGCCATCGAACTGCGGTACCAGCCGTCTGCCAGCATGGCGCCTGCGCTATTGGCCCCCTGCTGCAACAGGGAAGTAATATCATAGACCTGGTATTGCAGTCTTTTATAATAAGATGTCCAGCCCGGTGTAAACACCTCATCGCCGGCCTTTTTACCATTGATGTACAATTCATAAAACCCATGACTGGTAACATAGGCTCTTGCGGTGGCAATTTTCTTTTGCACGGCAAAATTCTTGCGCACCAGCAGACCGGGCATCTGTCTTTCTGATGATTGCACGGGTTCTATCCATTGCGCTTTCCAGTCCTGCGGCTGCAATAAACCCATTTCCCAATAGGCCGGGCCGCTCCAGGCCGATTCGTTGTTATTGGCATCCCATACTTTCACCTGCCAGTAATAGCGTTTGCCCGATTGAAGGTCATTGCCGGCATAAGTCTGTAAAACAGATTCACTGCTGTTTACTTTGCCGGTATGCCAGCTTATTTTTTTCAGATTTTTATCAGTTGACACCCGTAGCTGGTAAGCCGTCTGCATAATATTTCGGCCGGGCCCGGTTATTTTCCAGCTAAATCTTGGTGCGGCAACATCTACACCTACGGGGTTTATGCGGTGCTCACAGGAAAGATCAGTAACCTGTAATTTTTGTGCAAAACCTGGCTGCGCCAGTAGTAATAATAAAGCAATACTCAGAAATTTCATAATGGCAATTTATATTTAATAATTATTCCGTGGTCAGTTGTTCTGTGGTCAGCATTCTTGTGTCACTCCCTTATACTGCAACGGGCATGCAACAGCTGGCGCTTCATGCCCCTCCAATCACGTAGCCCGGTCGTCCATATTTTGGGGTGAGCGCCACCGTGAGCCTTTCCCCTATAGCCAAAACGAATGGGTTTTTAGTCCGTTTTCATTGACACCTGGACCCACCCGGGGTTAACCAGGGGCAACCCGGGCCAGCAGGCAGTTATGGCTGATTCTTGCAATGCCGGTATTTTTTGGGCTTCCCGGTGGGAAAATACAGCTTTTTACCGATGTCTTGCCTCGGTCACGCTAGGACAAACCCGGTTTTGGATATTTTCTTTCTGCATTGTCCAGCACCAGTACCCAGTCCTGCCCGTAGCCAACGGACGGCGGAGAAAATTTTTTACTCCCGGTATTTTCCACAGCAGCCAGGTCCGTTGTTTTGCCGTTGCGCGGGTTGTACCAGTAAGCCCGCAATTGTTTTCCCTCAATCTTCCCCATCTTTACCGTAAAGGGCTTGCCCGCAACCGTGTATACAAACAAATAATCATTGCCCCTGGTAGCCTGTATTCTTTCGGAAGCCGTATTGTTATTTTCTATTATCAATGACTGGTCGGGTATCCGGTCCGTCAGCGGATATGATTCCAGCAGGTTTTTTACAAAAAGCATTTGGGCGACACCGGGTAGTTCCAGCGCATCGTACCAGTAAAAATGCGGACCGTTTACCGGTTTTTGTTTAGGCGAATACATTTGCCATACGTCATGACATCCATAGGTATGGCCGAATGCGCCGGCAAACAAATCCAGGTATGCATATTTCCGAACATCGTACGCGCTGGATATGCCCAGGTCTTTTGCATTAAAGCAAACGGGATGGTCTTCGTAAATGGGTTCGGCATCTATAACCGGTAGTGCCGGCAGGCTGTTCCATGCATCCAGGATCTTTTCGTAATTGTCTACATCGCGGCAATGGCCGTTCTGGAAAATATTAAACGCAAACCACGGCTCTTTTGAAAACCAGGCGGCCGACCCGGTCAAATTGGGCTGCGAATGATAGCTGATAATGGCCCTGCCGCCGGTTTCTTTCATGATAGCCATGCCCATGGCACGCCAGATGGCAATATCGCTTTCATTGCGCGGTACGCGGTCGCCCCCCAATATCCAGATGATATTGGTTTTGTCTTTATAGCGTTTTGCCAGCCATCTTGCAAAAACGGCTGCATTCTGCTCATTAAAAATTTCAGGCCCCATGCCCCATTTGTCTTTAAATACCTTGTCTCCCCAGGTGGGTAACAAGGCAATGGTTAAATGATAAGCGTCTGCTTTGCTGATGATATCATCCACCATAGCAAAATATTTCTCATTTGGCTTTGCGGGATCATCATCCTGCAGGGGCAGGTCGCCATTTGCATTGGGCGTGTGCAAGCCGTCCAATTCTGCCAGCACCACGGCCTGTATTACCGTAAAGCCCTGTTCACTACGGCGTTTAAGGTATTGGTCTGCTTCCTCCCGGTTAAGCCGATGAAACAATTCCCAGGCGGTATCACCCAGCCAGAAAAAAGGCTGGCCGTTTTTCAGCAGGTAGTGGTGATTACTACTGATGGAAAACTGCGATGCGGCATTAAGCAACAGCGTTAGTAGAAACAATACAGAAAGCCCTGTTTTACGCATACGCTAATTTTTAAAGTTGTTATTTGCCTGGCAGAGCAAAAGCAATATAACTATCTCCCGATACTGTTTTCATTTTACCCCCGCCGCAGGCAATCACGATATATTCCTTACCCTCCAGTTCGTATATGGCAGGTGTGGCAAAGCCGGGCGCCGGGAGCGCTGTTTCCCATAAGAGCTGACCATTGGATTTATTAAACGCGCGGAACTTGCCATCCTTTGCGGCAGCAATAAACAGGAGGCCGCCGGCGGTTACCACCGATGCGCCATAGTTTTCCGTACCCGTAGGAATTTTGCTGCCTGCTGAAAATTCAGGGTCATTTCCCAATGCTTTTTTCCATATATAATTGCCGGTATTCAGGTTAAGGGCGCTGATGGTTCCCCAGGGCGGTGCAATGGCGGGGTAACCTTCTTTGCTTAGAAATTTATTGTACCCGGTTATGGAATAAGGCGATGTAAAACGCGGGTCTTTTTTCCGGCTGCTGTCAACAAACTTTTTTGTTTTATCCTTATTGTCCAGCACAAAGGAGGCAAGGGCTTTTCTTTCTATTTCATTTAGCTGGCGGAAGGCCGGCATCATCCTTCTGCCCGACTGCAACAGGGTATCGAATGCCCCGGACGGATACTTGTTTTTAATGTTTATCAGCGAAGGAAAATTGCCAGACCCCTTTCTTTCCGGGCCATGGCAGGTCATGCAATTGGCCTGGTAAAGTTTTTGACCTGCCTGCAGGTAATTTTCGCGGGCAGTAGTGGTATTGCTAACTGGTTTTGCCTGTATAACCCAGGCCATTTCGTTTGCGTTCACATATAATACACCGGTTTCGGGGTCAAAAGAAGGGCCGCCCCACTCCGCGCCGCCGTCGAGACCGGGAAAAACCACGGTGCCTTGTAAAGACGGCGGGTTGAACATATTATCAGATTTATAAAAAGCAAGCCGTTTTTTTATTTCCTGATAAGAAGAATCGGGCAACAGTGGGTTGATGTCTTTTCCGGTAAACAACTGACGGGTAAAGGGTGCCAGGGCAGTGGGATGAGGTTGTGTGGGTGACAATTTTTCACCGGCCAAATCGGTGGCAACCGGTACCGGCACTTCGGCTATATTGTACACGGGTTTGCCGGTTGCCCGCTCAAATACATAAATAAAACCGGTTTTGGTTGCAACCGCCACGGCATCTGTTTTCTTTCCTTCTTTATCAAGGGTTACCAGCATAGGTGCCGAAGGTATATCGCGGTCCCAAACATCATGGTGAATACTCTGGAAATGCCATATCAGTTTGCCGGTAGCGGCATCTAACGCCAATACGCAGTTGGCAAAAAGATCATTCCCCAACCGCTTGCCGCCATACCAGTCATAAGAGGCAGAACCCGTGCTGGCAAAAACGATACCCCTTTTCTTATCCAGGCTAAAACCACCCCAGGCATTGGCGCCTCCCGTAAATTTATACGCGGTGCTGTCTTCCCAGGTACTGTAGCCGTCTTCGCCCGGTTGCGGAATGGTATGAAATATCCATACCCGTTTACCGGTTCGGGCATCAAATGCACGTATATGGCCCGGCGCGGCGTGTTGCCCCTCGTCTACCCGGGTTCCTATTATCAATAAACTGTCAAAGATGATGGGTGGTGAAGTTGCCGTCACAAACAGGTCTTTCAGGTCATCGCGGTCAAGCCCTTCATGGAGATCCAGTTTGCCGTTATTGCCAAAAGCCGGTATTGTTTTACCGCTGATGGCATCCACACAATACAGATCGGAACCCGCGGTATAAAATATTCTTTTGTCATTGGCCCCATCAGACCAGTAGCTAACGCCCCTTGAGTTATTAAGGATAAAAAAATTGCGTTTATCGCTGGTCATGGAATCAAATGGATTGAACGCCCATTGCTGTTTTCCTGTTCTTGCATCGGCTGCAAACAATTTCATTTTTGGCGATACCCCATAGATGATGCCGTTAACGATAATGGGATTGCATTGTATCTGGGAATGGTTGGCGGTGTCTGCATCCCCGGTGTGGTATTCCCAGGCAACCTGCAATTGTTTTACGTTGGCGGTATCTACCTGTGTAAGGGAGGAGTAATGAATATTTTCGTTTGACCCCTTGTATTGCGGCCAGGAAGTATATTCTTTTCTGGATTGGCAACCACACAGATAAAACGTGGTCACCAACACAACCGCAATAAAAATTTTTGTCTTTTTTGCGGTGGGTGATACGCTGGTTGCGGCAATCAAAAATCGATGCTTGGGCATGACAGTTTGTGTTTTGATATAAAGGGTTTTCCAGCTAATGGCCTAAAGCCGGCAACTTCCCGGGCTGATCAGCATGCGGTTATTATCCCGCTAAAACCCAGCGGCTATTTCTCTGTTATTCCTTTCCAGCTATCCGTGCGAAAAGGAGATGCAGGCAATCCTTCTTTATTATACAGGTCTGCATCATCCGGGTTATTGCTCCAGGCATACCTGACTGCTACAGGCTGTTTTACTGCATCGGAAGATACTATTATATTATCCCCATCAATAAAAGCCTGGGCCCAAACAAAATGCTGGTCGCTACCGGCAATGGCAAACCCTTTCAGGTAACCGTATTTATCTTTTGCCAGCAGACCGCTGCCCGTATTGGTAAAACGCAGGATTATTTTGTTGCCGTCAGTTTTCATAGACTGGTAAACCGGGCCGGAATAAACGATATCCCTGCCATAAGCAACTTTCTCAGCGGCTAACGCCAACCTGTATCCCACATCCTGTTTGTTTTTCGGGTGTACATCACCCGCTTCACCAATATCAATAATAACCGCCTCTCCTGTTTGGGGTAGCTGCAGGGTCCTGTTCTGCGCTTCTCTTAGTTCGGCCCAGTCACTCGGCACCGGCAGGGAATCTGCCTTCCCAACATTGGCTAGCTGCACCCAGAAGAACGGGAATGAATCGGCCCATTTGGTGCGCCAGTTATTGATCATACTGGGGAACTGGGTCCGATAGGCAAAAGCCGCGCCGGTATTGGATTCTCCCTGGTACCAGATGACGCCCGCAATGGAAAACTTCAGTAATGGTGCTATCATGGCATTGTATAACTGGGAAGGAAACGAATTGGGGCTGCTGTGGGCAAGGCCAAAACCGGTATTAAGCGTGGAGACCTTGTATTGCCAACTACCTGCAAGGCCGATTTTTTGTGTGCCCTGTGCCAAAAACAATTGTTCAGGTTTGCCATTCAGTCCGCCGCCGCCTGCATCATTGGTAACTTTTATAATGATGGTATTCCTGCCAGTTGTCAGCACGGACGGATCCAGTTCATAAACACGGTCGGTATTCCATCCGTTTATTGCGCCCACCTGTTTGCCGTTAATATATGTAACATCGTTCTCATCAATGCGACCAAGGTTCAGGGTTGCTTTTTTACCGTTGAATGAAGCCGGCAGGTCAAATTCCTTTTTGAACCATACGACGCCGTCTGCTTTGCCAATTTCGCTTCGCTCCCAGGCCAGCGGCAGTTGTATATTTTTCCAACCGGTAACAGGGGCCGCAGGATCATACCAACGCTCCGTAATTCCCCGGTCGTTTTTTAAAGTTTCCTGAAATGCCGCATGCTTTTTTGCTATTTCCGCCCGGCTGGCTTCCATCTGAACAATATCCACTTTGCTATATTCGGCGGTTTTTGACATTATATCCCAACTGGTCCAGGCTTCTATAATGGTGCCGCCCCAGGAACTGTGGATGAGCCCAATGGGAATATTAAGATCGGTAACCAGTTTTCTAGCAAAAAAATAAGCCACGGCGGAGAAATCACCGGAGCTTGATGGTCCGCAAACTTCCCATGCAGCTGCCGCTACATCTTTTTGTTCTGCAAAGCTCATCGCTTTTTTTACCGTAAACAACCGAATATTGGGATAGCTGCTGGCGGCTATTTCTTTGGCCGCATGGTTGGCGTTTTTTAAAACAAACTCCATATTTGACTGACCGCTGCAGATATACACATCGCCTACCAGTATATTTGGCAAAACGAGGCTGTTCCTGCCAGTTATTTTCAGTTCATAAGGGCCGCCCTCGTGCATTGGTTGTAGCGTTACCAGCCAGTCGCCGTCTTTACCTGCCCGGGTGTTTATTTTCTGGCCATTGAATTGTACGGTTATCTTTTCGCCTTTATCTGCCCAGCCCCATATTTTTACAGGTTTATTACGCTGCAACACCATATTGCCGGTAAATACTTTTGGCAATACAATATCTGCCCGGGTATTGATGGCAAACAAAAAAATAAAAGAAAGTAAAACTGACTGTTTCATATACAAGCGTTTTGCAGTTACGTGCCAACCACAAAAGGTTAAGCTGCCGGGTAAAATTAATCATTCACCCGGCAACCATACCTTAGTCTGTCCAGCTGTGCCTTATTTAAGTTTTTCTACTTCGTTGTTATAAAACTTAACTGTTTCTATAACGTCCGGTACGCTGTGGTACCAGTTTGATTCATGCTCGATAGAAAACATTCCTTTAAACTGCTGCCGTTTCAATTCAGCAAAAATGGGTGAAAACTGGATAATCCCTTTTCCCACCACGGTATCAGCTGCTTTTGGATTGTCGAATGTTTTGATGTCTTTGAGGTGTACGCCGTAAATATGGCCTTCCAGTTTCTTTAAACATTCAACAATATCCAAGCCATTGCGTGCCCAATGACCGAGGTCGGCACAGGAGCCGATATTGGAATGGCCCTTGATGGCTGCCAGCACGGAATCAGGGCTCCAGTAGGCATTGGGTTTTGGATGATCGTGAATGGCAATTTTGATGGCATATGCGCCCGCAAGACTGTCAACAAAATCCCAGAGATCCTTTCTTGGTTCTGCGGTTATATAACTTAAATCAAATTCTTTTGCCAGTTTAAAGGCATCGATCCATTCTTCCTTTGTTTTGGGTGACACAACACCCATGGCCACCATTTGTATATTGTGCGATTTCAACAGGCCCTTTAATTTATCCCGGCCGGCCTGGGTCATGCGTATTCCAAAACTTTCTTTGGAATCGCCTCCAAGGGGCTGACCCCAGAACGCTTCCACGTATTTAACACCACAGCTATCTACTTTTTGCAAGGCATCCGTCATACTAAACATGCGGAATGTCCATAACTGCACGCCCAGTTTCCAGTTACTGGTTACGGCGGCGCCGCTGTCTGTCGCCCGGGTACTGTCTGTTACGGACGCCTGGGTGGATGGATTGTTGCTACAGGAGGCAAACAGCAATACGGCGGTTGCCATTCCTAAAATCCCAAAGAATTGTTTTTTCATGAAAAGCAATTTATTTAAATGATGAATAAATACTCCGACAATCAGTTTAGGGCATCGTCAAGAATGAACGATAAGGCAACCGTTCAGAACAGGTTAAGCAATGTTAAAACAATTCATGCATGTTCCTTACCGGCCTGTCTGGAAACATCACGATCACTGCGGGCGTTAAAACATTCAATGTTATAATTCCCTGAATCATTTATTTCGTAATAATTCCGGGCAGTCACCCCACTGCTTTCCTAATTCAGCTCCAGTCCGTCCTTACCAGGCAACACCGGGAAATGATCATGTGGTTCGGTCTGGTACCAGAATACGGTAGACACAATATCATCCTGCAGAGGGAAATAACGCCCACCACTATACCAGCCCGGTTTCTGCATGTTGCGTGGGTGAATTATTACAGGAAGCGCACTCATCAAATAAACAAACGGCGTAAAAAGCCCTGACAGCAAATGTTGACATGTTCATTGGCGTGTTTCGTTGTATGAGATCTCAGTGATGCACAGAAAGACATGCTAATATACGCACTCCGCTTTATTTTACCTGATGTCTTCCAAAGAATCCGGTTTCTCATTTCTTCAGCCATCCATTGGCATCCATCCAGGCCAGGCAGCGGTCCATCCATTTGTCGCGGGTCGTTTTATTATTCATGCCATAGCCATGCCCGCCGTTTTGGTAGAGGTGCAGCTCCGCAGGCACTTTATTTTTTACCAGCGCTTCGTAAAATACAATGCTGTTTAAAACATTCAGCCCGTCGTCTGTAGATTGTGTAATAAAAGTAGGCGCTGTTGCCGGCGTTACCTGTTTCTCATTTGAAAAGTCATCTACCAGTTCCTGTGGTGCACGATTTCCTAATAATTTGTCCAGGGAGCCCTTTTTATTTACCAGGCTGTCTCCCGTAATAAGGGGATAGACCAGTATCATAAAATTTGGGGCGACACTGACAGATCCGGGATTGTCCACCAGTATCTTTTTATAATGGGTGCCCAGCGTGGAAGCCAGGTGCCCTCCCGCCGAAAAACCCATTATACCGATTCGGCCGGGATTGATATTCCATTTTTTTGCATTGCCCCTTACTAGGATCATGGCCTGTTGTGCATCCTGCAGCGGGCCAATGGCGGTATTCATCATGGTTCGTTCTTCGGGTATCCGGTATTTTAATACAAAAGCCGCCACGCCCCTGGCGGCCAATAACCTGGCCACATCGGTTCCCTCATTCGCCATTGCATTTACATAATAACCGCCGCCAGGGCATATGATAACGGCCGTGCCATTTGATTCTGCCGGCTGCGGCAGGTACACCGTTAGCGTAGGAATAGAAATCCTGCTAATGATCAGTACGCCCCCTTTTGTCTCACTTTTTTCCAGGTTTTCTGCAGGCTTACTGTTTGGGATAACCGAAGTATACAGGGGCAAAACCTGTTGTGAACGGGCCGCACTAAAAAGAATACAGGCGGCGCACCAACTTAAAATATTTTTCATATTTTGAATTTATGGCTTTTAAAGATATAAGTTACGCGAAGAAATATTATAAACAGCATACATTAACGGGGAGGCACTACGGGCACTCAATATTTTTATTTGGCGGGCGACTGTAACACCCCTCTTTTCAGCACCAGTTCGCCTATGCTTTTGCCCGGGGCGGCGCCGTTATCAGGCGCTTCCCCGAAATCGATGCCGCCAAGCAGCCGACTCACGGCCTTCCCTGGCCACATCAAAAAATGAATGAAAGAGCGGCTGTTTACAACTGCAGGTTTTTTACTTGCATCATTATGGCCATGAGACCCGATCAGAAAACTGATTTACCCTCATTAAAAAATTATTAAAAAATAAGATCAAAATAGTTTTGGTACTGCTACACCCGTATCCCGGAATTATTGGCTGGCCCCGGTAACGAATGTTTAATGGATTGTAAGCGGAATAGCTGCCCTAAGCCGGTTAGCGTTTGACGACTGTTTGCCGCTCAGAACATCGCTTTTTCGCTGTTGCCCGATTGGTTGCCTGCCAGGTCTACGGACTGAATATAAAAGGAATCGCTTTTATTGACGCCCGTTCCGGGCAGGCTAAATGAAAGAAGCGGCGTAAACCCTATTTTAATGCCGTTCTTATAAATGATATATCCGGAGACCTGCCTGTCATCATAGGCTTTATCCCACCGCAATAGCAGCCGGGTACCGGTTGTTTCAACGGTCAGATGCCGGGGCACCGGTGGCGGCACCGTGTCCGGCTGCAAGCGATCGATACAATTTATAAGCGCCCTGAGCACATGATAGGATCCCTTCCATATATTGCCCTTTGGAGCCAGTTTTTGATCGGGTTCTTTATCTAGTCCGCCCGAATACCAGCCGCCGTATTTGTGATCTATCAGGTAGGTTTTTACATATTGCCATTGCTGCATGAACTTTTGAAAATACTGCATGCTGTCTGCCGGGTACTCATCACTCATTCGTAATAATGTATTCAATGCTTCTGCCTGGGCCCACCAGTTTTTTGAATCTTTGATTACGGTAATGGCAGTACTGTCTTTAAAATAATAAGCCTCATCGTAAAAACCGCCCGCTGTACTGTCCCAGCCGTTTTTCAATGCATGATCCACCATTCTTTTGGCTATCATCTGCGTGCGGATATCGTTTTTAATACCCAGTGCATGGGAGGCCTCCTGCATTAAGTAGGCGGTCTCCACATCGTGTCCAAAAGATACATGGTCCAGATTGTGGTGTTGCAGGATAGTCGAGTAAGAAGAATCCCGAAAAGATACCGGTGTCCAGTCTGGTTGGAAAAAAAGCACCAGGTTTCCTTTTTGCGCTGTAATAATATCCCTTACCAGCAGGAGCATCTCCTTTAAACGAAGGGCCAGCAGGGGGTCGGGCCACACCTCATACAGACCGGTAAATGCTTCCAGCAAATGAATGGAACTGTTCTGGTCTTTATATCCGGTTTCAGCATCAGATGGGGTGGCAGCCGTTCTTTTTACCGGCGTTCCATCCATCTGCATGTGCTGGAAATATCCCCTGTGCACCGGGTCATGACTGTGTTTTTCCAGCCAGTAAAAAGCTTCTTTTGCCAGTTGCAATGCGGCATTGTCTCCGGAGCATCGGTAATAAGCAGCCAGAGCATAGATGCCAAAAGCGTTTCCATAGGCAATCTTTTCTCCCAGCGAAGAAGGCTTTATTTTTCCCTGGCGGGTGAGTTGCGTGTAAAACCCGCCATATCTTTTGTCCCAGAAATAATCACGTAAAAAATAGAAACCCCGCTGTGCGCTCATTTTATACCAGCTGTCTTTGGGGTATCGTTCTGCGGCCCGTGCGTTGGACCATATATGCCGGGCCTGTGTAACAATCATTTTATCCTGCGGGCCCAGGGGCCTGAAATCAAAGGTAAGATCACTTAGGAAACCGCCGTACAGCGTATCCACATCTTTGGGATACCATACATTCAGCAAACCGGTTTCCATCGCATGTTTCATCTCCACGGCCACCTGATCCCGGTCTTCATCGGCAGGTGTAAAAGAATTAAAAGACACAATCAGTACCGCAATCAGGGAGATACAGGTTATTTTCATGAAAGTACTTTTATTCGTTTTGTAAACCAGGGCCGGTTACCTGTAAAACCGTTGTTCGGGCCGGTCGCACATACATACGCCGCTGCAATGAGATCGTCCTGTGAACGCCGGCAATTCCATTCACAAATAACAAGCCCGTTGGCTATTAGTTTGTACCGCAACTTATGGTTAACTTTAGGAACCTGGCCAAAAATACAGCAGGCAGTAAGTTATCCGTTTTAATTAACAGAACCATGCCCCTACAATGTTTTATTTTTTAATGCGCAAATTGTATTTATTTTTTGCTACCGTCTCCGTATCTATTATTTTTTTTATTATGTCCATTTCTTCTCCCGCCACAGCCCAGGAAACAGCCAAACCGGTTACATTCAAAGATTTTGTATTTGAGCGGGTGTTGTTGCAGAAAAACCTCCTGTACAAAACCGTTGTGCCGGGCATCAAACAAAAATATGGTCTTTTTGATTTTTATGAGCCGGCGGGTGATACCAGCCCGGCCCGGCCATTGATCATCTGGCTACATGGCGGGGGTTTCAAATTCGGCAAAAAAACATCGGGCGGACTTCCACTATGGAGTAAAACATTTGCGCGGCGGGGTTATACCTGCGCCTCCATCAATTACCGGCTCAGCAAAAAACATCCATTGAAAAATTTTGCAGATATGGTGGAAGGCTGCGCCGATGCCATGGAGGATGCCAATGCGGCGATATCTTTTTTCAAACAACATGCTGATCAATTCAGGATAGATACCAACCGCATTATACTGGGCGGCAACTCCGCCGGCGGCATCATCGCATTACAGACTGTGTACAGTAGCCCCGGCAAAATGGCTGCCCTGGCGCATCGCGGCGATTCAACGGACAATGCAGGCTGCAACCCGCAACAGATTGCCGCCGTTATCAATTACTGGGGAGCGCTGTTTAATATTAACTGGCTTACCAATGGGCATACCCCTATAGTGAGCGTGCATGGTAATAAGGATAGAGTGGTTCCCTATGATGACAAAAAGCCGCCTTTATACGGAAGCCTGGCCATACACCGTCGGGCGGATGCGTTGCATATACCCAACCGTTTAAAAATTTACGAAGGCTATGCCCACGAGTTGCAAAAACATTTTAACCCGATTTTTGCCGGGCCGTTTGTAAAAAAACGATGGCTGGATGCCGGACGGTTTACCGCTGATTTTTTATACGAGCAATTATTCCTGGTAAAAGCGTACAGTAATGGTTAAACTCAGCTTATAACAGGAACGTGGCAACACGGTAAACTTCCTTATTTTTAATACCCTGAGCGTACACGGTTTACCTTTTTCCGTGTGGCCCCTGGAAACATTTGCTAAAATAATTTTTAAAACGATGAATATGAAAAATAACCGTAGAGATTTTATTAAAAAAAGTACGGCGCTTGCAGCTGTTCTGTCGGTGCGTGGCGTCGATTCAGCCCTTGGCGCTTCCTCCCGCATCCATAAACAAACAACTACCCCGTACAATCTTGCTGACAATGCACGGGACGCGGGCATGCAGATGAGCGAAGCTTATTTCACAGGCATGGATGAACGCAGAATCGCTTTTATGAAACAACTGGATGTATTAGGCGCGGTGGGTGGCATTAACCCGGCACTGGGCGGCTTAACTAAAGGAGCTGCCTGGGATCCCAGGGCCATCAGCGCCAATAAAGAAGCCTGGAAACAGGCGGGACTAACCTTAAACGTAATTGAAGGGCCTGCATCACTGGGCACCAAAACCAAACTGGGTCTTGCCGGCAGAGATGAAGAAATAGCTAATTTCATAACGTTTATGAAGAACCTGAAACAGTACGGCAATATTGACGTTATCTGTTATAACTGGATGCCGGTGATAAACTGGTACCGCACAAAAATGGATGCGCCAGGACGCGGGGGCGCACTGGTAACAGCGTTTGATTACGAGGATACCCGGAACCTGCCCCCAACAGAATATGGAACAGTGTCAAAAGAAGCGCTTTGGAACAGCCTTAGCTATTTTTTAAAGGCGGTGGTACCGGAAGCGGAAAAAATAGGCATGAAACTGGCCATGCACCCCGATGACCCGCAGGTTGACAGCATCCGCGGTATATCACGTATCATGACAAGTGTAAACAATTTCAGGCGGATGCTGGACATCGTTAAAAGCCCCAGCAACGGCGTTACTTTGTGCCAGGGAAATTTTTCTTTAATGGGCGCCGATATTCCCACGGTGGTGAAAGAATTTGGAAAGCGGGGCGTCATTCATTTTGTACATTTCAGGAACGTAAAGGATCTCAGTGGTGAAAAACCGAGTATCCGGTTTACAGAAACATTCCACGATGAAGGCCAGATAGATATGTACGCAGCCATGAAAGCGTATTATGATATCGGTTTTAAAGGACCCATACGGCCCGATCACGTGCCCACCATGGCGGGCGATAGCAATGCCCATCCGGGTTACAGTAATATCGGTTCCCTGTATGCGTTTGGATACATGCGCGGACTGATGCAGGCGGTGAGCAACGGCCAGCGTGGGTCTTAACCCCCCACCGGCAATTGGTACTGCTGGTAAAAAATAGAGGGCATAAATATGCCATGCGTTGTATCATTGATTTTTTAGCTAAATCCAGTAAAGATGGCAGAAACAATTGCCCGTCAACGTTGGTACCGTTTAATTCCAATCGCTTTTATAACTTATAGTCTTGCCTATCTTGACCGGGCCAATTTTGGGTTTGCCGCCGCCGGCGGGATGGCCGCCGATCTGAATATTACGGCTTCGGTATCATCGCTGCTGGGCTCCTTATTTTTCCTGGGTTATTTCTTTTTTCAAATTCCCGGTGTATTATATGCCGCCGGCAGGAGCGCCAAGAAATTAATTTTCTGGTCGCTGATCGCCTGGGGTGCACTGGCCATGGCTACGGGGTTGATCAACAATATCGGGCTGCTGATTGTCATCCGGTTTATGTTGGGTGTTGTAGAAAGCGCTGTAATGCCTTCCATGCTGGTATTTTTAAGCAGGTGGTTTACAAAACAGGAACGTTCCAGGGCCAATACTTTTTTGATTCTTGGCAACCCTGTCACCCTGCTTTGGATGTCAATCTTATCGGGCTATCTTATAAAATCCGTTGGATGGCGCTGGATGTTTATCCTGGAAGGGGTGCCGGCCATTGTATGGGCCTTTTTTTGGTGGAGACTGGTGGATGATATACCCTCCAATGCAAAATGGCTGACCGATGACCAGAAACAGCTACTGGAAGACCGGCTACAGCAGGAACAGCGGCATATCATCCCGGTTAAAAATTACGCCGCGGCATTCAGGTCGCGTACGGTAATCTTGCTTTGCCTGCAATATGCATTCTGGAGCATCGGCGTGTATGGCTTTGTGATGTGGCTTCCTTCCATCATCCGCGCAGCGCCGCAAATGAATATTGTAAAAACCGGCTGGCTGACCTCCTTACCGTTTTTGCTGGCGATAGCCGCCATGATAATCAATTCCCATTTCTCCGACCGGGCCTTAAACCGCAAGGCATTTGTATGGCCCTTTCTTCTTATAGGAGCAATTGCGTTTTACGGTTCTTACCTGGCAGGCCCGGATAATTTCTGGTTATCATTTGTGTTGCTGGTGATAGCAGGCGGCGCCATGTATGCGCCTTACGGACCATTTTTTGCGCTTATCACCGAAACCCTGCCCGGGAATGTTTCGGGCGGCGCCATTGCATTAATCAACAGCCTCGGTGCCCTCGGATCTTTTGCCGGTTCATATGCGGTAGGCTATCTCAACGATAGTACCGGTGGGTTCGGCGCATCGTATATTTTTATGGCCGGCGCGTTGTTTCTTTCGGCTATTATAACAATTCTTGCAGTAAAAAAAACAGGCACCCTATCCCCTGGCCAGCAGATCCGAAACAGCGCTTCACTACGGTTGTCTGACCCCGGTAAGTCTTAGCTATCGGGTGCAAACCCTGATACCGGATCCACGGGAAAACAATATTCATTTTGGCAAACAGGCGGATGATTCAGCGGTTCTTCCTACCGGCAGGATAATAAAAATTTGGATCCAGCTGCCTGAGCAACACTACATCAAAAACAAGATTGTGAGCCATTGACACCTTGAGCCCAGAGATGCATCGGTTCCGCAATCAGACCGCATATAAATGATCCATTGGAGGTTGTTCAGAAATCCTGGCCGGCTCAAAGCCACTGTACAATGGATTTTCCAAAAAACTGGAACTTATAACCCGAACCAGGAATACCAACTATGAACTAACTTCGCCGCCATGAAGATTTTGATGGTTTGCCTAGGTAATATTTGCAGAAGTCCTATGGCGGAAGGAATTTTACAAGACAAGGCATGGAAGGCGGGTCTGCCGTGGAGCGTGGAAAGCGCAGGCACCAATGGCTATCATGTTGGCGAAGCTCCTCACGGGCTCTCACAAAAGACAACCTCAAAACACGGCATAGATATCAGCCAGCAAAGGGCCAGGCAGTTTGTGCCGGCCGATTTTGATCGTTTTGATAAGATCTATGCTATGGCGGATGATGTGCTGGATGGAATAAAACAGATTGCCGGGAACAAATACAATGAACAAAAAATTGATTTGCTGATGAATGAACTATACCCCGGCAAAAACAGGGATGTACCGGATCCTTGGTACGGACCGGAACCCGGTTACCAGGAAGTATATAAAATGATGGACGCTGCCTGCGAAAAAATAATAGAAAAGGCGGCAGCTAAAACCAATTGATTTTTTTTATACCTTATTTTGTTGAATGGCAAAACTACATGTATCCATACCGCAGGGAACCCGGGATTTTGGACCGGAAACCGTCCGCAAGCGGGCCCATATCTTCCATACCATTAAAACCGTTTTTGAGTTGTACGGGTTTCAGCCGTTGGAAACACCGGCCATGGAGAATATGGAAACACTTATGGGTAAATATGGAGACGAAGGTGATAAACTCATTTTTAAGGTCCTCAATAACGGACTCGGCGATCCCAAAAACAGGGATAAGGCCCAGGCCGCTTTCCAGCAGGTGCTGCAGGGAAAAAACGACCGGGATCTAACGGAACGCGCGTTGCGGTACGACCTGACCATTCCCTTTGCGCGTTATGTTGCGATGAATTACGGCCAGCTAACCATGCCTTTTAAACGCTACCAGGTGCAGCCGGTATGGCGGGCAGACCGGCCGCAGAAAAGCCGTTACCGTGAGTTTTATCAATGCGACGCAGACGTGGTGGGCAGCACTTCCCTGATCAATGAAGTGGAACTGGCCACCATTTATGCCACCGTTTTTGAAAAACTGGGTATTGCTGTTGAAATAAAATTGAATAGTCGGAAAATACTAACGGCACTGGCAGCTGTTTGTGGTGGCGCGGATAAAATGATGGATATTACCATTGCCATTGATAAACTGGATAAAATTGGCCTTGACCAGGTAAAACAGGAATTATCGGAAAAAGGATTGCCCGCAACGCAGATTGGCATCATTGAAAAATACCTGGCCATTGAAGGCAACAGTGTAAACAAACTGGAGCAGATAAAAGGATTGCTCGGCAACGATGAAGCCGGCAAAAAAGGAATAGCAGAAATTGAATTTATATTGGATTATACCGATCGGGTAGCAAAACCCTTACCCCTAACCATTGATTTTACCCTGGCCCGCGGGCTCAATTATTATACCGGGATTATCTTTGAAGTAAAGGCAAAAGATATACAAATGGGCAGCATCGGCGGGGGTGGACGCTACGATGATCTTACGGGTCTTTTTGGCGTACCTGGTGTGCCGGGCGTGGGCATCTCTTTTGGAGTAGACCGGATCTATGATGCAATGGAAGAGCTCCAGTTGTTTCCGGCTGATGTGCAGGCAGGCTGCCGGGTATTATTTTTTAACCTGGGAGCGGCGGAAAGTAAACAGGCATTTGTACTGCTGCAACAACTCCGCGACAGGGGCGTGTCAGCCGAAATGTATCATGAAGCCGCCAAATTCGACAAACAATTCAAATACGCCGAAAAGAAAAAAATTGTTTTCGCGGCAATCATTGGCAGCCGGGAACTGACAGAAAACACCTGTATCATCAAAAACCTGCAAACAGGAAAACAGGAAACCATAGCACAGGAAGGACTCTCAACCTTTACCTTTAGCGAGCCGGTCTAAATCCTTACCATGCCGGGGTGATCATTCGCCGCATAGAATGACAAGCGCTGACACGCCAGCGGTAGAACTGATGGTAAACGCACTGTTCTCATTGGCTGCCGGCTGGAAATTTGTACTTGCCCGTTATTTCATTATGAATGCTGTCTCATGCGCTCGATACAAGACAGGCAGAGAAAAATTCTAATGGTAAAAAAAAAAATGAAGCTGATTCTTAAATGCGATGATTTTTTTATAAGATAAGAAAACTACCATGGCAACAAAGTAGTATTCATCCTGCCTGTTCCAGGTGCTGTTGCAGGTGATTCACATAATCGCAGATCAGCCAGGCCAGCGTTTTAGGAGGCTGGTCATCATTTAGCACCTGCACCGGGTAATCCAGTTTTTCCGCCGGAATATTGTCCACCACATACACAATCTGGCGGTTCAGCAATTGCCAAAACTGCAGCAGGTGCGCCAGCGGTAAATCCTGGTAATTATTTACCCTCACCAGTTCATCCTGGCTATAGGGTTGTAGTGCGTAAGGCTGCGCCGAAAACTGGATATCGGTAAACCGTTTGAGGTTGTTGACGGCGGAATCAACCAGGTGACCCAGAATTTGTTTTTTGCTCCATTTGCCCGGTGCGGGAAACGCCAACAATGTTGTTTCGCTCTGGGCACCATAGAAACACGGAACGGTTTCAATATGGTTCGCCAACTGCCGCATGGCCAATTCAACATCTGCCTTACCAGCGGCAGATACTGCATCTTTACTCATATAATTGAATTAAGAAATCATACATCAGGAATTGCCCGCCATGTTTTCGTAGACAATGGCAGCGCCCTGCCCTACACCCACGCACATGGTGGCCAGGCCATACCGGACCCTGCGTCTTTTCATCTCATGCAAAAGACTGGTTGAAATACGCACCCCGCTGCAGCCCAACGGGTGACCGATGGCGATGGCCCCACCATTTACATTCACTTTTGAAGCATCCAGCCCCAGTTCCTGCATACAGGCGAGCGACTGCGAAGCAAACGCCTCATTCAGTTCAATCAGATCCAGATCACTAACAGTTAGGCCTGCACGCTGTAATGCCTTTTGGGTAGCAGGTACCGGGCCAATACCCATAATGGAGGGTTCAACGCCCGCCACCGCCATGGAAACAATTCTTGCCATGGGCTGCAAACGGTATTCTTTTACGGCGGTCTCCGAAGCCAGCAGCGTGGCGGCGGCACCATCGTTGATACCGCTGGCATTGCCCGCGGTAACGGTTCCGTCCTTGACAAAAGCGGGTCTTAGCGCAGCCAGTTTTTCCATGGAAGTCCGCCGCGGATGTTCGTCTTCCGAAAAAAGAAGCTTTTTTTCCTTTCCTCCAAAAATTTCCACTGCGCTGATCTCCGCCGCCCAGGTATTTTTTTCCAGCGCCGTAAAATATTTTTCCTGGCTACCCAGCGCAAATTCGTCCTGAGCGCGCCGGCTGATTTGCCATTGCTGTGCAATGTGTTCGGCTGTCTCGCCCATATTATAAGGGTAATGCATAGCTGCTAATTTCTTATTGGTAAACCGCCAGCCAATGGTGCTATCGTACATTTCGGTATTGCGGTTCCAGCCACCGCCCTGCTTGGCAATAACAAAGGGCGCCCTGGTCATGCTCTCTACGCCCGCCGCCATATACAACCCGCCCTCATTGCACATGATGGCGCGGGCTGCATCCATGATGGCCTGCAAACCACTGGCGCATAAACGGTTTACTGTATTACCCGCTACGGTCACCGGCAGCCCCGCAAGCAGGGCGGCCATCCTGGCCACGTTCCGGTTATCCTCTCCCGCCTGGTTGGCATCGCCCGCAATTACGTCTTCAATTGCATGGATATCAATACCTGCATTGCGCTGCAGCAATGCCTTTATTGTATGGGCCAGTAAATCATCGGGCCGTATACTGCTTAAAGCGCCGCCGTACTTACCAATGGGCGTGCGAACTGCATCTATAATATAAGCTGTGTTCATGTACCAAACCGTTAAAAGAATTATCAAACATGGCCGCGCAAACCTGAACGGTAACGATTTACCACCGGTACCGCCAGGGGGATGGTTTATTTTGCACCTACGCATTCATATTCCGGGATACCCCAGAACGGCAAATATAAGCGCTATTAGCCCTGCCGGCATATCTTTGCGCAATGTTATCGACAGCAAAGAAGAATATACGGCACCTGGAGTTGGATGAGCTGGAAGCATATTTTATTACACTGGGCGAAAAGAAATTCAGGGCCCGGCAGGTATACGAATGGCTATGGCTGAAACAGGTCGCAGATTTTGAAACCATGACCAACCTCAGCAAAGAACTGAGAACCAAATTAAACGAGCATTTTAGTCTGCCAGCCCTTCAAACAGATATCGTGCAGTACTCCGATGACGGCACCGTAAAAAGCCGTTTCAAAACGGTTGACGGACACCTGGTGGAAGGCGTCTTAATTCCCGCCGGTGAAAGAAACACGGCCTGTGTTTCTTCCCAAATCGGTTGTTCACTAAGCTGCAAATTTTGCGCAACGGGTTATATGCAGCGCAGGCGCAACCTGGATTTTGATGAAATTTATGATGAGGTATCACTGCTCAACCAGCAATGTGAAAAAGTATACCATAAAAAACTCAGTAATATTGTTTTCATGGGCATGGGCGAGCCCCTGCTGAATTATAAAAATGTATTAAAAGCCATTGAAAGAATTACCGCTCCCGATGGATTGGGCATGAGCCCGCGGCGTATTACCGTATCCACCGCCGGTGTGGCAAAAATGATCAGACAACTGGGAGACGACAAGGTAAAGTTTAAACTGGCACTCAGCCTGCATGCCGCCAATGATACCAAGCGCCATGAGATTATGCCCATCAATGATACCAATAATATTAACTCGCTGATAGAAGCCCTGAACTACTTTTATAAACAAACAGGTAACGAAATTACTTTTGAATACATACTGTTCAAGGATTTTAATGATTCCCTTAAAGATGCAGACGAACTCATAAAGATCTACCGCCAGGTACCCGCAGACCTGGTAAACATTATAGAATACAATCCCATAGACATGGCCAGCTTTAGAAAGCCCGAACAGGAGGTGGTAGAAAAATTCATGAACTACCTCTCCAAACACCGCGTTAACGCCCGGTTACGTGTTAGCAGGGGCAAAGACATTGACGCTGCCTGCGGCCAGCTGGCCAATAAGAATTAGGGAGTTTAACCAATCACGCCTTACCGGACTTTAACAATTACACAACCGGTTCCAGGGCCAGGCGGAGCGACCCTTCCGCTAATCCCGTCATTTTACCATTGTTACAGGATAACCAGGCGCATTAAACCCCGGGTATTGAGTACCGTCATACCAGGGTACCAAAAAATACAAAGATGAAAAAAACAATAGCAGGTATGGTCTTAATGATAGTTGCCGTCGTTGTAGTACAAGCCCAGCAACCACACCGGTTTGCACAACAGAGACAACACCATTTACACAGCCAACAGGGTCATGGCCGGATAGCAAAAAAACTGAACTTCTCCGATCAGCAAAAACAACAATCAAAAGAGATCAATGCTGACTATCACAAAAAAATAGCAGCGCTGAAAAAGAACGACGACATGACGCTGAAAGAATTCAGACTGAAAATGGGCGATCTACGAAAATCACACAGGGAGCTGCTGCAGGCCCTTCTTACACCGGCACAAAAAGACCAGCTTGCAGCAATGAAACTGCAAAAAATGCAACTGGCAAAAGTAAACGCCGGCGCAAGGTCAGAGAAAATGAAGATTAAACTGGGTCTTACAGATGAACAGTCCGGCCGGTTGAAAACCGCGCGATCCGAGATGGTTACTAAAAGGAAATCCATCCGTACAGACAATAGCCTGAGCAGGGAACAAAAACACGAACAAATAAAAGCGCTGGCCATACAGCAAAAAGAAGATCTGAAAAGCATTTTAACTGCCGACCAGCTACAGCAACTGGATCAAATGAAAGCGACGCATCACCGGAAGGATTTTGGAAGATAACCAATTACAACAGGCCATCAAAAGCGCCGGGCCAAAAGCCTGGCGCTTTTCCTATCTTCGCCGTTCACCAGTACTGTTGTAAAACAGCAAATCAACCTACCATGAGTAAGAACCAGCAGTTCCAGAAATTTATACACTACAAAAGCAACGCAGCTAAAAAAGAACAGCTTAAACAGGAAAAAAGATCTGCAAAAAAAGAAAGGGCGGCGTCTATTGAAAAGCGTTTTGAAGAAAAACGTCTAAAAAAATCTGGCCAGCAAATCCCGGCTCCCCCGGTCCCGCATCGGGCGGTAAAACCTGGAGGCCCTCTAACAGGTGCCGGCAAGCGGCAGCCACCACCAGCCGATAAAAAACAGGGAAAGACTGAATCTACAAAATTAAACCCGCCCACCCGGAGCAGTCGTGCTGGCGGTCGTCCTGTTTCAACGGCGCAGCAGCCAGTAGTCGTTTCATCCAGGGCCGATGACAGTATGCCCCTGAATAAATATGTTGCGCACAGCGGGGTTTGTTCCAGACGGGATGCTGCGGACCTGATTCGCCAGGGAGAAGTAAAAGTAAATGATGTTACCGTTACCGAACCCGGAACCAAGGTTTCCCAAAAAGATACCATTACCATCAAGGGTAAAAAAATAACGCCTTCTAAAAACCTCGTGTATATTTTACTAAATAAACCCAAAGACTATATTACCACACTGGACGACCCGGAAGGCAGGAAAACCGTTCTTGACCTTGTTAAACATGCCACCAGTGAAAGAGTATACCCCGTGGGCAGGCTGGATCGCAATACTTCGGGCGTACTGCTTATAACCAACGACGGCGATTTGGCGCAAACACTTTCTCATCCGAAAAACCTGATAAAAAAAATCTACGAGGTTCGCCTGGACAAACCCGTTACCAAGGCAGATTTTGATCAGCTGCTACAGGGCCTGGAGCTGCAAGACGGTTTTATTATACCAGATGCCCTTGGATATACAGACCCAAAAGACAAAACGATTATCGGCATAGAAATCCACAGCGGGCGCAACCGTATTGTACGCCGTATTTTTGAGCACCTGGGTTACGATGTGCGCAACCTTGACCGGGTAACCTATGCGGGGTTAACCAAAAAAAATGTACAACGTGGCAAGTGGCGCTTCCTCACGGAAAAAGAAGTGCGGATATTAAGGCATTTTAACCCGCAGACAAAAAAAGACAGAACCAGGAAAGCACCGCCATCGCCTGCAAAAAAGAATGCAAAGAAATAATTATGATGCAGGATAAAGAAAAAAAGGAACCGGAACGACCCGTTTTCAAGGGTATCGGCAGCATCACGCTTTTTGAAAATAATGATTTTATTGTGCTGAACAAGCCCTCGGGTATATTGTCGATCCCGGACAGAACACAATCCCAGCCATCACTAAAAGATTTCCTGATAGAGAAATTTGGTATCATTTTTACTGTGCATCGCCTGGATGCTGCTACCAGCGGCGTAATTGTTTTTGCAAAAAATGAAAACATGCATCGCCACCTCTCGCTGCAATTTGAAGACCGAAGCACCCGGAAAATATACAATGGCCTGGTAACCGGTAAACTGTCAACCCCCGAAGGTATTATTGACGCACCCATTGCCGCGCACTATTCTCAACAGGGTATGATGATGATCAATGCCAAAGGAAAAGCATCTGTCACCGAATATGCCGTGCTGGAACAATTCAGGTTATACAGCTGGATGCAGTTTCATATTCTAAGCGGACGCACCCACCAGATACGTGTTCATATGAAGCATCTTGGCCATCCCATTGCCTGTGATGAATGGTATGGAGATGGGAAACCCCTTCTTCTTTCTTCCTTCAAAAAAAAGTTCAACCTGGCCCGGTCGGCAGAGGAGGAAAGGCCCATCCTGAACCGGCTGGCCCTGCATGCTGCAGAACTGCGTTTCCAGGACCTGGATAAAAACCAGCATGTATTTGAAGCGCCCCTTCCAAAAGATCTGAAAGCCCTTTTACAGCAATTGGGAAAATGGAACGCAGCATGATACCGTGGGTAACCGGGGTTTGATTAGCCGGTAGTAAAATCATCCAGGTTGCGGCGTTCTTTTTTGGTTGGTCTGCCAATCTTGCTCTGTCTTTTGCCCGTGTTAAAACTGGATGCCTGGAACTGCATGCGTTCCATTTCATCTTCGGGTGTATTATCAATATAGTATTTGATGGCTTCCGCAAACTGTACCCGCTTTTCCAGCAGACCGGTTACTTTTACACGCCAGCGTTTGGCCTCGGTTTTTACTTCGTATTCATCCCCAATGTTTACCGCTTTTGCCGCTTTTATATTATCGCCATTCATTTTTACTTTGCCTTTATCACAGGCATCGGCGGCCTGGCTGCGCGTTTTAAAAAGGCGGATGGCCCAGAGATATTTATCGATACGTAATTTTTCTTTTTCCATGGTCTGATATGGCGAAGCCCGGCCTGTCATTTTATTTTGAAACAGTATGTTCTTTCCAAAAAACCAGCGTACCAGACAATTCCGTCTATTTCATTTCGGCAAAGAACTGATGAAAATAAGGGATGGTTTCAATGCCTTTGTAAAAATTGGCAATATCATATTTTTCATTGGGGCTATGCAGGTTATCGCTATCCAGTCCAAAACCCATGAACACAATTTTAACACCCAGCTCCTTTTCAAATAAAGAACAGATGGGGATGCTGCCGCCGCCGCGTACCGGTATGGGGTCTTTGCCAAAAGTGGTTTTAATGGCCCTGGCAGCAGCCTTGTAGGCATTTGAATCGATGGGTGTCATATACGGCTCTCCTCCATGATGTTCGCTTGCTTTTACGGTTACACCGGCCGGTGCAATGCTGGTGAAATAGCGCAATAATTTTTCGGTTATTTTTTCGGCAGACTGGTTCGGCACCAAACGGGCAGATATTTTTGCGAATGCTTTTGACGGCAATACTGTTTTTGCTCCTTCCCCGGTATAACCACCCCAAATACCATTCAGTTCCAGCGTGGGGCGTATGCCCGTTCTTTCGTTGGTGGTATAATTTTTTTCACCCCATAATTGGGCTACACCCAGGTCTTCTTTATACGCCGCTTCATCGTAAGGCGCCGCGGCCATTAGTGTACGTTCGGCGGCTGTTGCTACTATTACATCATCATAAAACCCGGGTATGGTAATATGGTTGCTCTCATCGTGACAGGTAGCTATCATTTTTGCCAGCATAGTAATGGGATTGGCAACCGCACCGCCGTAGACGCCGCTGTGCAAATCCCGGTTCGGGCCCGTCACCTCCACTTCAATATAACTGAGGCCACGCACACCAATATCAATGGAAGGCGTTTCAAGACTAATCATCGCCGTATCGCTGATCAGGATGACATCGGCCTTTAATAAATCTTTGTGTGTTTTTACAAATTTTGCAAGGTTGGGTGAACCTACTTCCTCCTCGCCCTCAATACAAAATTTGATATTGGTAAACAGGGAATCTGTTTTCACCATTGTCTCCAGGGCCTTCACGTGCATGTACACCTGTCCTTTATCATCGCAGGCACCGCGTGCATAGATCTTACCATCTTTTATGACCGGCTCAAAGGGCCCGTTCTCCCAGAGGTTAAGCGGATCAGCCGGCTGCACATCATAGTGGCCGTATACCAGCACCGTAGGCATAGCCGGGTCGGTTATTTTTTCTGCATACACCACGGGATGACCGTCTGTAGGGTATATCTCCGCCTTACCGGCACCCGATTCCAGTAAACGCTGCTTCACAGCTTCCGCACATTTTACCATATCTGCCTTGTGCTCGCTTCTTGCGCTGATACTCGGTATGCGCAACAGTTCCAGCAATTCTTCCAGGAAACGGTCTTTGTTTGCTAACTGATATTCTTTCCAGGCTTGCATAGTATATTGTTTATTCTGGTTAATTATTATACGGCGAATATAGACCGTTTTGAAAATATGCCGTCGTCTGCCAGGTAAACGGATCGATCTTTTCAAAACGATTGATAGTACGGGCCGGATCTTCTTATTGCGTTGATACCTGGCTGATCCGCGCAACCTTTTTTTCTTTTGAAAAATTTACAATAATAACCCCCGCTAAAATAATTAACAGGGCAATTACCTGGCGGGAACTGATTTGTTCCCCGGCAATCAGCCATCCCAGGAAAACTGCCACTACCGGGTTTACATATGCGTAGGTGCCCACCAGTGAGGGCGGTCTTACACTCAACAGCCAGACATAGGAGATAAAACCAATCAGGGAGCCAAAACTCACCAGGTAAAGAATGGCCATGACAACCTGCGGTGAAACTGCCGCAGGATTAAAGCGGTGTTGTTCGCCAGTGATAAATGCCGGAATAAAAGACACAAAACCCGCGGCCATCATTTGTATGGATGCTTTCATGCTGGTACTGCCCGTAGTGGTGGTATATTTTGAATAAAGCGAACCCGCCGCCCATGCCAGGCTGCCCAGCAGCAGTACAACAAAAGCAATATGCTTCATTTTACCTCCGGAAGAATCAACGGAATGGTTACCGGCAAACAAGGCCAGTACGCCCACAAAACCAATCAACAAACCAGCGATGACGTATCTGTTGCTGAAATGAAATTTCCACAGGCGCTTGTCCAGCACCACGAACCACAGGGGCACCGTTGCAATAATGATGGCGGCTACGCCCGATGGTATATACTGTTCCGCCCATACCAGGCTGCCGGTTCCAAAAAACAACATCAGTGTACCGCTGAAACACAGGGCGGCAAATGATTGCAACGGTGGGCTGGATTCGCCTTTGAACCGGCACCACAGATAAAGAATAATTCCGGCGATAACAAAGCGGGTACCGGCCAGCAAAAACGGAGGCAGCCCTTTCAGTGCTATGAAAATAGCGATATAGGTAGACCCCCAAATAATATACAAGGACGCAAAGGCGGCAATAACAAGCGACTGCGAAGGCTTTTTCTCTAAATAATTGGCGGTAGCCATGTTTATGATTTTGGAATGCACAGGTAATTATCTTCTTTGGACGTATCCAGTACAATGGTTGTTTTGGTAGCGGTGATATTCGGTATTTTACCAAACTTTTCGCGCATGAGTCGTAAAAGCGATTGCGCATCCTGCGTGCGAACCTTTACCAGGAAACAGTCTTCCCCGGCAATATGATGCACTTCCAGCACTTCCGGGATTTTGGCAATCTGCTGGGAAATGGAATTGTCGCCCGGCCGTTTATTGCTTTTTATAAAAATAAAAGCAAGCAGTTTCAAACCCAGCGCCACGTGGTTCACGCGCGTAGTATACGCGGTAATAATCCCTTTTTGTTCCAGCTTTTTTACCCGCTTCAGTACGGCAGAGGGCGCCATACCAATTTTTTTTGCCAGCTCGGTATTCTGCAAACGGGCATCGGGTTGCAGCAATGCCAGGATTGTCAGGTCTATAGCATCCAGTGAATATAGCATAACACAGAATTTAATTCTGCTAAATTAAAATAATATAGAATTAAATGCTAAAAATAATTGATTACACGAAATTGTCAGCATACCGGCCCGGTTTGTGACGCACAAACAATGTCGTTATTAGCTTCCCGGCAGCCCGTGTTTTTTGTTGGAGATGATATTCTGCAGGGTCCATTCCACTCTTTTTTCAAATGAATGTTTCCGAACGGGACAGTCCTGTTTGTTACAGATATGACAGGAGAAATCCAGGCACCCGTCTGTATGCACAAAAAATTCAATGGCATCACCCGATTCCTTTTTTATCAGCGCTATCAGTGCATCAATCTCCGCGTGCGCCTCATGTACGTTTAAATACCAGGGAACCGTCATATGACAATCAATATGGAGCTGGCCGCCATATTTTATTACCCGCAGGTTATGTAGGTCTATCCAGTTCTGCCGGCGGTTACTGTTTAACACAACCACCAGCTTCGACAATAATTCTGTGTCTATCTCATCCATGATACCGGCCAGCGAGCCCCGTATGATGCGATAGCCGGTATAAAGAATAATAAAAGCAAATACAATCGCCACTACGCTGTCTAGCCAGGTATAGCCGGTTAAAACAATCAGCAATAAGCCAATAATAATACCAATGGTAGACCAGGTATCTGTCTGAAGGTGTTTACCGCTGGCCTGCAGCGCCAGCGAGTTATTCTTTTTGCCCTTGCGGATGGCATAATACCCCACAAAGAAATTGATGATGCCGGTAATACCCACCAGGATGATGCCGACATCCAGTTTTTCCAGTTTTTTAGGATGAATAAAATTCTCCGCAGACATGTAAATAACAACCAGGCCCGCCAGGAATATCAGCGTGCCTTCTACCGCGGCCGATACAAATTCGGCCTTACCATGTCCATAGGGATGGTCCACATCACGGGGCTTGGCGGCAATGTGCAGGCTGTACAATCCAATAAAACCGGCAACTACATTGACTGTGCTTTCCAGCGCATCGGTGAGTACCGCCACGGATCTTGTTAGCCACCAGGCCGCGATCTTGATGACAAACAACAAAAGCGCGATGCCCATGATCCATTGCTGTGTGCGGAAATTTTGCTTTTCTTTATTCAAAACAGGCTATTAATGATTTATTGCTGTATAGTGGCCGGCACACAAACCGGTTTGGTTTTTGCAGCCTGACCGCCGCGCTGCCATATCTTCCATTGAAAAATGCTCAACACGTTCTATTTTATCTTCAAACCAGCAGATAAGCCTGCAAAAATAATGAGACTGGCATCCGTACAACATTGCGCGTTCTGCCATGGTCTTAAGACAAAAGTAGAACTTACCGGCAGAGAACCCGGGCGAAACAAAAAGATTTTTGACTTTATCAATGGGTTGCGTATAAATAGCGGGTTGTACAAACCGTTGTGCGGTGGAGAACCCGGGCTGGTAAAAACCCGGTGCACCAATAAAGCCGGCACAGGGCCGGCTTATGGTTCGATCTGAAAAATTTTAGATGCTATCAAAACGCTTCTGTACAAAATCCCAGTTAACCAATTTCCACCAGTTCTCTATATATTCCGGCCGGCGGTTCTGGTAATGCAGGTAGTAAGCGTGTTCCCACACATCCAGCCCCAGCAACGGGAAACCTTTTAGATCCGCAATATCCATCAAAGGGTTATCCTGATTGGGTGTTGAACCGGTTACTAATTTCTTTCCCGGCGAAACTACCAGCCATGCCCAGCCGCTGCCAAACCGACTTTTCCCCGCATCGCTGAACTGTGTCTTAAACGCATCGAAAGAATTAAAATCTTTTTCAATGGCTGCCAGCAGGCTACCCGAAGGCTTTCCCCCGCCGTTGGACTTCATTGTTTTCCAGAACAGCTCGTGGTTATAATGACCGCCCGCATTGTTGCGCATCTTTACCGAATACCGAGACACCTTTTCCAATACGTCTTCAATGGGTTTTGAAGTATCCACCTTTTCAGCCAGCGCCGCTTCCTTTACATTTTTAGCATATCCCGCCGCGTGTTTGGTATAATGTATTTCCATGGTCATGGCATCAATCACGGGCTCCAGCGCCTGGTAGCCATAAGGCAGGGGCGACTGGTCAAACGAAGTATACAGCGATCCCGGCCCCAGGGTGGCGGAAAATAAATTATTCGACACCAATCCTGCTGCGGTAAGTGCGATGCCTGTTTTTGCCGAAGCGGCAATAAACCTGCGGCGGTTCATCTTTTTCATAAACAATAATCATTTAACCGAAGTTAGGCAATGCCCGTTTCATTGTCTTTTAATTTATTTTTTTTCACAATCCGACTTACCCTTCTAAAAAAACGATAATAGAATTCCTGGTTAAAAAGCTGTGAATCGCGCATGGCTTTAAATACCAGGAAAATACCCACCGGCAATAATATAAAGGTAGCCAGCCACATGCCCGTGAGCGGCTCCAGCACATCCTGTTTTACAAATTTTTCACCAAAATTATTCAGCAGGAAAAACACCACGAAAAACGCCACGGCCAAAATCAACGGCATACCAATACCGCCCTTTCTGATTATGGACCCCAACGGGGCTCCAATCAAAAACAAAACCAGGCAAGCCAGCGAGAGGCTGAATTTGCGATGCCATTCAATTAAGTGTAAACGCAGCGCGGTTCTTTTGGCGGCATACTCCGCGGCATTGTTCTCCAGGATGGATTTAACAGAATTGGCCTGCCCCATGGCCATATCGGTAACAACAGAAAGGGCGCTGTCTGGTACAATCTGGCTAAACGATTTTATAGGGCTCCCAGATTTGACGGGAAGCGCCCAGCTACTATCCAGGTTCCTGGCAAATGACAGGTAAATTTTTACTTCCCGGTTGTTCCTACTGATAATAGCGGTATCCGCTTTCCTGAGCGAGTCAATGGTTTTATCCAACTGCCGCACGCTTAACATACGCCAGTTGTCCTTAAAAACGCTGTCTTCCGTTTTTTGAATTTTAAATGAACTCAGGTCAAATATCTTTTTATAGTCCTTAAAACCCATGCGTGTAAATTCAGTATTGGTGGTGTTCCTTTCACCCCGTTCTGAATACCGCCAACCATCGTGTAAATAAAATTCAAGATAGCGTTTATCGGCCGACACCTTCATCTGGCCACTGTCTGCCACCGTAATATTGTCCTGTAGGTTATAATTCTTTTCATATATAACCACGTTGCGTATGGTGCCGTCTTTTTCTTTTTTACCGATCTTGATTACATAGCCGTCTATTTTATCGTAAAAAACGCCTTCTTTTATATCCAGCGCCGGTTTGGTAACAATAATATCATATTTAAGCGCATTCAGTTTTAACTGCGCCCGCGGTATAAAGTAGTTGTTAAAAAGAAATGCGATTCCGCAGATAACCATGCTCGTTAGCAGTAGCGGACGCATAAACCGCAACAGCGGAATGCCCGCAGATTTTATGGCAACCAGTTCAAAGGTTTCGCCCAGGTTGCCAAACGTCATGATGGAAGAAAGCAATACCGCCAGCGGCAGTGCCAGGGGTACCACGGTAGCCGTTACATAAGACATTAAACGGGCTATGGTAAAAAAATCAAGCCCTTTACCAACAATATCATCAATATACAACCAGAAAAACTGCAGGACCAGCACAAAAAGCGTTATAAAAAAAGTGGCAATAAAAGGCCCCACAAAGGCTTTCAGGATCAACCGGTCAAGTTTTTTTATCATTACATGGATGGTGATAATGGTTCGCAGAACAGGCGATGGCAAACACAAACAAACATTCATTTGGCGGCGACAGCAGAATTAGCGTTTGTTTGTTACCATTAGCCTTACATTAGCATATGACAAATTTACAGCTTTCGCCAGAGGAAATGAAACTGGTAAAAAACAGCGACTGGATTTTAACAAAGCACCGCATTATAGAAAAAGTATACCATTTATTTGGCAACCTGGCCACACAGATGCAATCTTGTCTGCAAGAAGAAAGGCATTTTCTGCCGGCGGAGGCTTTGCGCTTACCGCCCAAAATTTCAAAGGGCGAGCAATACCAGTCTATGCCGTACGTGGTGCTTGACTATCCCAGGCTTTTTTCAAAGGAAGCGGTATTTGCCATCCGCAGCTTTTTCTGGTGGGGCAATTATTTCAGTATCACCTTACATCTTAAAGGAATATTTCACCGGCAATGGGAAGAAAGGATAAACAAGGGCATCGCACAATATGATTGGCAAGATTTTTATTTTTCTTTTTCGGGGAATGAATTCAGCTTTGACCTGGAAGGCAATAACTACATTTCTTCCGGCCACCTGGCCGTGCCCGGTAAAGAAACGGTGGCACCGTTTATAAAAATCAGCTATAAGATTCCATTTGATCAATGGGATATTGCCGGCGAAAAACTGATGCAGGTTTTTAAACGTTTTATTTACCTGCCCGGCGCTGATTAATTACCAATGCGGTGAAAGAGATCTTTTACCTGGTAATCCCATAACTGGCTCTGATCCTTGATTTCTTTTTTCTCCGCAAAATCATGTATTACCAGGATAGTCTGGTTGGTTACTTCCGATTTCTCTATCCTGAATTCAAAATATTCCTCCCTGGGCGCGGTAACCCAATGAAATTTTACAAATTTCTCTTCTTCGCCTTCCACTATTTCCGCTTTTTCAACCGTCCCGTTCCAGGAGAAGCTGAATATATTATCGCGTTCGTCTACTTTATCGGCAAACCATTCCTGCAAACCTGCGGGGGTACTTAAAAATTCATATAAAATCGACGGAGAACATCTTACCGGGTATTCTAGCGTAAATAATTGTTTTTTACTCATTTCGCAATCATTGGTCTTAGTAATTTCTAATGATGCAATAATAGAAAATTATTGCACGCAGCAAAATTTTAGTTTTGGCTTTTTTGTTAAGGTTTCCGGGCAAATAAACCATTCTGCTCTAAAAATGATTGATAGCCAGCCAGTTGCACATTAAAAACAGGAAAATTCCGTTGGAATCGGATTAAAATGCTCCAACAAAAATAATTTACACCGATTGCATTTAGTTTGGATAAGAAAACCACCTAATTAACGTTTAATTAGAAGATGATTTAACCCTTGCAACCAAAGTTCATCCTAAATAAAGTCCACCTATGAGTATGCGTCAACTAAAAATTACCAAATCCATTACTAACAGGGAATCTCAAAGCCTTGAGAAATACCTGCAGGAAATTGGTAAAGTAGAGCTTATCAGCCCGGAAGAAGAAGTAAGACTGGCAGGATTGATTAGACAGGGGGATCAACAGGCGCTGGACCGGCTTACCAAGGCCAACCTACGTTTTGTGGTATCCGTTGCCAAACAGTACCAGAACCAGGGTCTTTCCCTGCCCGATTTGATAAACGAAGGCAACCTGGGCCTTATAAAATCCGCGCAGCGGTTTGATGAGACAAGGGGTTTTAAATTCATTTCATATGCGGTTTGGTGGATTCGTCAGAGCATATTGCAATCCCTGGCCGAGCAGGCCCGTATTGTAAGGCTTCCCCTGAACAAAGTGGGTTTAACCAACCGCATTCAAAAAGCCTTCTCGCAATTGGAACAGGAATTTGAAAGAGAGCCTTCGGCCGAGGAACTGGCCGATTTACTAAAACTGGATATAGATGAAGTGACTTCTACGCTAAGCATTAATGCCCGCCACATAAGTATGGATACCCCCCTTTCCGAGGGAGAAGACGGTACCCTGATAGACCTGATGGAAAACCCCAATGCGGTGCGTACAGAAAGAAATATTGAGCACGACGAATCTTTGAAAGTGGAAATTGAGCGTTCCTTAAAGGCACTCACCGAGCGGCAAAAGGAAGTGATCTGCTATTTCTTTGGTATTGGCATTGACCACCCCATGAGCCTGGAAGACATTGGTGACCATTTTAGCCTGACCCGCGAAAGGGTACGCCAGATTAAGGATAAGGCCATTACAAAACTAAAAACCACCAACCGCAGCAGAATTCTACGCAGTTATTTAGGTACCTGATTCTTTATAATCGTTATTATATTTGCAATCCTGTTATAAGGTGAATGTACAAATAACATTCACCTTTTATTTTTTGCAATAAAAATAATTGGCCTGTATGTTTGAGTCATTAAGTGATAAACTGGAATCCGCGTTTAAGCAGCTAAAAGGCGAAAGCCGGATTACCGAGCTGAATATTGCCGCCACGGTAAAAGAAATACGCCGCGCATTGGTAGACGCGGATGTAAACTTCAAAATAGCCAAAGAGTTTACGGATAAAATAAAGGACAAAGCCCTTGGAGAAAAAGTAATAAATGCCATCAGCCCCGGGCAGTTGATGACCAAGATAGTAAAAGACCAGCTGGCCGAACTGATGGGAGGAACAGAGAGCGATTTTGACGCGAAGGGCAATCCCGCCGTTATCTTAATTGCCGGTTTACAGGGTTCGGGTAAAACAACCTTTAGCGGCAAACTGGCCAATTATCTAAAAACAAAAAAAGGGCTTTCGCCCATGCTGGTGGCGGCCGATGTATATCGCCCCGCCGCTATTGAGCAGCTAAGGGTGTTGGGCGAACAAATTAATGTGGATGTTTACCAGGAGCCCAACAACAAGGACGTGGTATCCATAGCCCAAAATGCCGTTAAAGAGGCAAGAAGTAAAAATAAAAATGTACTCATTATAGACACGGCCGGCCGGCTGGCCATTGATGAGGCCATGATGACCGAGGTGGCCAATATAAAAGCCGCAGTTAACCCCAATGAAATTTTATTTGTGGTGGATGCCATGACCGGCCAGGATGCCGTGAACACCGCCCGGGCATTTAACGAAAAGCTCGATTTCAGCGGGGTGGTGCTAACTAAGCTGGATGGAGATACACGCGGCGGTGCGGCCCTCTCTATTAAGTATACGGTAAACAAGCCCATTAAATTTGTCAGCAGCGGCGAAAAAATGGAGACGCTCGATGTTTTTTACCCGGAGCGAATGGCGCAGCGCATCCTGGGTATGGGTGATATTACTTCCCTGGTGGAAAAAGCACAGGAACAGTTCAACGAGGAAGAAGCACGCAAACTGGAGAAAAAAATCAGGAAGAACCAGTTTGATTTTGAAGATTTTAAACAACAACTGGCGCAGATAAAAAAAATGGGTAACCTGAAAGACCTGATGGGGATGATACCCGGAATGGGAAAGGCTATTAAAGACGTAGACATCAGCGATGATTCTTTTAAAGGAATTGAGGCCATGATTAATTCCATGACGCCTTTTGAAAGGGCTAACCCGGATATTATTGACCAAAACCGCCGCAAACGCATCGCCGGTGGCAGCGGCAAGGGCATGGATGAGGTAAACGCCTTTATGAAGCAATTTGACCAGATGAAGCAAATGATGAAAATGATGAACAAAATGCCCATGGGTGGCAAAATGCCCGGTTTTGGCAAACGATAGATTTTAATGTTTCGTTAATAAAACGAGATATTTGTAAAAATTTATTTAAAAGACTAAAACAAAACTTGAAACTAATCTAATCCGTTATTATATTTGGAAAATAAAGAAGGATGGCTAATTTTGCAATCCTTGCTTTTAAGCAACGAGACAATAACCCTATTTCTTAACGCATTTAAATGTCTATTTAAAATGCCAGTAAAAATGAGACTCCAGCGCCATGGGTCTAAAAAAAGGCCCTTCTATTTTATAGTTGTGGCAGACGCACGCGCTCCCAGAGATGGCAAATTCATCTCCAAAATTGGTACCTACAACCCGTTAACAGTTCCATCCACCATTCAGTTAGATCGCCAGCGTGCTTTAGATTGGTTGCATAAGGGTGCACAACCTACCGACACAGTACGCCGTATCCTTTCTTTTAAAGGAGTACTGTACCTGAAACACCTGTTGCGTGGTGTTGGTCTTGGTTTGTTTGACGATGTAACCGCTATGACAAAATTTGAAGTTTGGCACAAAGAGCATGAAGCACAGATCTTAAAACGCCAGGAAGAAAACCGCCGGTCAAACCCGCGTGGTGGCAGAAGACCCCAGGGCGCCGGAAACCGCCGTCCTTCGGAAAGAAGGCCGGCCCCAGAAGGTGGTGCGCAATAAACTGCATTCATTCGCCAGCACATAATTGATATCCCGCAGTTGCCTGCGGGATATTTTTTTTTCTTGTTTTATCTGCAACCATTATAAACACCAGCATGAAATTTTTCGCCGGCCGGTGAGCCGGGAACCCAATATGGAATATATCAATATCGGCAAATTAGTAGCCAGTTTTGGCGTCACCGGGGAACTGATCCTGCAGCATCACCTGGGAAAAAAAACATCTCTGAAAGGGCTGGAAGCGCTTTTCGTGGAAATGGTGAAAGACGAGATGCTGCCCTATTTTATCCAGCAAGCCAAAATAAAAAGTGAAACCGAAGTTTACCTGAAGCTGGACGGCGTTGATACCAGGGAAGCAGCCGGCCTGCTAAGACAAAAAGAGGTCTGGCTGCCAGATGCGGATTTTCAAAAATATGCTGCCAAAACGTCCACGCTGTCTCTGCTGGGTTTTACCATCCTGCAGAACGGAACCGAAATTGGAACCGTGCTGGAAATTATTGAACAGCCGCACCAGGTGCTGGCCCGAATAGACCTGGAAGGCAAGGAAGCACTCATTCCCCTGCATGCAGAAAGCCTGCAGAAAATAGACAGAAAGAAAAAACAGGTGCATGTAATCCTGCCAGACGGGCTGCTGGATGTATACCGCTAAACCACCTGTAAACGCATACCATCCATCGCACCGTTTACTGCTAACAGAACGCCCTAAAACCACCGGCTGCCCCGCCCTACCGCCTCTTTTTCGTAACTTTATGCTGATGGATCCGCAGATCACCATAGCGCATTTTGACCTCGATTCGTTTTTTGTAAGCGTAGAGGTGCTCAACAATCCTTCCTTAAAAGGCAAGCCGGTGCTGGTAGGCGGGCATAGCGAACGCGGGGTGGTGGCCGCCTGTAATTACGAGGCAAGAAAATTTGGTATCCATTCCGCCATGCCCATGAAAACCGCTATGAAACTTTGTCCGCAAGCCACCGTGGTGGGCAGCACCCGGGGAGAATACAGCCGGTTCAGCCGATGGGTCACGGAAATCATTGCCGCGGAGGCTCCTGTTTTTGAAAAAGCATCGATTGACGAATTTTATCTTGATCTAACGGGGATGGACAAATATTTTAACGCCCTGGCATGGGCCAAACATTTACGCGAAAAGATCATGGCCCGCACCCAGTTGCCAATATCCTTTGGGTTGGCTTCCAATAAAATGATTGCCAAAATGGCCACCAATGAAGCTAAACCCAATGGCTTCCTCCAGGTACCCTTTGGCGGTGAAACCGAATTCCTGGACCCGCTGCCGGTTAATAAAATACCCGGCGTGGGCGCCCAGACTTTCCGGTCGCTGTTACAGGTGGGCATAGAAACCATCCGGGAACTGCGCGAGGCAAAACCCGAAATGCTGGAACGTTATGTGGGCAATTATGGCATTGACTTATGGAACAAGGCCAATGGCAGGCACAATAGCGCCGTGCAGGAATACCAGGAGGCCAAATCGGTCTCCACCGAAAATACCTTTGAAGAGAATAAAACCGACCTAAACTTTCTGTTAAATCAACTGGTGCGCATGACGGAAAAGATTGCCTATGAATTGCGCCAGGAGAATAAAATGGCCGGTTGTATAGCTGTCAAGATCCGCTACCCGGATTTTGAAACCACTTCACGCCAGACAGCTATTCCCTATACTTTCTACGACGATGAACTGATACCCCTGGCCAAAGATTTGTTTCACAAGCTCTACCGTAAAGGACAGGCGGTGCGTCTGCTGGGAGTGCGACTAACTGAACTCACCGGCGAAGCCCTGCAAACCAATCTCTTTTCCGATACTGGTAAAAAAGCCTCCCTCTACAAGGCCATTGATGATGTTAAAAACCGCTTTGGTAAAGGGTTTTTAACAAAAGCAACCGGAAAATAAAAAATTTAGTCTATCGGTTGGGTAGAGAATGAATATATTTGCATTCCTATTTTCCATTTAAAAATTTTACATATGAGTTTAAGATTAGGCGACACAGTCCCCAATTTCCAGGCAAAGACAACCGCCGGAAACATTGATTTTTATGAATTTCTTGGCGACGGATGGGGTGTTCTATTTTCTCATCCGGCAGACTTCACACCGGTTTGTACAACTGAACTGGGGAAAACCGCTTTACTCCAGGACGCGTTCAGGAAGCGCAATGTGAAAGTGCTGGCGGTAAGCGTTGACCCCCTGGAGAAACACCAAGGATGGATAAAAGATATCAATGAAACACAAAACTGTTCAGTTGATTTTCCAATCATTGCAGATGATGATCGCAAAGTTGCAGAACTGTACGACATGATCCATCCCAATGCTTCTACTTCAGCAACCGTTCGTTCATTGTTTATTATTGGTCCCGATAAGAAATTGAAACTGTACATTACTTATCCCGCCTCTACCGGCAGGAACTTTAATGAAGTAATAAGGGTAATTGATTCACTGCAACTGACCGCCAATCATAGTGTGTCTACACCAGCCGACTGGAACCCAGGTGAAGATGTAATCATATCTCCCGCCATCAGCACGGAAGATGCTATTAAGAAATTCCCGAAAGGTGTAAAGGTGGTAAAACCCTATTTGCGTTATACACCACAGCCAAGCGCCGAGTAATTTTGTAACAGATAATTTTAGATAAGAGGGCCCCGGAGCCCTTTTATTTTTTTGCAACAATACTGGGGAGCCCGGCATAGGAGCATCGGGGGGCAGTAGTTGCGTCGCACCCTTCAACGGTAAATCTATGTGGTGCAGGCAGGTCCATCCCGGGGCCGATTAATTCTGTACCGTGTATTTGATATTGGTGAACTTGCCCGCGGTTATTCTCACGATATGTGTAGCATCAATCAGATCGGTCAGCGTGGTTTCAAATTCGCCTGAAATCCGGGTAGCAGCCGCATCACAATTGCTTACCGTACAACTGCCGTTTTCTTCAAACACATCATATAACCAGTTACTTCCAATAGCAATTCCATAAGTAGTAAACCCCTGGGTATAGAGGCTTTCGTCGATCCCCGGCGTCGCCGGATCATCATCAGGGAAAGCATTTAATACATATTTTTTTACCGTTACCGTATTGCCCTGGCTGATTTCTTCGCCCAGGGTAAGGATCAGCGTCGTTTTGTTATCGGTTGAGATACCTGTTATATCCATCCGCTTTTCATTGGCCGCCAGATTCCGCACCAGCGTTGCCGCCTTAACCGTAAAGCTTTTCTTCTCACCGTTTATGGTAGCTTCAAAACTGCCGCTGCCGTTGGAAGGCGGCTGCGTGGTCGTTGTTGCCGGGTCAAAATCGCTGATGGCTTTCTGGCAGGAAGCAGCCAATGTGATGGCAATAAAAAGTATCAGATAGCTTTTTCTCATAATCAAATATTATAAGGCCAGTGCGAAAATAAGACAATAATAATTGTTCTTAAGCAGCCGTGGTCAGCCTGTTAGCAATGGCCTGGCCAGCGCGGCATTCCATTACCCGCAATGGACACAGTGCGGTTTTCTTCTTAAGTTTGCTGCATGAAGATCGACATTTTATCGGTGGTGCCGGAACTACTGGAAAGCCCCCTGCAGCACAGCATTATAAAGCGGGCGCAGGCAAAAGGTTTGCTGGAAGTAAACGTACATCACCTGCGTAAATGGGCGGTAAATGAATATGGCCAGGTAGACGACTACCAGTACGGCGGTGGCGCCGGTATGGTGATGATGCCCGAACCGCTGGCCAATGCCATTGAATCCCTTTCCGCCGTAACGGCCTATGACGAGGTGATTTATATGACCCCCGACGGGGATGGGTTTAACCAGCAAACCGCCAACCAACTCTCCTTAAAAAAAAACATACTGATTATCTGTGGCCATTATAAGGGTATTGACGACCGTATCCGCCAGCAATATGTAACCCGTGAAATTTCAATCGGTGACTATGTACTCAGCGGGGGCGAACTGGCCGCAGCGGTAGTGGCAGATGCCGTAGGCAGGTTACTGCCCGGGGTTTTAAATGATGAAACTTCCGCGCTTTTTGATTCCTTCCAGGATAATTTACTGGCCCCGCCGGTCTATACAAGACCCGCCGATTTTCGGGGCATAAAAGTACCCGATATACTACTGAGCGGAGACCCAAAAAAAATTGAAGACTGGCGATACGAGCAATCCCTGCAGCGTACGCGCGAAAGAAGACCCGGCCTGCTGAACGATTGAGATTGAATCAACACCAATGCCCGGGCGTTTTTTATATTGGAAGAAAGACCCGTAACAAAAAATAAAACAACAGTATAAACGCCAGGTTCAATACAATGGTTTTTTTCATAAGGCGGATTTTAGCATCCATGGTATTGCATTTGCCATGCCAAAGACGGCTTATCCACATCGTAGAAATACCTTTTACCGATTGAAAAATTGCATGTGAAATACACCGGTATGCCGTCAATTTTCCAGCATACCAGGATCCTCAATACAGAAAATGGTAAACGAAGTAAAACAGGGTGCATCTAAATAACGGCATACAGATGCACCCTGTTTTGCGCTGTTCCTGAAACAGCCGTCCCGGGGTTTACAGGTTAAGGGTTAGTTTTAGCTGGAGGGAAGATGTGGAAATTTTCTGATACAGGGTATTGCTACTGTTTTCACCGGTGAGGGTATTGTCGTACAGGTAGCCGGTCTTCAGTTTGCCGCTGAAATAATCCAGGCCCAGGCCAATAACGCCCCAACTAACGCCTACCCCCAGGTTAGTTTTTATACCGCCATACAGATCTTTAAGGTTATCTGCATTGAAATTGAAATCTTCAGTTGTTGCACCTCCCTTATTATATTCAAAGGTGGAATAATGCACCACCGGCGCCACTTGGAAGTGGAGGTGTGCAACCAGTTTTTTAACGATATTATAAGACAGCACCGGCCCCAGTTTGGTAGACACGTTGAAAATACGCGCCCCGGTAACGGTACCGCCTTTTGCTGCCGCATAGGCATCCCAGTTCATTTCATTGTAACTGGCCGATAAAAAAGTCCAGTCCAGCCCGTACCGCAGCTTATGTTCTGAGCTGTTAAAATAGATTTTTGTGCCAAGCTCAAACAGGTATCCCATTTTCACGCCATAGTAACCATCCAGTATATTCTGTTTGGCGTTATAGGAAGCCAGGGGTGCTGAACCATAATGGCCGCTACCCATATTGAGGCCAAAATTGAAATAGAAAGGTCGGAATACTTTGGGCGCTTTTTGTGCAAACGACGCGCATCCGAGACAGCAGGAAATAACGAGCAATGAAACTAACTTCATGATATAAATGTTTAGGGGTTAAATTGATTATTTGGAAAGACGGCTTTGCAATTCGGGTATGGTGTTCTCAAAACTTCCCAGCAACCGGTTCCAGGCAATGCTGGCATTGCTTTCCGTGTTATTAACAACTTTCTTTGATATTACGGCGCCTAAAACGTGGATGGGTACGGTAGACACCATTGCGGCCATAAAAAGCAAAGCAAAACCTGGTCATAAGCATTGTTTAAAGTTTAAAAATATAAGAACAGCAGGTGGTCTTATAATAGGATTGAAGAGCGCCGCTGTTCAAAGTTGCCCGAAAGCATTTTTTTAATCCCGGGACTTACAACGGCTAATCAACCGGGGAAAATATCCGGAGAAAAATCGTTATAACTGGCTTGTATAAACGGTATATCGGCTTCTAAGATACAAATATTTGGCATCTGGCCATCAAACACTATACAAAGTACTTGGTATTTTAAATTGTATGAATACCGTTGATATTGGAACAAGCGGTAATTTTCAGCCAAGCTAAAACCAACTCGGATGCCGGCAGGGAAAATCATGTTACTGGTAGTCTTTATTATTTCGCGGGCAATCGGCTCTCCGGGCCAGTCTATTGATAAAATGGCGTAATCCCAAAAAACCGCTTATGCCTTTATCAAACAAATGGAATTCCTGGAACTGCCTGTGCCGTTTTTGTCCGATTTATAGCGAAGAACCCCTGGTAGAAAAAGCAAAACAATAGGGGCCAAACGGCTAGCAGCTCAAAACAACAAGAAACAGGAACTATTGCAAAGCATTCACCTGATAGCCGAAGGCCATAGTAGCTTTCCCTACCGTTCTCCAAAAACAAGCAACGAATCCGATAGCAAGGACGTGTTCCTGAAACAATTTAATTTCACCAAAAGGGAATTTGAAATCATACAAGTGATAAAATACGGCCATACCAACCAACAAATAGCAGAACGCCATTTTTTAAGTATTTACAATAATAAAACCTACCGTAAAAATATTATGCAGCAACTGGGGCTTAATACGCCTTCGGCTTTAATGAAATTCATTGTTGAAAACAATATCTGAACAACGCTACGCCCATCAGGCTCCTATCGATTCTTCCCTTTCGTCGCCTTCTTCCTTAGCCCTGAGTTCCATTTCCGCCAGTTGCTTTTTCCCATAGGCCAGCCGGGTAATAACAATAAACAGTACGGGTACCATAAAGATGGCCAGCAGGGTGGCGCCCAGCATACCGCCCAGCACGGTCCAACCAATGGTAGAACGGGCCACCGCGCCGGCACCCTGGGCAAAAGCCAGGGGCAACACACCCAGTATAAATGCCATGGAGGTCATAACAATAGGGCGTAACCGTAAATCAACGGCTTCCATCGTTGCCTGTAGCAAAGGCATCCCCCGGTCTACCCTTTCCTTTGCAAACTCCACGATAAGGATGGCGTTTTTAGCGGCCAGGCCTATCAGCGTAATCAAACCTATTTGGGCATACACGCTATTGGTGAGTCTTGGGATAAGGGTAAGCGTTAGAATGGCGCCGAAGGCCCCAAGCGGAACCGCCAGCAACACAGAAAAGGGTACCGACCAGCTTTCATACAAGGCCGCCAGGAACAGGAATACAAATACAATGGACAGGGAAAAAATGATGATGGTACTGTTACCGGAGTTGATTTCCTCGCGGCTGAGACCGGAAAACTCGTACCCATAACCCGCCGGCAATACCTTTGCCGCCGTTTCGCGCAATGCCGCAATGGCCTGGCCGCTGCTATAGCCGGGGCCGGCACCACCGTTTATTTCCGCTGTTCGAAAAAGGTTGTAGTGCGATACCAGCGGGGCGCTTTCCGTTACCTTGTAGCTGACCAGTATACTGAGCGGGAGCAGGTCGCCGGACTGGTTGCGCACATAATATTTATCCAGGTTGCCGATGCCCGCCCGGAACGCGGTGTCGGCCTGGGCCACCACGTGGTAATTTCTTCCATAAATGGTAAAATCATTCACATAACGGCTGCCCAGGAATGTTTGCATGGTATTGTATACGTCTGAAATGGACACACCCAGTTTTTTACATTTTTCTCTGTCAACATCTACCTGGTAACCGGGTGTGCGCGCGGTAAAAAAGGAGAAAGCGCGACTGATCTCAGGTCTTTTATTGGCTTCCGCAACAAAATTATTCACCACTTTCTCAAACTGTTTGATATCGTCTGTGCTTTCTTTCTGTTCCAATTCAAAAGTAAAACCGCCTGTTTGTCCGAGACCGGGTATGGCCGGCGGGGAAATAACAATTACGTTGGCGCCCTTGATGGAAGCAAATTTTTTCTGCAGGGTGGAAATCAAACTGCTTAACTGAAGCGATTTATCGGTACGTTGATCCCATGGCTTTAATTGGGAAAACACGGTACCGCTGTTTGATTTGGCGGCAAAAGTAACCACGTTCAGTCCGCCCAGGCCGGCATAATGCGCAATACCCGGGGTTTGTTTAAGTATACTCATCACGGTGTCCAGCACTTCAAGGCTGCGGGTGGTGGAGGAGGCTTCCGGTAATTCATAGGTAACATATAAACGGCCTTCGTCTTCTGTAGGAATAAAACCGGTTGGCTTGGCTTTAAATAATAAACCGGTGCCCGCATAGATACAGATAAGCGCAACAATGGCGTAGGGCGCCCCTTTAATGACTCTTTTTACACCGGCATTGTACCGGTCGGTGGTTCTTTGAAACCATCGGTTGAACCGGAAGAAAAAGGCGTTTAAACCCCGCGATTTATTTGTCAAATGCATCGGCTTTAAAAACAACGAGCACAGCGCGGGCGTTAATGAAAGCGCTACAAATGCGGAGATCAGCACGGAGATGGCAATGGTAATGGCAAACTGCTGATAAAGCCTTCCCACGATACCCGGTATAAAGGCCACCGGCACAAATACGGCAGCCAGTATCAACGCGATGGCCACCACCGGTCCGGAGATATCCTTCATGGCTTTTTTAGTAGCTTCTTTGGCCGATATACCTTCCGTATCAATATAATGTTGTACGGCTTCCACCACCACAATGGCATCGTCTACCACGATACCGATGGCCAGTACAAAACCAAACATGGTAAGGGTATTGATGGTAAATCCCAGCGGTATGAACAGGGCAAATGTACCGATGATGGAAACCGGGATGGCCAGTACCGGTATCAGGGTAGCGCGCCAGCTCTGCAGGAACAAAAACACTACCAGTATTACCAGGCTCAGCGCTTCGAGCAACGTTTTTACCACTTCGCGTATGGATACCTGTACCACTGATACGCTTTCAAAAGGCACCACGTAATCGATGTCTTTTGGAAAAGATTTTTTCAGGTTTTCCATGGCCTTGTAAATGCCTTTTGCCACATCCAGTGCATTGCTGCCGGGCGCCTGGTAGATAAGCAGATAAGAAGCCCGTTTACCATCTACAAACGAGTTGCTGGCATAACTGAATTTACCCAGTTCCGCCCGTGCCACGTCTTTCAGGTAAACAATGGAACCTTCTGCTGGCCTGCTGCGTACAATAATGTCACTGAACTGCTGCACGCTGTTTAACCGGCTATTGGTAAAAACCGTGTACTCAAAAGCCTGGGTTTTAGACTGGGGTGCGGAGCCCACGGAACCAGCCGCTATCTGAACATTCTGCTCGGTGAGGGAGGCCACAATATCATTGGCAGTAAGACCCAATTGGGCCATTTTATCCGGCTGCAGCCATATACGCATACTGAAATCATCGGCACGGGTGAAGATATCGCCCACACCGGGTACACGGAGCAATGCATCGCGCACAAATATATTGGTATAGTTGTCTACAAAGGTTACGTTGTGCGTTCCCTGGGGTGTAAACATGGCCACCAGCATGAGAATACTGGGATTGCGCTTACGGGTGGTTAACCCCAGGCGTTTTACATCATCGGGCAATTGCGGCGTGGCAATGCCAACCCGGTTCTGGATGTCCAGCGCGGCAATATCGGGATTGGTACCCACCTGCAGGTTTACGTTAATGGTGGTACGGCCGTCGCTGGTACTGTTACTTTGCAGGTAGGCCATGCCGGGCGTGCCGTTTACCTGTGTTTCCACGGGCGTGGTAACAGTTTGTTCCACGGTTTGCGCATCGGCGCCGGTATAATTGCCCGTAATCTGTACAATGGGCGGTGTTATATCCGGATACTGGCTAATGGGCAGGTTGAGTATTGCCAACACCCCCAGTAGAACAATTACAACAGAAATAACAATAGCGGTTACTGGTCTGCGTATGAAAGTATCTGCAATCATCTAATTTATTTCGTTACTGGGTTTGGTAATCGGTAAACTCATTTTTTCGGGTTGGCGGCGCTGTCGCTTTTCGTCTTTACTGCGCCGCCTTCCTGTTTAAAATCACTGCTGTCTGCCGCGGGTTGTACCAGGGTGCCGTCGTGCAGTTTTTGCACGCCTTCGATCACTATCTGGTCGTTTTCCTGCAACCCGCTTTTCACCATTATTTTATCATTGATAACCTGACCGGTTTGTATTTTGCGTTGAGACACTTTATTGCTGTCTCCCACCACGTACACAAAATATTCCCCCATTTGCTCCATAACGGCCCTGGCCGGGATTAAAAGCGATTGGCTGTTGCCGTTATTTTTTACCCGCACATTACAGCTCATGCCCGCTTTCAGCAAATTATTTTTATTGGGAAACACCAGCCTTGTTTTAATGGTGCCGGTCTGGGGGTCTACGGCCCGGTCTATTAAACTGATATGACCCGGGAAGGCGTATACTCCGTGGTCGGGCAGCACCAGGGAAAAGGTGGAATCCGTTGCCGCAGTTGTTTTTTGCTGCAGCATCCCGAAACGGCCTATCTCTTTCTGGTCAACAGCCATATCCACCGCAATGGGATTATCAGAGGAAATCGTATTTAAAATGGTCTGCCCCGGCGATACCGCGGTGCCCAGTTTTACCTGCGAAATGCCAATGGTACCGTTGAATGGGGCATAAATAGTTGAATAGTTGACATTGGTTTGCACGCTGGCCACATTTGCCTTTGCCGCTTCCAGCTGCATCTTGGAAGCCTGCAGGTCGGACTGCGCGTGTTCGGCGGTTTGTCTGGCAATGGCATCTTTTTTCAATAGTTCTGCATAGCGGTCTGCATCCTGTTGTGCTTTGCCCAGGTTGGCGGTGGCAACATTTAGATTGGCCACGGCCTGCTTATAGCTGGCCTGGTATTGCTGCTGGTCCAGTGAATACAATTTCTGACCCTTGCTTACCCGCTGACCGTCTTTGAAAAAAATACCGGTTATATAACCCGTTACCTGGGGTCGCAACTGTACTTCGTTCAGCGCAACCACGGTGGCCGGGTATTCATCATAATATACGGCACTGCCCAGTTGCACGGTAGCGGTAACTACCGGTACAGGGGGCGGCGCCTTGGGCGCTTCCGCGGGTTTACCCGAGGAACCACAGGAAGAAATTAATAAACCGCCTGCGCAGCAGACAAGCAGCACCAAACAATTCGGTTTCATATATAACAGTGATTTACGCATAATGGGTATTACTATTTTCAAATATTTGCAAGGCGCAAACCGGGTCATTACATTTCACCGAAGCTAATACGGGATGGCGCCCAGTTCCTTTTGCACATCCAGTTTACTGCTGATTACCTGGTACAACGCATTGGTATAATTTACCTGTGCAGAACGCAGATCGGTTTCTGCAAAAATCACGTCCAGGTAGGTTTTTACCCCCTCTTTATATTGCAACTGAATGGTATTGTATACATCGGTGGCAATGGCCAGGTTGTCTTTTAATATGGCATAGTAGTTCAAATAGCTTTTGTACGACGCGAGTGCCTGCGCATAGGCGGCACTGATATTATTTTGCAGCGACAGTATATCATAGTCCACCCGTTTCAACTGCAGTTCTGCCTGGCGTATCTGCTGTATTCTTTTGCCGCCCTGGAAAATGGGAAAGGCCAGTGAAATGCCCGCAAAAGAATTGGGGTAGTTTTGGTTGTACAGCTTGCCCAGGTCATTGTTCAGGTAATTCAGGTTATAATTTCCAAACAAGTTAACCACCGGCAGATAACCCCATTTATAATACGTTAGGTTGCTGGCCTGTAACCGTTTTTGGGTTTGCAGCAACTGAAATTCTATGCGGTTTTCATAATGCAGACCCTGGCTGGTATCGGTATAAACATCTTTTTCCAATTGGGTGCTGTCGTATACCAGGTCAAGTGTTTTACCGGCCGGGTACCCCATCTGGTTTCTTAAACCGGCATATTTGGCGTCCAGGTTTTCCTGGTCCTGGCGTTTCTGGGCCCTGGCATTGTTCAGGGCAATGGTGGCTCTTTTATAATCAATCTTGTCTACAATGCCGCCGGTATACTGGTCGTGTGCATTTTTCAGACTTTTCTCCAGCCTGTTCAGTGTTTCATTGTCAAGGCTGATCTGTTGCTGTGTGAGCAATACATCATAAAATGCCTTACTAACGTTTACCACTATGTCAATTTTATTGCCCACGGTAGTTTGTCTTGCCTGTTTTCTCACATCTGCCGCGCTGCGGCTGGCCAGTAAAACATCTTTGTTAAAAATAGCCTGTGTAAGGCCAAACTGGCCGTAGGAGGTATTGTTCACCCCCAGTTTTACAGGGTTGCCGCCTATAATACTGGTTTGTACCTGGAAATTGTGCTGGATATTATAATTGAAATTCAGTTGCGGGTACCAGTCTGCCAGCCGTATGCGGATCGCTCTTTCTGTAATTTCTTCATCCAGCAGCGATTGCTGGATCAGCGGCTGGTGTTTTAATGCATACTGCACGCAGTTCTGCAGGGAAGCCGAGGACAATAACGAATCTGCGGTCTGCGAAAACGAATGGGATACAAAGCCAAGTAAAAAAAATACACCCAGGAATATTTTCATAACGATAATAAAAGCATTGACGAATACAGGAAGTTTTCTCTCTCCGGAAAAAATGGCAAGTAGAAACAGCGGATTAGTAAAATGAATTGGCAAAGCTACTGATAGCCAAACAAAAAATCAAACAGTTGTTTAACTTTTTTTAGTTAATCAGAATTTAATGAAGGGAATGCCGTTTGCGCTGATTTATCCTATCAGAAATTGCCTGCACACAATTTATAGCAAAGTAATAAAGGCCGGGCGGACTGCCGGAAGTTATTGTTTCTGCACCCAAAGATATTCCGCAAAACCCAAGAGATCCCAAAATACGTTGCCTTCAATATGTCCTTTTTTAAGGAGAGAAATGATGGCGCGCAATGGCAGCGCTGCTATATAAAACAAGTTTCTTCTTGTTCCCGATGCAAGTACCGTACAACCGTTGTTTTCAAAAATGGCCGTTAGTTCCGGAACAGTATAAAGGCGCACATGGCTGGTATCGTCTTTAAAATTCAGTGTACCTTTCATGGAAGGAAGATTCATGCTTTTTTTGCCCGGGTATTCGATAAAAAAATAGCCTCCCGGTTTAAGCTTTTGAATCAGGCGGGGTAACACTTCCTCCCCATTATATAAATGCTCTATCACATGGGCCATCCAAATGCCGTCAAAATACTGATCAGGAATAATACCATAGTCCAGTTTTGTCAGGTCAAGTTCATAAAAATCTTTCATCACCTTAAAATCAGCCGCACTGTTGTTATAGTTTTTATCCATATCAAGCCCATAATAGCGACAATTGGCGAATAAGGACGCAATACGGGAGGCTGAATGGTTGCCCGCCCCAACATCCAGCAATTTGAATGGCTTAATACCGAACGATTTTCGGATAAACGAAAACTTGAAATTGACAACTGTTTTTATATACTGGCTGATTTGCATGGAGTAGCAAAGAAAAACAAAGCGGAGTAATTTGTAGTTACTCCGCGGGTATTTTTTTAAAAAAGACAGGTTATGCTGCTCTGCCTTAGTTTTTCAGTGTGCTGAGTTGTTTAACAGCGCCGGCACACAAAGCTTTATTGTAAATCCTTACGTCGTCAATAACGCCATTAAACCAATAGGGATATTCGGTGCTTTCGGCCCGCCCAATAAATAGATCTTCGCTGGTTGCCGTAAAAATAGCACCGGTTGTAGTTACTCTTTTTAGCTGCCCGTCAATATAAATCTTAGACTGTTTGCCGTCAAACGTATATACAACATTGATCCATTTATTTGTTTGCACATAGTTAGACGAATCAAAAACGTTACTTGAATGACCGTAATCGCCATAAAAACCACCCATCTCCTCTTTTGAAATATCGGCCGTAATGGCGCAATCCGTATATTGGTCGGTAACCCGCAATGAATAGACACCCGGGTCCTGATCTTTGGTTCCCTTTTGCAATATTTGGTTGCCATGACATTTCGCCGGATAAAAACCGTTCAGTTTAACTATGGCGCTTAAAGTAATATTAACGGGATTAAGGGTTTCATTACTTTTGACTTGCATATAGCTGCTGGTTCCGTTAAACACGTAAGCATTATTTGCCCTGCCAAACCGATCAGCCGTTTTTACGGCATTGTTAAATATAATATGATTATTGTTGCCGCTGCTGTCATTCAGGGTGCCATCGTTGAAATTATAATAGGCCACCAGCCCATCGCTCAGATCATAGCAATTGCAAGTGCTGCTGTCAGTAATATGCACGGTATCCCTGATGGTAATCGTGTCTTTTATAATAAGCGTATCGGTAATAACCTGTTTTTTACAGGAACTGAGGTTTGCTTCCAGGGAACATAAAATAACAACCAGAATTGAAATACCAACCACTGATCTGAATACTTTCATAGAAAGGTTTTAGGGTAAAAAATTGATTTACTTAACTTGCCAAACAGAACAAAAGGATATTTTCCGGAAGGAACGCAAAATAATACAAATTTTCTGATCTTTTATTACATCCGGATTAAACCCAGGTAAATACACCGGTTTCTGCACTTGATCGGGCTCATGGTGGATCCGTCTCAAGCATTTCTCTAACGTACACCGGCAGGCTTTGTATATTTATGGCAGTTTTATTTTTTCCCATTCCGGGAACAGCATTCTAATTCGCAAATATGCCCACCATAACAGGACAGGTAGCCGATATTTTTAACCGCCGTTTTTTTTATGCAGCCGTTTTTTTTGAAAACGGCAGGATCCTTTCCGTCACGCCCCTGCCCAACGGCCCGCCCGCTGCTCCGTTTATCTTACCCGGTTTTACCGATGCGCATGTGCATATTGAAAGCTCGATGCTGGTACCCGCGGAATTTGCAAAACTGGCCGTGGTGCATGGAACCGTTTCCACCATCAGCGACCCGCATGAAATAGCCAATGTATGCGGTATGAAGGGCGTTGCTTTTATGATCGAAAACGGGCGCACCGTGCCATTCAAATTTAATTTCGGTGCTCCCAGCTGCGTACCTGCCACCGGTTTTGAAACAGCAGGCGCCGCCATGAATGCCGCGGATACAGCAGACCTATTGCAACGCGATGATATCAAATACCTGAGTGAAATGATGAATTTCCCGGGCGTCCTGCAAAAAGAGGAAGAAGTAATGAAAAAAATCGCTGCGGCCCACAACCTGCACAAACCGGTTGACGGGCATGCGCCGGGTCTCCGCGGCGAAAAAGCAAAGCAGTATATTGATGCCGGCATCAGCACCGACCATGAATGTTTTACCGCCGATGAGGCATTGGACAAACTCCGGTACGGCATGAAAATCCTGGTGCGGGAAGGAAGCGCGGCAAAAAATTTTGACGCCCTGATCGACCTGCTCCGCGACCATTCCGAAAACATGATGTTCTGCAGCGACGATAAACACCCCGACAGCCTGGTAGCCGGTCATATCAACCAGCTTTGCGCACGCGCCGTAGCCAAGGGTATCAATATATTCAAAGTATTGCGCGCGGCTTGCGTAAACCCCGTACTGCATTATAAAACAACTACGGGCCTGCTACGCCCGGGCGATGCTGCAGATTTTATCTTGGTAAAAGACCTGGTAAATTTTGAGGTTATGCAAACCTATATTGACGGAGAACGGGTGGCGGAAAACGGGCAATCCCTTATTAAAACCAGCCCTTCGGCCTCGATCAATCATTTTAACTGCAGCCCCAAGCGGGTAGCTGACTTTGCCCTTCCCTGGAAAAATGAAACCACTATTACAGTTATTGAGGCCCTGGACGGTCAGCTTATAACAAACAGGCTCAGCAGCAGCCCCACAATCGCAAACGGTCAGATAATAAGCGACCCCGGGCGCGATCTGCTGAAAATAGTGGTGGTTAACCGTTACCGGGATGCACCCATCGCAAAAGCGTTTATCAAAAATACCGGGCTTACCCGCGGCGCCATTGCCTCCAGCGTTGCACACGACAGTCATAATATTGTTGCGGTTGGCGTGGACGATGAGCGCATCTGCCGGGCAGTTAACCTGGTCATTGAAAAAAAGGGCGGTATCAGTTGCGTTGACCCTCATACAGAAATGGTATTGGCATTACCGGTAGCAGGCCTGATGAGTGCTGAAGATGGCTACCAGGTGGCAGCAGCATATACAGCCATCGACGCCATGGCCAAAAGCCTTGGAAGCACACTATCGGCCCCGTTTATGACCCTTTCTTTTATGTCGCTGCTGGTAATACCCCATATAAAACTCAGCGATAAAGGCCTGTTCAACGGGGACAGTTTTGAGCTGGAAACCCGGGCTGGCGTCAACTAAAACCGGCGCAGAACGGGTACACGCGAATGGGGGGCCGGCACACTCACCGGCTTTTTCCATTGTTTTACCGCCTTTTAAGTCAAGCATGCCTTAAAAGGATAGAAATGGCTTGAATACCACGTTATTTTTGCTGTATAAATAAACTGAATCATGGAAACACCAAATCAGGACCCCCGTTTTAATTCGCCCCGCCATAGCGGCCGTATTTGGGGCGGTTTGTTCTTGCTGTTTCTCGGCGCTGTTTTTTTTCTGCGGGAAGCTGATTTTTTCTTCTTTCCAAGCTGGCTGTTTACCTGGCCAATGATATTGATAGCAGTGGGCGTTTACACCGGACTGAAACACAATTTCAGGGGTGCCGGATGGCTCATACCTGTCATTATCGGGGGTATCTTTCTGACAGACCAGTTTAATTCGGGCCTCGACCTGCACCGTTTTATTTTTCCAGCCATCATAATATGCATCGGGCTTACCATGATCCTCCGCCCACGGAAAAAAGGCCCTTATGGCGGGGGCTGGGATAATTGGGGCGGCCCCGGCCGTTACCGGCGTAACCGCGATTATACGCAACAAGCCCCCGCCACCAACACCACACCGCCCATCAACATTACCGGTGACTCCACAGGAAATACCGGTTTTAATGCCGGTTTTAATAGAGATGATTATTTTGATATCACCTCCATTCTGGGCAACACACAGCGGGTAGTTACTTCCAAGAATTTCAAAGGCGGCGATATTACCTGTTTCATGGGCGGCGCAGAAATAGACATGAGCCAGGCAGATATCAATGGTACTGTTGTACTAGATGTAACGGCCATCATGGGTGGTGCAAAATTAATTGTGCCTACCAACTGGGAGGTAAAACCGGAGATAACAAACGTACTGGGCGGTGTAGAAGACAAACGCCAGGTGCAGGGCAAAATAATTGATTTTAACAAGGTGCTGGTGCTCAAGGGTACCGCCTTCATGGGCGGTATTGAATTGAAAAGTTTTTAAAATACCAGCCGGTAAAAAAACGGCCGCCTGCAACCATAGATTACGGATCCCTCCTTGTTTCAACCATTAAACTTCAACCAAAATTATTTTGTATGAACTGGTATCTAACCAAGATCGTTTATCAGATTATATGCGGCGAAGGCAACCATACACCACAGTTTGATGAACAACTACGCCTGATAACTGCACCCAATGAACAGCAGGCTTTCGAAAAAGCACAACGTATAGGGCTTATGGAAGAAGAAAGCTTCCTAAACCAGAAAAAACACCTGGTAAGATGGAAATATATTGATGTATGCGAGTTGTATAAATTAAGCGAACTGATAGACGGTGCCGAAATCTACAGCCGCATACAGGAAACCGACGATGCCCGCAGGTTTATTGACATGGTGCACAGCAAGGCCGACTACCTGCGGGGTGATAACGTTTTGCGTTCATTACAACTCATTTAAACCAATACAGCTGTGGCTGCCATACCACTTACTCAAAAAAAGTTTTTGTTTGTCTTTATTGCCTGGTGGATCATTTGGGTGTCCATGCAGGCCTGGATACTCCATGGGCTGCAATTTTCGCTGCAGTTGAGCCTAACAGATAGTGCGGTATCCAATCTTCTGCTGGTTGCCGCTTGCATACTAGTAAGCAATAACCTGAAATATTATTTACCGCAACAGCAGCGTTACGGCTACCTGCTGGTAATAAGCCTGCTAACGGCCGGCGCCTGGCTGCTGGCCATAAAATATGCGCTGCCGCTGACCGTTACACCTGAAAATGGTTATGACCGCTTCCTGACAGCATCTTTGCCCATACGTTTTGCAGTGGCTTTCTTGGTTATCTGTTGTATGGTGATGATCAGCGTGCTGTGGTTCGGTTTTGAAGACCAGCAAACAAGTGTGCAGCGTAAAACAGCGGCCGAAAAACTGACCAAGGACGCTGAACTGTACAAACTCCGTCAGCAACTGCAACCCCATTTTCTTTTCAACAGCCTGAACTCCATTAATGCCCTCATTGGCAGCAGGCCACAGGAAGCAAGAACCATGGTGCAGCAACTGTCGGATTTTTTACGCAGCACCCTAAAACGGGAAGAACAGCAATGGATCAAACTGGGGGAAGAACTGGAATACCTGCGACTCTACCTGGATATTGAAAAAGTGCGTTTTGGCAACCGCCTGTCAACCGTTTTTGAAACATCCGATGATTCTCTGCAGTTGAGAATACCGGCCATGTTATTGCAGCCACTGGTGGAAAATGCCATTAAATTTGGGTTGTATGATACAACTGGCGATACCATTATCCGGATCAATACCCGCGTAAACAACAGTATGCTGGAAATTACCGTGCAAAACCCATTCGATGAAGAAACCGCGCAGCCCAGACAGGGAACGGGTTTTGGCCTGCATTTTATACAGCGCAGGTTGTACCTTCTTTTTGCACGCAATGATCTGCTTACAACAACAGCGCTGGAACACCTGTTTACCACCAGGGTAAAAATTCCGCAACCCCCGGAAGAAATTGTAAAAATGGCCGGAAAAAAAGATGGAGACATCAATACCCCTATTGGAGACTAACCCGCAAGGTTGACCATAAATAAATACACATGAAGAAAGTTATTATTATCGATGATGAACCCCTGGCAAGAAGTATTGTGATAGAATACCTGCAATCTTATCCGCAACTGCAGCTGGTACAGGAATGCAATGACGGGTTTGAAGGCATCAAAGCCATCCAGCAGTACCAGCCCGACCTGATATTTCTTGATATACAAATGCCCAAAATAACCGGTTTTGAAATGCTGGAACTGGTGGAACAACCACCCGCCGTCATTTTTACCACGGCTTTTGATGAGTACGCCATCAAGGCATTTGAAACGCATGCGGTGGACTATCTGCTAAAACCTTTTAGCAAGGATCGGTTTGATAAAGCCGTGCAGAAATGGCTCGACCAAAAATCTGCTCCCGTTCCTGCCGCCACAACAGAAACCCTGCTGGAAGCGGTCTCACGGACGCCCGGCCAGAACCAGCGCATTGTAGTAAAAAACGGTTCCAAGATTAAAATAATACCCGTGCAGGATGTATTGTTCCTGGAGGCCGCGGACGACTATGTAAAAATTCATACCCCCGACAGCTACTATCTCAAAAATAAAACCATGGCGCATTTTGAAAAAGCGCTCGACGCCCAGCAGTTTGCGCGTTGCCATCGTTCCTACCTGGTAAACGTACAGCATATCGCACGCATCGACCCCTATGAAAAAGATGGCCATATTGCTATCCTGAAATCCGGCGCCCGGGTGCCGGTTAGCAAAACAGGCTATGTAAAACTGCGCCAGGTACTGGGACTATAGGAAGTTGGGAGTCTATCGTCGATTGTCTATAATTACATTTCATAAAAATGCCCTTAAAATTAAGGGCGTATTTGATTAAGAAAGGTATCAAATGTAAAAGACGCACCCTGGGACGCTGTTCTACTGGGTAGCGTGGCGCGTACTGTTGTTGCAAAGGTATTACTTTCGTCTTGATCTCAGTACCTGGAACTACGCTATTTCACGGTGGTTTCCGAAGAAAAAAGTTAATTTTTAAATTTTCGCTAATTAATCTTGAAAATATTAAGAGGTATCCCCAGTTTTAATAGTTTTAAAACAAAATAGTAGGAATTATAGTTGATCTCTAAAATCAATATTCCGTAAAAAGCTTTTTTTTCAAAGCAAGTAAATGGATATTCTTTTGTCTGTTTCTACAATGGGATAAATTTGAAAAATCCATTCAACACATTTCAGCCAGTTTCCTGAATCGTAAAATTACTAAGTATAATTACTATTTAATCCATTTTATTCCCTATTTATCAACACTGGCTTGCACTGTCTTACTTATCATTGCCCCAATGGTTATATTTGATTGCCTGTATAATTTTCCGGGCATTGAAACGGTGTAAAGTGATCATAAACAGTAAATCAAAACTAATTGATTCGGGAAGAAACCACCTGCCGGACCTATCCAATATAGTGGTAAAGGATCTGCGCGAATATGGAGTGGAACAGGCCGGTACTTACAAGGGTGGTGTGGAAGCTTATAAGGGCATGCTCAACAAAATACGAAGCGGCTCCATTCTTACAGAGCAGGATTCTTTGAGGCTTGTTGCCAAAACCGAGGAAACAAAAGGCCGGATACAAAAACAGATCGATGCCTTACTGGAGAAATACTACGAGTTAAAAAGCCGGGCAGATGAAATTCACAACAGCCGTGATATCACCAAGGGTCTGGTGCCCATCAAACAAACAGAAATCAACCTGCTTAAAAACCAGGTAGACGAAATTGAAAATACCCGGGCCGCGGTTCACAACAACAAGTTCAATACATTTAGCTGGGGTACTTATATTTTCCTTTTTTTTCTGCTGCTGGCCCTGTCTTTCTACCTCTTGTATTTTTATATGAGCGTGGCGGATTTTGCCTTAAACGGTGTTGATCCTATGTCGCTTTTCCAGGAAGGCCGCCTGAACATACAATTGCTACCCAACCTGCGCCGGCTCATTTATCTTATCATCAATTACCCGCCACTGATTGTTTTTCCCACCATATTTTTTGCGCTGGGCACCGCCATTCATTTGTTCTCAGAAAAAGGGATACGGTTCAAAAAAATTGTGACAGGCCTATTGGTGCTGGTATTTATAGGAGACCTGTTACTGGCCTTCCAGGTGCATGAAGGCGTAAATGAAATCCTCATAAAAGCCAACCGCGAAGAGTTTAAATCGCTGGTGGTATCTGTTTATGCCGACAGCCGTTTTTACCTGGTGCTCTTTCTTGGTTTTGGCGTTTTTGCCATCTGGAGTGCCGTCTACTACCTGCTGCAGATGGAATGGGCCAAACGCAACCAGATCAAACTACGCTATCAGCGCATTACCCGCCTGCAGGACGAGATCCTGGAGCTGGAAGAGAAACGCATGCTGCACGAAACGGAAATCAACCATATAGCCAAACGAATAGAAAACCTCAGCAAAGAAAAAGACCGCATGGTATTGCCAGTGGATACCATCGAAAAAAACATCAATTATTTCCGCGATGGATGGAACGGCTACCTGTCTACCCTCTACGGAAGAGACAAAGGAGAAGAACAGATCAAAATAATCAACGAGGCTTCTGAAACCTATGTGCGTGAACTGAAAGAATTCCAGGAATCATATTTTAAATAAACTAACCATGCGGCGTACCGGCTACCTGTTACTGGCAGGTCTGTTTTTTTTTGGGGGATGCAATGAATTTCAACAGGCGGTAAAGGATGCAAAAAAAGACGTTCCTCCACCGCCCAAAGACAATTATATCATCCTGCTCGACCTGAGTGATCGCATCCTGTTTAACAACCAGCAACAGGTGCCCAAAGATATTTCGGTAATCAAATCCATTTATGGCGTCTTTTTGTCCAGGCTCAACAGCAAGGACCCTACTCATCTCTATTATACGCTTCAGGACAAACTAAAAGTGCTGATAGCACCACAAAAAACAACTCCTAAAAGCCTTTACGATATGGTGGGTAGTCTGCGCATTGACCTCTCTGCCGAACCTCCGGATAAAAAAGTAGTGCTGACACAGGAAACAGAAAAAACATTCAATACCGGTTTGACTTCCATTTACCGGCAGGCCGTAATTGGCAACAACAGTACCGCCTATTCGGGTGCTGATATCTGGAAATATTTTAACGAAGACCTTTCAGATGATTTGGAAAAGGATGCCCGGAATACGCTTTTTATTATTACCGATGGATATATGGACCTGGAGAAAACAGAAGAACGCCCTTCCCAAAACAACCGTTATGCATCCTGCACCCAAATCATCAACGCGTTAAAAAAATACCCCGACTGGGAAACAAAGTTCACTGAAGGCGATTACGGCATATTGCCCGTGGCCCGGAAATTTACCAATCTGAAAGTGGTTCTGTTACAGGTAAACCCCAAAGACGAGTGGAACGGCGAATACAGCCTGCTGACAAAAATATGGGGCAAATGGTTTGCCGAAATGGGTATCAGCAATTACCGTTTTATAAAAGACGATAATATCAACGAGGTAAAAGAATCGCTTGAAAAATTTATGGATATAAAAATCGCGGGTAAAATAGTCCCCGAGTCCTGGACAAAAATTACCACGGTAGACAGTTCCCTGCTGGTGGCATCGGCCGAAAAAGAAAAAACCACCCATACCATCCCGACGCCGGCGCCGCTGACCAGCACCCGGGAAAAGAAAAAACCCTCGGCAGTCGAAACTACCCCGGCTAATTACCAAGATGTACCCGCGCCGGATGAATCTGATGCCGGCATTCTAACCGGTAAAAAAAAAGATAACAGCACGGTAAAAAAATCAACCGCAAAAGAAGACGACGATATACTAAAAGATGGCACGCCGGCCAATGGCTTTAATACGGGCATAAAAAAAGTCGCCAAAAAAGAAACACCCATTAACCGCAAACGCAACAGATAATACGCAAGCACCACAGTTTGTATTAATAAAACAGATCAAGAACGGGAATGAAAAAATACTTGTTATTATTTTTTATCGGTCTTCTTGTAACGGCTTCGGCCGGGGCGCAGGATTATTACAGGAAGATAAACAACGCACTGCGTTATATAAAACTGGGCAATACGCTTCGCGAGGCGCAGCAATATGATCTAAGCGAGAAATACCTGCGCCAGGGGCTTCAGATCATCACAGAGCAGGGCGATAAATACTGGGAAGCTGCCACCTATGAGAACCTGGGTCTCCTCTATAAAGACCAGGATAAACCCGAAGACGCTGCCCGCTATTTTAACAAGGCCCTGGCCATCTACCGGCAGCTGAAAATGTCGTTGAGCGAAAAAGCGCTGGAACAAATGCTCACGGGCGCCGAAGGCAAAGAACAATCTTATGCGGGTATCGAAATTGGCGCAAAGGGAATCAAGCTGAGTATACTAAGCATACAACTGAACAGCAACGGGGAAGTGGAATATGTGCTGAAAGCGGATTCTTCGGTAAACCCCGAACCCGCCGCGCTTACACCACAATCGCAGCAGGAAAGCGCCGACGCACTAAGACATTTTATAGACATTGCAAAAAACAGGTATAATATCGGCAGCGACCGGCTCTATGTGGTTATCAGCAGCGGCCTGAAAGCTGAACTGGATAAAAAAAATAAGACGGCCGATTTCATAAAAGCCATTACACCCGCCGCAGCCCCCCCGGGTTTTTCCATACAGTCTGTGAGTTCCGCGGAAGAAGCGGAACTGGCGGTACTGGGTACAGTGCCCCCTAAACGCCGGTACAGCACCAGCCTGATTGATGTGGGCAGCAACAAAACCAACGGCGGTTATTTTATGGACGCCTCACAGTCGTTTGATGCCGTCTATTTTCCCGTTGGCACAAAAAGTTTTGTCTCGCTGGTGAAAAATAAAAACCCTTTTAACATCAATGAATTTGCCCGTTTTGCGGAAACGCTCTGGAAAGACAGCCTGGCCCTGCTGGTACGAAATGAACTGGGCAGAAGGGCCGGGTTACGAAACAGGAGCGCCACCTACCTCGGCGGCGGCGTTGTATGGTGCATTGCTACCTACCTGTTCCCCGAAAAATGTGATGATAATTATGTTGAACTAACGCCGGAGGACATACGCCGCTTTCGCGGTATGGTAGTCAATAATTATGTAAAAGCCATTCAGCCCGATATTTCAAACATTACCCGCGAAGCCCTGATGCTGGACGCCCGCAAAACCATCAGCAGGGCGCAGAATACCTACGACCAGGAATCACTGATTGCCGGTGCTGTGTGGATAGACGGGTTGATGAAAGAACTGAATACCACCCAGCCGGTCAAACGCTTTTACTTTTCAAAATATGCTTATGTAGGCTGGATATCCGGCTACATTTCAAGAGCAGTGGCAGAAGACTATAAAAAGAAAAGCGAGCAATAAAACGGAGGTCCTTACCACAACACCACTACGTTATTACTATCAGCGGATGATCTGCCGCGCCTGTTATCCATAGACAGGGCCTTATCCATACACGTAGCTATCCAAAAAATCATTCCTGAACTTGCCGCAAGGATCGTATTCTTGGAGCACCTGTCTGAAGGCCGGCAGCCTTTCATACAGGGCTAACAGCTCCGCTCCCTGCATCGTAAACAATTTACCCCAGTGCGGCCTGGCACGGAACGGTGCCAGCGCTTTCTCTATCAATGGCAGTAATTGCCGCACGGCCGCCCAATCTTGTTTCCAGGTAAAATGCAGGGTAACCGATGGTTGTTTGTAGCAGGGGCTCATCCAGTAATTATCCGCGTCAATGCCGCGTATTTCAGAAATAAAAAGATAGGGGCCTATCTGCCTGCCCAGCGCTGCAATCGCAAACAGGGCGTTCACCGCATGCTGGTGCGGCACAAAATATTCGGATTGCAGTTCCACACCGCTGCTGGGCGTAAATCCCATTTTAAAATGGGGCAGGCGCTCATACCAGGCACCGGCCACTCCCATTTGCTCCGTGCAATTTTCGGCTGGAAGGTTTGCAATCGGATGCATGTTCTTGATGGCCGCTTTTGCCCCAAAAAACCAATCTCCATGTTCAAACGGTTCTTTTGTTACGCGGCTTTTTATCCAAACTTCGCTGATGTTTTCAGACTGCCAGTCGGTAAACAGGCTTACGCTGTAGCCTGCGCCCATGATTTCATTAAAATGATCCTTTAGTTGCGTCATGGGCAGCTGTTCATACACATCCTGCCGCATACTAAACGAGGGTTGCAGGGCCAGCGTGAGTTTTGTTATTACACCCAGTCCGCCCAGCCCTACCACCGCCGCATTAAAATGCTCACCGTCTTTGTCTTGCCGCAGGGTATGCACCGCGCCCGCTGCCGTTACCAGTTCAATACCCCGCACCGCTGTGGCCAGGTTACCATTCTTTAGTCCGGACCCATGCGTGGCGGTTGTACAGGCTCCCACCACGGATATATGCGGCAGGGAAGCCAGGTTGTGCAGCGCATACCCACGCTCCTGCAGGTAAGGACATAGCTGGCCATAATTCATACCGGCTTCAATGGTTACCGTATGGGCGGCTGTATCAATACCCACCACCTTGTTCAGCTTTGCAAGGGAAATAAAATTGTCTTTGCTGTCTGCTATGGTATTAAAACAATGACGGGTACCCAGCACTTTTATCCTGCTGTATTTTTTTACCAGCTCCGTCACTTCCTGTACGCACGCGGGCATATACAGCTTGTTTGTGCTGTATTCAATATTGCCGGCCCAGTTGTTTAATTTATCGCCGGGTATCAGTTGAGCAAACGGTGAAAGCAATGGTGCAGTCATCAAAGTAGAAGATAATTTGATAAAGGTTTTTTTTCAAGGCAGGCAATTTCTATTTTATGTACGATGTAATTGCCGGTAGCGGGAACCATCCACAACGAATGACAAACCCCTTAACTTTTAGGCCTCCCCGCCCAGCCAGAGCGCCCCGTTGATTGAACTCCTGGCAGCGCCGGTTACAGAAGAGTACACATTGTATTCCTCCCGCCAGCGCAATACACCTATCAATGCCATCACCAGCGCCTCCTTATAGTTCACCAGCTGTTTATCCGGCACCACAGGCGTTATGTTGTGCTTCATTAACTGGTTGCCGATTCTTTCCACCATAAAACGGTTGAATGCGCCACCCCCTGTAATCAACAACTGGGTTTCAGCGGGCGCGGGCCCGGCTTCCGTTTCCCCGATGCCGGCCGCCAGCAGCTTACCCGCAGCCATTCCAACCTGTTGCGCAATATGCTCCACATAGGTTCTCAGGGCATCCTGTACAGACAATGCATAGTGTTTCACCAGCGGGAAAACGGTATCGGTGCCAAAATCATTCGACAGCGATTTGGGAAAAGCCAGGCCATAATACGCCAGTTGGTTCAGTTCGTTTAACAGTGCCGGTTGTACGGTACCGCCGGAAGCTATCTTACCCTCATCATCAAACGCTTTTCCGGTTCCCTGCAGCAGCTGGTTCAATATGCGGTTAGCCGGACAAACATCAAAAGCCGTATACTGCCCCGGTTGGTTAAAAGACAGGTTGGCAATGCCCCCCAGGTTTAAAAACAATTTGTACCCTGGCAGCAGCAGTTTTTCACCCACCGGTACAATGGGGGCACCCTGACCGCCAAAAGCAATGTCGAGCGAACGCAGATCACTCACCACTGGCAGGCCGGTTTCTGCGGCAATAGCAGCGCCATCGCCCAGTTGCGCCGTCATTCTTTGGGTAGGAACATGAAAGCTGGTATGCCCGTGCGAGGCTACCAGGTGTACCTGGTGGTGCAGGCTGTGATCATGTATAAACTTATTGACCAGTTCACCGGTATAATGACCGTATGCCGTGTGCAATAACTGGTAGTCCAGCGCGCTCAAATGAGTGGCATTGGCCAGTTTTTCCATCCAGTCGGCGGGGTAAGCATAACAATCCGTATGCAACAGCTCATAATTCCACCCGCCACCGGTTTCGTGCAGGTGCACATAGGCTATATCAAGTCCATCAAGGGAGCTGCCGCTCATTAAACCTATTGCTTTGTATACCATGCCGCATTCTGATTTTAAATTTCCGGTCGCCGCCGGTCGGTTTGTCCGGCAAATTACGAATTACCGGGACATCGGTCCGCAGAAGAAAAACCTATCATGCGTTATACCGCCTGGATAGGGTACCAGCCTGCAGCAATCGCCCTGCCCGAGCACCCGCCGCCGATAAAATAAACTCCCGTTAGCAAATATTTTTTTACATTTATCCGCTTATTTCAAATACTAAACGGTGTACCATGGTTGTGAATCTGAGCCAGCAATATTCTTTACTGAGCGATTGGGTAGGTGAACTCAGGAATATCGAAATCCAGACAGACAGAATGCGTTTCCGCCGCAACCTGGAACGAATTGGAGAAGTGGCGGCATTTGAAATCAGTAAGGAACTGGAATTTGTTCAGAAAGAAATTCAAACATCCCTGGGCATCTCCAACTGTAAAGTATTAAAAGACCAGCCGGTGCTGGCCACCATACTACGGGCCGGACTGCCTTTGCACAATGGGTTATTGAATTATTTCGACAAGGCCGATAATGCCTTTATCTCGGCTTACCGGAAACACCATAAAGACGGCACGTTTGAAATCCGCCTCGACTATGTTTCCTGCCCCGAACTGGAGGGCCGGGTGGTGGTGGTCTCCGACCCCATGCTGGCTACCGGCTCATCGCTGGTAAAAACCATCCAATTCCTCCGCGAAGAAGGTCATCCTTCCAAAATTCATGTGGTAACCGCTATTGCCTGTACAGTAGGCATTGAATACGTACTCCGCAGCGAACCCAATTGTAAAGTGTGGTGCGGCGCCATTGATGATGAACTGACGGCAAAAGGATATATTGTTCCGGGCCTGGGCGATGCCGGCGACCTGGCATATGGTACCAAGGTTCAGATGTAGCCGGGAGCCCGGAGGGCCTAATCGTGAGTCAGTATAATCTATAGTCCGGAGTCGGTAGCGGTACTTGTTAACGCCTGCCGTCTATATACTACATACTATATACTTTAACTTTGCAACTCTTATAATTGTTTGTATTTTGTTGAGACTTTAACTACTCTAATGAAGAGAATAGCACTGCTGGCGGGCCTGGTACTCCTGGTTAAAATGCAAGTTTTTGCACAGGATCCTCATTTTTCACAGTTTTTTTCCTCCCCCCTTACGTTGAACCCTGCGCTCACCGGCAAATTCGACGGCGTTTTCAGGGCGGCGGGTAATTACCGCGACCAATGGCCCTCCATCAGCAAGGCATTTATAACCTCTACCTTATCGCTGGATGCACCGCTTTTAACCAACCGCATCAACCCCAATGATGTATGGGGTATCGGCTTAATGGCCATGACCGATCGCACGGCCAATGGCATCCTGAATAGCAATTATATATCGTTCTCCACTTCCTATCACAAGGGGCTCGATGAAGATGGCTACCACCAGTTGGGCTTTGGCTTCCAGGGTTCCTATGCTTCCAAACGGCTGGATGGTTCACAGCTTAAATTTGAAAATGAACTTGCGCTGGATGGTACCTGGACGCTGCCCAGTAATGAATTGGTGGATGGCAGGAATGTGAACATAAATTATTTTGATTTCAACGCCGGCATCTTATACAATGGGTCAACCGATGGAACCAATAACTTTTACCTGGGTGTTTCTATGTATCATATTAACCGGCCAAAGGAAAGCTTTTTTGGCAGCGGTTATTATTCCGTTAATCCACGGCTTACGGTGCACAGCGGTGGCTATTTTAGAGTAGGCCAGACCACCACCCTGCATCTTACCGCGTTATTCAGTCAGCAGGCCGCCGCTACCGAAGCCGTTATTGGTGGCGCGGTGGCATTCGATCTTAGTAACGGTGATGAAGAAACGCCAACCAGTTTTTATGCAGGCAGCTGGCTCCGGTTTAACGATGCCATCATACCCTATGTAGGACTGGAATGGAACGATTTCAGACTGGGCATGACCTACGACGTAAATTATTCCAGTCTCAAAGTGGGCTCTCAAAACCGTGGCGGTATTGAGGTTTCCCTCATCTATATTAAAAAACCTGCCAGTGGCAGAAAAGGCATTCCCTGTCCGAAATTCTAATTTTTTTACCGGCATTTGAGCATGGCTGGTCATTCTTGTGTCACTCACTTGTACAGCATCGCTTAGGGCAGCAGACAAGGAGACCGGCCGTTTGACGGCGAGCGATTAGTTCGCCTTGGCGACGAACAGCTGAGCCGTCCCAACGACGAACAGGTGCGTCACCCCAACGACTAACAGGTGGGTCGCCCTTTCTTCGGGCGGCTCACCTTCTTCCGAAGAAAACATTTTACTTGAAAGGAATTTGCCACAAAGTAGCTTATCACTTTTCTAGCCCAAGAAATGGTGAGCTGCCCCAACGACGAACAGGTGGGTCGCCCTTTCTTCGGGCGGCTCACCTTCTTCCGAAGAAAACATTT
>JBDTVE010000071.1:0-3143 GCA_040007355.1 Bacteroidota bacterium | reverse complement strand
GTATTTCCATGATAAGACCCGGCCCGTATGCACTGGCGGGTGTCTGATAGCCGGGCTTGAAATCTCCCCCCAGTATTTTTGCCGACATCAGCAGCACGGAAGCAGCGGTAAGCGAATAGGCTTCCGGGCAGCGCATCCTGGCGGTAAGCGAATGACCCTCATCGTTAGTAACTTTTGCCCATACCAGGCTAACGGCCTTGTCCCGTTTTTCGTCGCCGGGGCCGGGGGTCCTGCTATTGATAATTTTCCGAATAATTGAATGTACAAATGGCGTTCGCAGCAACCAGTTAAACAACACCTGGCCTTTCAGCAACCACCAGGTTGATTTAGGGATACCGGTATAAGTTTCAATATTGGGAATACCGGTGGAAAAATAAGCGGTACTAATATCGCCCCAGGGAATGCTCATCATAAACGATTTTTGGTTGCTGTCCGGGAATTCAACCCACATGCCCCTTTTTCCAATGGGTTCGGGCACTAGCCGCCCGTTTTTTCTAACGGCACCCGGCAGCCCTAGTTTCTGCAGGGTGGTGATAGCGGTACCGCGCGATAAACCACTGCCTATAATAACAAATGCAATTTGTAAATGAGTGGCGTTGGGTAGCTGGTCTTTCAGCCAGCGTGCCAGGCAGTCGGTAGGCACCACATCGAAACCTGCCCCAGGCAATACCATTATATTTTTTTCTATCGCCTGGTCATTGAATTGCTGCAAGATTTCAAATACCTCAGTATCGCCATTGAGATCCAGGTAATGCGCTTGCGCCGCCATACAGGCGGCTATTACCGGCTTGGCTGTAAAATTATAGGGCCCCGCTGCATTCACCACCAGTTTAATACCCCGCAGGGCATCCTGCCAGGCTGCCTTATCATCCAGCTCAAGGGTACGAAAAGGCAACTGAAGTGTTTGGGCCAATGCTTTAACAGCTTGCGTATTTCTCCCGGCAAGTACCGGTTGCAGCCCGTATTGATGCGCAAAACGCGCAATCAATTCACCCGAATATCCGTTGGCGCCATATAGCAGAAAAGAAGACGATTGCATACGGAAAAGTACAATAAAAAAAGGAATGCGCTGGTGGCATTCCTTTATGAATTATCAGTAGAAAGAAAGTTACTTTACATTTTGACTCACAACCTTTGCGAGATCAAACATAGAGATTTGACTTTTACCTGCAAACAGCACCTTTAGTTTGGCGTCTGCATTTATCATTCTTTTGTTTTTGGTGTCCTGCAGCTTGTTCTTTTTAATGTAATTCCAGATCTGACGGATGATTTCCGTTCTTGGAAGTGGTTTATTACCGATTACTTCTGCTAAAGCCGGACTTGAAGTAAGGGGTGCCATGAATGCTGCATTTGGCTTGCGGGCAGATTTTTTCTTAGCAGCTTTTTTGGGCGCTGCTTTTTTTGGTGCTACTTTTTTTGCTGCAGCTTTCTTGGGGGCTGCTTTTTTTGCAGCTGGTTTCGCTGCTTTTTTTGCAGGCGCTTTTTTCGCTGCTTTCTTTACTGTTTTTGCCATTTTACGTTGAATTTAATTGTTAGTAATCGCGGGCATGGGTAATACCCGTACGCTAAAATAAACCAGCTATCTTTATTTTATTAAAAAATTATGCACAAATAACGCAATTCCGGCTAAATATTTCCTTTTACCTGCTTAGCAGGCCAATAATGCCCGTTTTTCAGAGGAAAAATTGGTTTCCCATCCAGTTTCCCTGCTAAATAAACCCGGTAATTGACCGGGCTTACCATCTTTTACCCCGGAAAACCCACTTATTTCTTCAGACAATTGCATTATCAACAAGGAGAAAACACGCTCTCGTTTGCCATCCCGGTGCTGAGCGGGCAAGACAGAAAGACCTGCCATGCAAACCATCGGAATGGATAATAGAGAAAGCTGCAACTACCAGTACCGGGCAACCGCCGATAAGTAGCCTGGCAGGCCCACGGGTGTTATAGATTTGGAAATGTGCTGCGGGTCATCGGGCGTTTCCCCTTTACGTACAATTTCATGGGCAAAGTCAATATATTTTTTTGCCTGTGCACAGGTACAACCGTGTAATGGGTTCCAGTTGCCGCGCCAGGCTTATACCGGTATGCCAGTACTTTCGCGGTAAACTATTTATCCCCGAATTCGCTTCGCCAGCAGGAAGCTTCTGTGCGGTTAAGAAAAGGCTGTACCAGGCGCTCTGCATCCTGGCGCTGGATACGGTTCTGGTAGCACGCATCTAGCTTTTCTCCTATAAAACCAGATAATTGCGGAGTATCAATCACCGGCAAAAAGTCTTTTACAACCGGTGTTGCGTCCAACTGGCTATTGGAATCAACAGGAACAACAATAGTGCAAATCAGCAGCGTGGAAAAACACTGATCGAGAAAGTGATTCATAAGTGTAATGGTTGCCTATAATGACCAGCTTAAAGCGGTTTTATTACGGACCGTCGTCTAAGATTTGTCACCGGTGGTCTTGTTACCGGTTTCGTATACAGCAATTAACGAAGCAATATCATCTTTTAGTTTACCCGATGCCTCATCGAACAGTGCATCCTTGGCCTTTTTAGCGTGTTTGTTGCTGTTAGAAAGCTTCAGGATCTGCTGTATGGATTCCAGCGATGGATAAAACACCGCAGTATTTTTTTCATACCAAGGACCCAAGGCTTCTATCCCGCCCAGGATACCACTGTATTCATCCAAAACGCCGTTGATTTCCTGCAGGTTTTCTGCTGAATGGCGCCGCGGCACCCTATTGTATAAATCCTGTAAGCGATTCACAAATTGTTCCATGCTGTATATTATGGTACGAATGTACGGTAAACCTTGCTCCAGTAAAAAAGCGATACGGTCTATATGTCCATGCCCATTTGCCGGCTGCAAAACGCTTTTTAAAACCACCTATAATCAAACATGCTCTTTCTTTTATCAGACCAGGCCTTATAAAGCCTTACCTGCCTGCAGAAGGGTTTGATTTATGGAAATACTCCTTGCAAAAAGCGAAATAACTGGTTCTTGAGATCTGGATCTATGATGAAAACTCCTATCCCAAGAGGTTTGCCAGCGAGCAGGTATCCGCGGCCACACCGGAATTCTATAACCTGCCACAGATGGTGCGCATGCAGCAGGTAAACAGCCTGCCAGACAGTATCCGTATTATA
>JBDTVE010000070.1:0-9850 GCA_040007355.1 Bacteroidota bacterium | reverse complement strand
CCTGCACCATTTTATGCATATTCTTTTTATTCCATCCACGGATTGCTTCATTTCATTTGCAATGAAGGGGGTTACTCATTATTGAATTCCCCATAATTTTAATCGGTTTCCTATTAGGCCGGTACAGGATTGCCTTATCTACCCGTGGTTGGTGTCCTTCACCGAACAATTATATATAAAAACCCTCCGTTATGCCAGGCACAACAGAGGGTTTATTGATATGTAGATCAACCAACTTCTTAAATTATCCGGAAGCCAACACTTAGCTGGAAGCCCTGGTTTTTCCATTTATCGCTGTTACCGGCATCATTGATATTTGCCAGACCCACTACATAACGGCCACTAAGCCGAAGACCGGCCACATTCAGTTGTACACCCGCCAGCATGGAAAGATCGCCGCCGGAAAATGCACCCTTGCCATTTTCAAAAAGATTTTTGTGTTTGTCGAGCAAAACACCAAACTGCGGGCCCACCTGGAATGAAATGAATTTGGCGGGCGATAAATTCAATAAAAGTGGAATAGAAAGATAGTTCAGCTTTACGTCTTTTAGGTTTTTAACGTTCAACACATTATTAAAGGCGGTGTCCGCCTTTGTGTTAAACTGGTTGAACAATACCTCAGGTTGAATCTGTACATGGTTGCTGATCTTGATAGTGGCAAATGCGCCGGCATGATAGCCATAATTGAATTCATCGGAAAAAGATTTACCATCAATCTTAGTGAAATTAACCCCACCTTTTACACCCAACTGAAAGGCGGGAACATGTACCTGGGCCATACCTGCAATTGAAAATAATATAAATGCAAAAAAAGGAACCAATTGTTTCGTCTTCATGATGTAGCGTTTTTAGTTTGGAATATGCGCTCAAGTTATATGCCATTTAATTATAATAGAAGTTAAATAAAGTTAAGAACTATATAAAGAACAGCTATCTGTGACCGTCCCAACTGGTATTGCCGGGCGATGATCCGACGGCCTGAATAATAGTGCCGGCAGTGGGTCATGGAACTATGACTGGCCGGATGGCCGAGGGTTTAAACAAATACGCTGACATTGCAGACGATTTTGTCATTGCGCAAGCCGGTTCCGATGTTGCGGTACCTGACTTATTGAGTACGCTCGATAAATAATGCAGCAAGCGGGATGCGTTGCGGTATCAAATGCGGTATCAAAAATACTAGGCTAACGCTATTACCGTGATCTCCGGCAATATGCCCACGCGGCCGGGATAGCCAATAAAGCCAAAGCCGCGGTTAACGTATAATTTTTGTTTTCCTTCTTCGTACAAGCCGGCCCATTGTTTATAAATGTATTGTACCGGGCTCCATTTAAAACCCGGTATTTCCACGCCAAATTGCATTCCATGCGTATGGCCGGCAAGCGTTAGATCGATATCGCCGTATTTTGGTCTTATTTCTGCATCCCAATGACTGGGATCGTGGCTCATTAATATTTTGAAAGGATATTGTTCCGCGCCCTGGTAAGCTTTTTTCAGATTTCCGTAGGTATAGAACCGGGGCTTGCCGCTGATATTCTGTACACCAATCAGGGCTATCTGTTCCCCGTTTTTTTCCAATACCGTATTTTCATCCAGCATCAGCTTCCAACCCAGTTCTCCATGCAGTTCTTTTATTCTTTTCAGGTTCTCGGCTTTTTCCAGCGCTTTTTCACCTGTTGGGTTGTGGCCGTAATAATAATCGCCGTAATCGTGGTTGCCCAGGGTAGAATAAACACCCATCGGGGCTTTCAACCTACTGAATACATCCATATAATTTTCCATTTCCACGGCGCGGTCGTTTACCAGGTCGCCGGTAAATAAGATTAGGTCTGGCTTTTCCTTCAGCGCTTTTTCAACGCCCTTAAGTACGGCCTGTTTATTGGTAAAACTGCCACTGTGGATATCGCTTAGCAGTAATATTTTAAGTCCCTTAAAAGAGGGGGGCAGGTTATCGTACGTAAGCTTTATTCGTTTTACCTGGTACCGGTATTTATTTCCAAAACCATAGATAAGGGTAGCAAAAAGTGATCCCCCCGCGGCTAGTCCCAGCCAGCTCAAAAACACGGAACGTGAAATACCTTCGACACTTAGCCCTCCTCCCTCTGTATTGCGGAAAAAGATTTTACCACCGGCCCACTGCAGCAGTCTCCGTAAATCATCCAGCAGAAAAAAGAACATGGCAATTATTTTGGCAAAAAACAAACCCAGAATGATGGCAAACAGATAGGTGCGTACGCTGCGTGGCCATTTATCGTAATTAATAATGGGCATCAGCAACAGGCAGATTACGGTAACCACCGACAGGGTCCAGTAGGCGGAATAAACGATAAGCCGGGTTCTGGGACTGGCGCCGGCGCTGACTGTTTTTACAGCCTGGAATACATAGAAATCCAGCACTATCATTATCGCCAGGATGGTCATTAAAAATGCAGGGCTGCGCATGGAATAAATTTACGGGATAAACATATTGTAGTAAAGCCGGCCCCTGGGTATGGTTACCAGGCCAGGAATTCATTGAGTTGTTCATCAATGGCCTGCAGGGTGCCGGGGTCTGTAATCAGGTTATTGCCATTTAATAATTTATCAACTAGGGAAATGGGCAGTTTGTTGGGATGCACGTGCATCTTTACATAATGCAAAATGCCAGTCAGGTGTTCCATACCTCGGAGGTTGCCTGCGCGACCGGTAGAAACGCCGGTAAGTAGGGCCTTTTTGCCCCACCATACATTTTTTATATCCGAATGGTCAATCAGCGATTTCAACACGCCCGGTATGCTGCCATTGTATTCGGGGGATATAAAAATAAATTTTTTGGTGTCCATTAAAATATCTTTTTCCAGTTGCTGGATATCGGGGTTGCGTTCATTTACGTTTAGCCCTACCAGCGATACCAGCTTTGCTTCAGCTCCCTTGTCTTTTAATAGCTGTAGGTAATGGGCGGCTACTTTACCGGTATTGCTGCCCTGCCTGTTGGTTCCACTTATTATTGTAATCATATTGTTTGCCTGCCGAGAGTTTATTTATTTACTGACACTGCCGGTCTAACCCATGCCGGTTTATGGTTGGCTGCTCAACAACAGCTTACCGGTATTAACCGGTTAACCAAGCCGCTGACCGGCAATGGTACACAAAAATCTTTTATATCCATTGAATCGGTTTGTGTACTTCCCTGGCAGCGTGAACGGCATTCAATCCAAAATATCCAACTCATGATACCCGATTCTACTGATGAAATGTTATTTTTACCGCCCGGGGGTCCCGGCCATAAACGATGGTTCCCGGATCCCTTCCCAAACTTAGCATATGAACTTAACATATTATGGCCATGCTTGTTTTAGCGTTGTAATAAAAGATAAGGTGCTGTTGTTTGATCCCTTTATTACCCTGAACGACCTGGCCAATACCGTGATAGATGTAGATTCCATACAGGCCGATTATATTTTGTTAACCCATGCCCACCAGAATCATATTGCCGACTGTGTACGCATTGCCACCCGAACGGGAGCAAAAGTAATCTGCAATTGGGATATTCAGCCCTGGCTGAATAAACAGGGTGTTTTTAATATCCATCCTATGAACACCGGTGGTAAATGGGATTTTGGAGTTTTTACTGTAAAATGCACGGTGGCCCAGCATTCAAGCTGTCTGCCAGACGGCAGTTATGGCGGTAACCCCATGGGTTTTATCATTACCAGCGAGGCTGGTAATTTCTATTATAGCGGGGATACCGCGCTTACGCTTGATATGCAACTGGTTCCCAAATGGGCAAAACTAAATTTTGCCGTATTGCCTATTGGAGACAACTTTACCATGGATGCGGCCGACGCAGCCGCTTGTGCCGGTATGATTGATTGCAAAACCGTACTGGGCGTGCATTATGATACTTTTGGGTATATAAAAATAGACCCCGTGGCCGCAAAAAGAGCCTTTACATCGGTGGGGGCGGTATTGCACCTGCCCGCAATCGGCGAATCGATTGAACTGTAATATAGCTGGTCGTCAATGGGCCAGGAACAAACCGCCGGGGCAGGCACCCGGTATGAGAAAAATAAAAAAAAAGTGGCTGATAGCGTAGGAGGTAGCCGGGGCAAACACCCGTTGAAACCGCAACTGACCGTTACAGCCCTAGCTTTATAAGATATGGCAAGAATAATAGGGGTAGCAAATCAAAAGGGTGGAGTAGGCAAGACTACAACGGCAATTAACCTGGCGGCGAGTTTTGCCGTGCTGGAGTTTAAAACGCTGCTCGTAGACGCCGATCCCCAGGCCAACAGCACAACGGGTACGGGATTCGACCTGCACAACGTGACCAAGAGCCTGTACGATTGCATGGTAAACGAAACGCCGATACGGGAGGTCATCCTGAAATCGGATATCCCCAACCTCGATATAGTGCCCAGCCATATTGATTTGGTGGGTGCCGAAATTGAAATGATCAATTACCCCAACCGCGAGGCCGTTTTAAAAGGCTTGCTGAACCCCGTGCGGGATAGTTACGATTTTATTGTTATCGACTGTTCTCCCTCACTGGGACTGATAACCGTAAATGCTCTGACAGCCGCGGATTCGGTAATTGTTCCGGTGCAGACAGAGTTTTTTGCGCTGGAAGGTCTGGGTAAATTGCTAAACACCATTAAGATTGTGCAAAACCGGCTGAACCAGCAACTGGCCATTGAAGGTATTTTAATGACCATGTATGATGGCCGACTGCGTTTGTGCAACCAGGTGGTAAGCGAAGTAAGAAAGCATTTTGACGAAATGGTTTTTTCTACCATCATACACCGCAACTCCAAGATAAGCGAAGCACCCAGTGTAGGCAAGCCCGTTATATTGTATGATGCGGTAAGCAAGGGCGCCATGAACTACTTGAACCTGGCCAAGGAAGTGCTGCAAAAAAACAATATGACCAGGATGAAACAGGAAGAACGCATTTTAGAATAACCGGTATCGGGTATTGGGAACCGGCCATTCATACGAGCGGCTTTGCGGTTTCCCGTTCCCGGTTCCTCATTTTCCATTCAAACATGAATAACCCAAAACAAAATAAAGATGCACTGGGCAAAGGCATACGCTCCCTTTTGCAAAGCATCGATGCTGATCTAAAAACCACCAGTGGCACCCTAAAAACCAATATAGTGGAACAGGCAACGGGCATCCTGCGCATACCCGTGGAGGAAATAGAGACCAACCCCAAACAACCGCGGCATCATTTTGATGAACAGGCTTTGAACGAACTGGCCGCCTCCATCAAAATGCACGATATTGTTCAGCCGATCACCGTGTCCAAACTGCCCGGTGGCCGCTATCGTTTAATTTCAGGCGAGCGCCGTTTCCGTGCGGCAAAAATTGCCGGCCTGGCAGATCTGCCAGCCTATATACGACAAGCCAACGACAGCCAGTTGCTGGAGCTGGCACTGCTGGAAAACCTGCAACGTGAAGATCTGAACGCCATTGAAATTGCGCTTAGCTATAAACGTCTGATGGACGAACTGGACCATACCCAGGAACAGGTGGCGGAACGCATGGGCAAGGAACGAAGCACGGTGGCTAATTATATCCGGCTGCTGAAACTGCCACCCGATATACAGGTGGCGGTACGCAATGGCACCATCACCATGGGTCACGCAAGGGCCCTGATCAACGTTGATACGGTTGACAGGCAGCTGTATGTTTTTCATGAAGTGGTGGACCGTAAACTCTCGGTGCGTCAAACGGAAGAACTGGTGCGCAAGCTGTATAAAACGGCAACACCCGTTAAACAATCTGTAAATTCTGATTTGCTTCATGTCTATAAAAAAATAGAGGATAATTTAGCATCTCATTTCAGCACCCGGGTAAAACTAAACCATAGCAAAAAAGGATATGGTAATATTAATATAGAGTATTACTCGCTGGAAGAACTGAACAAGATACTTGACCAGTTAGGTGTATCCGCTAATTAACATGCATGATGAAGATCCGTTTCATTTTATTTCTCTTGGCATGCCTCGGATGCAGTTTCTTTTGTTCTGCGCAAAAAAAAGACAACGCAACATTGCGCATGGCGGGTGTTGATTCTGTCACTGCAAAAAACGGTACGCCTGATTCAACCCGTAAAAAAAAGCACGATCCGCACAAGGCTACCATGCATTCTTTGATTTTACCGGGCTGGGGACAAGCCTATAACCGCAAATATTGGAAAATTCCCATTGTATATGCTGCGCTGGGTATTACGGGCTTTATATTTAACTTTAACAGGTTACAATACAACAAGGTTAAATTTGCTTATTTCGCTGTTGTTAACAGGGGCACGGCGGATTCCGCGCTTTTTCCGGTGGGGGCCGTATCGCCCGAACTCAAAAAATTTGTAGATGCCAACGATTCCTATTCGCTGCAATTGTACCGAACCGAATACCGGAAGGATATTGATTACTCAGTTTTATTCTTCCTGTTTTTCTGGGCACTGAACGTTGTGGACGCCACAGTAGACGGCCATCTTAAAGATTTTGATGTTAGTGATGACCTGAGCCTTAAAATAAAGCCATCATTTTATAATCTCCCCACCACGCCCCTGGGCGTAAGTTTTGTTTTTAATATCGGCAAACAGCCCGTTCATAAATCTTTACCTGTAATTCCATAACAAAATAAATATTTTATGCCGATGCCTTCGGGCAGCCAGGTTGCTGGCACTGGCAAACGCCTGTGAGATATGCCTGCTACCGCCACCGTGCCACCTGATATGAATACAGGTTCAGCATCCGGGACCCCGCGCCGGTGTTTATCCGTAAGTTTACATCTCAAAGCACGGAATACGATACATAGCATATTCCTGCCAACGGGGCTATTGTTTACCCTTTAAATTTTCTTGCGATGTGTGATAAAAAAATATATACAGACAGCGGCATCGAAATAAAGGAAATTTATACGGGCGCCGATCTTCCACCCGGCACGCCCGATTCACCCGCAGGTGTTTTCCCTTTTACCCGGGGCATACAACCGGGTTTGTACCGCGGCAAACCATGGAATATGATCCAGTACGCCGGTTTTTCCACCGCCAAAGAAAGCAATCAGCGCTATCACTCCCTGCTGGAACAGGGAGTGACGGGGCTTAGCATCGCATTTGATCTGCCAACGCAAATTGGGTACGACAGCGACCACGAACTGGCAGATGGTGAAGTAGGTAAGGTTGGCCTGGCCATCGATAGCATTGAAGACATGCGCGTTTTATTTAATGGGATAAAGCTGCAGCACATCAGCAGTTTCATGAATATCAATGCTACCGGGTTTATATTGCTGGCCTTCTATGCGGCACTGGCAAAAGAACAGGGCGCCGACCTGCAACAACTAAAGGGCACCATACAAAACGATATATTAAAAGAATATGCTGCGAGCGGCAATAATATCTATCCGCCCAAACCTTCTATGCGCATCATCACAGACATTTTTGAATGGTGCGCCGCAGAGCTGCCTAATTGGAATACCATTTCCATTTCGGGTTACAACATACGTGAGGCAGGCAGTACTGCCGTGCAGGAAATAGCTTTTACCCTGAGCAATGGTAAAGCCTATGTAAAAGCTGCTCAGGAAAAAGGCATGGACATCAATGTTTTTGGTAACCGCCTTTCCTTTTTCTTTAATGCTCACAACGACTTATTTGAGGAAGCGGCCAAATTCAGGGCGGCACGCAAAATGTGGGCGCTTATCATGAAAGACTTGGGCGCCACGGATCACAGGGCCATGATGCTGCGTTTTCACACACAGACCAGCGTCAGCACTTTAACGGCCCGGGAACCGCTCAACAATATTGCAAGGGGTACCATGCAAACGCTGGCGGCCGTACTGGGCGGTACACAATCATTGCATACCAATGGGTTCGATGAAGCGCTCAGCCTGCACACGGAAGAAGCCGCGCGGATAGCCCTGCGCACCCAACAGGTTGTTGCGTTTGAAAGCGGTGTGGCAAATACCGCAGACCCCCTGGCGGGTTCTTATTATGTAGAGGCGCTGACCGCTGCCCTGGAACAACAAGCCTGGCAGCTGATTGCAAAAATAGATGCCATGGGAGGCAGTGTGAGCGCCATTGAAAAAGGATTTATGCAGGAAGAAATTGCGCGCAGCGCCTACGAGCACCAACGACAGGCAGCAACCGGCGAAAAAATAATCGTGGGGGTAAACAGGTTCCAGTCGGGCGCAGACAAGACGATGCTTCCTTTTAAAATAAATGACAGCATACGGGCGCAGCAATCGGAAAGCCTAAAACAATTGCGTAGCCAGCGCAGCCCCGGTAAGTGCGATGCCATCCTGCAGGACCTTAACGACAAAGCGAGCAGCGGAGAAAATATTATGCCGGTGGTGCTGGAAGCAGTGGAAAATAAGTGTACCCTGGGCGAAATTGCTGATACGCTGCGCGAAGTATTTGGAGAATACAAGCGCTAGTCGGAAAGTCTTAAGTCGATAGTCGGGACCCAAGACGCTCTAGCATAACTCAATACTCAATACCCAAGGCTCATTTTCCAAGACTATAGACTCGCCACTATTCAATCCCACTCAAGACTAACAACCAACAACATGCTTTATTCCACCCGGGTAACAACTGAAAAAGAATTACAGCAAATCATGGATTTGCAGCAACTGAACCTGCGCGGGATATCCAAGGAAGTAACGGAAAAAGAACAGGGGTTTGTGACTGTACCCATACCCTAAAATTCTACAGTAACTGCACGAAATGGAGCCGGCCATCATTGTAAAAGACGGGGATGCAGTGGCCGCTTATGCTTTAATAGTGCCGGTAGCCTCCCGCGCGCTAGTACCGGAATTATTCCCCCTGTTTGCCGGTTTAAACCTGTTCGATTATAAAGACAGGCCGATTGGGCCAATATAATTTTATGTAACTGGACAGTTATGCGTGGCCATCACCTACCGTAGAAAAGGCGTATTTGATATGCGTTACTGGAAACATCGTGAAGTTTTCAGCAGAACTATGATTTAGCTATAACGGGGCTGGCTAATCGTAATACCCGATCCATCCCGGCGCATGAAAAAATTGGTTTTAAAATCATTTGGGTTTACCAGGATGAACTGGATGAAGGGACCGTAGTGTTGTGGGATTGGGGTGGGAGATTCAACCGGTGATTGGTTGGGCTGATTATGTATTGCAACGCAATCTAACCCGCCCTGGGCTACCTGGTCTTTCAGGAACAATACAAGAAAGAGCCATTGTGAAACGGCTCTTTCTTGTATTGCTCAGAAAAACAGGTTGGTTTGGACAGCTGGTTGAAAAATTTTCTGAGTACGATTGTGTCTTTAAAGGATACGGATCATGGACGAACAAAATGGTTTGGTTTTAAGACAATTGGATGATGGTTTTTCAATGGTTTGGGACAGGTCATCTAAGGATACGGATAATTTTTCTACGGATTTGGATATTCGGGTTTCAGGGATTTGGATATTCGTTCTTCAGGAATTTGGATGATTCTTCGTTGGATTTGGATATTTCGTTCTTGCTGATACAAAGATGTAACACTAATAATATTTAACTAAATCAATTCGTCTTTGAGGTGGTTTTCGTCGATAAATGGAAAAAAAAGCCGGATAAACCGTTTTCCCGCTACCTTACAAGCACCATAAAGCTGTGCGAATATCCCCTGTCTCCCCACAGGTGTACAATATACCCGGTTCCAGGGCCCTTTTTCAGCATAAAATCAAATGAATTATACCCCGGCGCCACCGTAAATTTGAAATGATCGCCTGCCTGGCCCGCCAGGGTATACAAATCCGCCTGGCAGGTCTCACTCCATGCAAAAGTTCCAGTAATGTGTAAACGACCATTGCTGATAAAGCCCTTCACTGCCAGCGGGTCGGGTTTTCTATT
>JBDTVE010000069.1:0-21076 GCA_040007355.1 Bacteroidota bacterium | reverse complement strand
CTGTGAAGCAACCACTAGGGGAACAATGTCCATTACAGTAGAAAAAAGATCCAATATCGAAACTTTATGGGATAAATTATTTGCAATATATTTCAAGTTGATATTTTATACACGGAGAGAACATTTATATAGACACATAAAGTGATGCGTTCGATGTTCTTCGAAAAATTGCCTTTTGACTGGTTTTAAGGTGGAACTAATCGCGTTAATCCGTTCATTCACCTTATGTATCTGATAGACAGCAAGGTAGGACGAAAAAAAATGGGACAAGTCTTACATTTTCAGATTTGTCCCATTTTTGTGATCCCGCTGGGACTCGAACCCAGGACCCATACATTAAAAGTGTATTGCTCTACCAACTGAGCTACGGAATCATCCCTTATTTTGGGAGTGCAAAAATAAGGATTCTGGCCTTTGTACCAAATTTTACCCCTTATTTTATTCATGTAATGTCCACATTCACAGCTGTCGCCTGTAAAACGGAGGACAATGGTGTTCCCTACCTGTTATCTGTAAACTTAGTTTACCACTGTCAAGAGTATAAACTGCAGCAACATTGGCTTCACTGGACGCTGTATCCGGCCAAACGGATTTGGTAAATTAAATGGGCTTCACCCAACAGCCCATAAAAAAGCCGTTGTCTATTTTAAAAACAACAGCTTCTGCCGGCGTCTATGACCATTACCGGTTATTCCTTGTCTTCATATGAAACATTGGTACCGGCATTCCTCATGCCCGATGCACCGGTCACATCACGGTTTGCCGCGGGTTTTACGCGGGCCGTGGCCCTTTCACCCTTGGACGATGCCGCCAGTGCGGAACTGCTTTTTTTAGCCGGCGTTGCATTATGTTTCGACGGATTGCTATTGTTCTTTTTCATAACTGTTACTTTAGTTGAGAAATACGGTTCAACTCCAATGTTGTAACAAAAATGTTGCCAGTAGAGCCCAGGCGGGTACCGGTACAACCCCGGGGAACAAAGGGTTCAGCCGGAAATATTTTCTACAAACGATGGGTAAAAAAAAGCTGTATTTCAGACCCGAAAAAGCAAAGCAATTTTTACCTTGTTTTTTATAAACGGTCATTTTACGACACTGTTATTAGTGTCTGCCGGATTAACAATGCTGCAACCCTTTATCTCGCCGGCCGGCTGGATGTCTACCCGCAATGCTTTCAGACCCGTTACAGGCTGCAGCTCTAACAGTTCCAGGTATTACTGGTTGTTTAATAAAATACCTTGTTCCTTTCCCGGTACGCGATTCAAACAAACAGTAAAAAGCATTGCTGGCATAAAAAATATCGGGCGGTATGCCATTGGTAAAGCCAAACATTGCGTCATTTTCATCTTCTAAAAGTGGAACAACAATACCAGCTACTAATTCCAGCACTTCGTTGTATTTAGCGATGTCCGTAACGGGTATGCCCGAGTCCAGATCCGGATAAGCATGGATGCGGTTGATGACGAACCGGAAAAAACGTGGTAAACCGGCGGCTCACAAATGCAAAACCGGGAGGTGGGCCGCTTCCGTCCATATGGTACGATAATTATCGCCAAACAGGGCGCGGTGAAAACCGACCGGAATGTTGAATGCGGGGTTTCAGACGCATCACCACACTGTCTGCCGCAATGCTTTGCGGGGCGCTTGCTGCAGGCTGCTCCGTGGCAACAAAGGGTTTGGTATAGTCAAACGATTCTTTTATCCCTTTTCGGCTCCAGGTAAAATAACGCAGCAGCACGCGCCGGTCTTCCAGAATATCAGCCAGCACATAGCCATTGCTGTCTGCCGCATACAGGCTCTCTTTGCCTTTTTTAACCGGCGTGTGTTTGGAGCCGGACCCGCTGACCACCTGCAACAGCCCGTTATCCAGTAACTGTAGCGTATGTTCATGACCGGCAGCATGAATGATATTCGGGTGTTTTTTTAAAATTTCATTTACGCTGTTTATCATATCGCGGTAGAGTAAATTGCCCAGGTCTTCGGCGGGCGGGAATGCTTTTCTTAAAAGGGGGTACAGGGAGCCAATGACCGGCATCGGGATATAGAGGTTTTTATTGAGATCGGTAAGGGGGAAAAGGTGTTCCCGTAAAGAATAGTATCCACCATGTGAGCCATGGGTTTTAAAAGGGTGGTGGGTGGCAAAAATGATTAGTTTATCATGGTTACGCGCAATGATATCATCCAGTTTTCTCAATACATCACGCTTGGTTTTACAGGGGCAGTCTGATTCAGCCGCGTGTGTGTCGAATGGATACAACCACCATTCAGTGTCCATGGCAACAACAACCAGGTCTGCGGAAACCTTCAGTTCATACGGACCCGGGCAGGCGTCGGGCGGAATCACCTGTAGCCCGGAATCGAGTTGTTCGGCAATGGATTCATTTACCGCCCGCATTTTCGCATAACCCTCCGGACCGCTTTTGTCCCAGTCGTGGTTACCCGGCACGAAATATACCGGGATATTGTTTTTTCTTAATTTTTCAAACTGCGAACGCAGGATGGCCAGCGAATGTTCTTTTTGCCCCGCTGTAAACTGGAACCCCCGGGGATAGATATTGTCGCCTAAAAACAAGGCAATTGTTTTTCCGGGTATCGATTTTTGCACCGCATCGTTTATGATGGCTTCTTGCGCAGGGTTTATTTCGCCGGCATCCCCAATAAGGATAACGCGTTGTTTAACTCCGTCCTGGGCATGCAGGTGCAACAGGCAAAAAAGGAAACAGCATAAAAGAGGGTAACGTTTTTTCATTTTTCCTGGCCAGCTTTTTTTTGCCGGAAGCGTTTTTTGGTAATTAGATGGCTTACGTAACTGCTGGCAACACCCGTTAACGCGCCGGCCAGCACATCGGACGGATAATGTTTTCCGAGGTAAAGCCGCGAATAACCTACACAACCGGCCCAGGCATAGGCCGGCACCGTTACATACCATTTGTGGTATTGCAGGGTAAGCGTAGTAGCGATGGCAAACACGTCCGAGGTATGCCCCGATGGAAAGGATTTATCGCGGGAAACCGATCGTACAAAAACCTCGTTGGGGTATCTAGTTGAAGGGCGGGTACGGTTAACCGTTATTTTCAATGCTTGCGTAACACCCATGTTTATTCCGATGGTCATAAGCAACTCATATCCATTGTGGGTAATGGCTTTATCTTTGGCAATATAACCATAGGCCAGGGTACCCAGGCTGATGCCGCCCGAAATCCAGTCAACGGAACCGCTGGCAACCCGCCATACCAGGGCGTTTGGGTAGCGTGGATTGATGCTTTTTAATATGGCAAGGTCTATGTTCTGCGCATCCGCCCTAACTGCCAGAAAAAAGGAAAGCAGCCATATTATTTTTTTGCAATGCTTCATAGTTTTTTAAAATGGGTCTCCGGGATTTTGTCTCCGGGCGGTCATCAAGTCCTGAAAGGATTTATTTTTAATATTTAAATTTGAGAATACTGGCCTGTACCGCCGCGCCTTTTTCATTCGAAATATACAGGTTCCCCTTCGTGTCAACTGCAATGCCCTCCAATATGACATATCCTACCCGTTATGCCTGGTTGCAGACTGCAAATACTAAGCACTATCAGTTGCAAGGTTACACCGGCTTTCGAGGCTTCGTATAGTTGGTTGACCAGTACCTGTTCTTTCAGGTTATTCAGTTTAACGACAATGCCGACTGGTTTACCTTCCGGCTTTTGAGGCATCCGGGTAGCCAGTATGCCAGTTTTTACCAGCTCAAACACACTTTCATCGATGCCAATTTCGCGTAAGAAAGCCCACGAAGTTTCCGCGTCACTCATTTCATGCCCCTTGGCAAAGTGTAACCTATCATAGGCTTATACTTTTATTTATAACCGTTTTTTCGAGAGAGCAGGCCCCCAAGTAACCCATGCGGGGGCGACTGATAACCACCGGCATTGCCTGGCATAGCGGTAACGTACCCCGAAGTTGGTAAAAATATTGCATTTTTGCCCTGGTTGTTTAGCCATCCGCGGATGGCGGGCAAACGCCCCGCAATCAGGGTTTGGTAGATTTTCTGCCGGAAAAAATATTACCGGTTGATAACAATTGCAGCTGGTTTTTTGTTATGAAACAATACGGTAACCATGATTATTGAAATACGGGACGGACTTAGCCTTGGCGAAATAGGCGATGCTTTTTCGGGAGCCTTCCCTTTTCTCAGCTATGTTTATTTAAAAATAAACATGGCCGAGGGAACCCATCTCCCCAGCATCAGCAATTATCACCCCTTACAAAGATTACTGCGGTAAGAACCACCCATTCCCCGGGTTCCCTGGAGATACATGGCTGGCACACCGCCGGAACGATAGAGCAGGAATTCGGCAAACTATTTGGACTACCTATACAGGTTTTACGCCGCGACGGAAATGCCTTGGTGCAGGCGGTAACAACCGATTGCCGTACGCTGGAACAACAAAACGAGGCGGCCAGAAACACCAGTCAGAAATTACTAGGTGGAACCGATAAACGTTTATTAACGAAAACCCGGGAAAAGCATGAATAATTTTGAAACACATATCCAGGGCGCATTACCCGTAGTGGTTGATTTTTTTGCCAACTGGTGCGGTCCGTGTAAAATGATGCCGCCCATTTTAAAAGAAGTAAAACAAAAAGCCGGTGACCGCGCCACTATCCTAAAAATGGATGTTGATAAAAACCAGTATTATGCAGAAAAGTTCGGGATACAGTCTATTCCCACGCTTATCATTTTTAAGGAAGGAAAAATACTGTGGCGCAAAAGCGGAGTGTCTACGGCCAGTGAAATTATGCAGCACCTGACCGCTCACCTGGTTTAATAAATACTATCCAACGTTCGTTTGAAGAACCTGAATGCAAACAACGAAGCGTTAACAAAATTTGAAGCGTAGCCATCCATTGAGTTTCTGCAACTAATATATCTTTGCGGCTCAACTCCTATCCAGCAGCATTGATGTTTTTACAATCGTTCGAAATTGTTAAGCGGTTCTTTTTTATATCGGTTTACACGGTATTTTTTGTAGTACAGGTTTTCGCCAATGCCGGCAATTTTGTTACACCCCGTTTTCTGGTTAACAGCTACAACACACTCTCATCTTCTAAAAACGATAACTTCAAAACCGGTGGTTCGTCCGCAACTTCGCAGGATTCAAAAAAATCGAATATCCGGCTTAATAAGCGTTTTCATCCCGAGAGCATGCCGCTTATTGCTTACAGGGTAGCGACTGTTTTTCCTGTATTGATATCACTGAAACCCGTTAAACCCGGGGATCATTTACTGGTATCCGTAGTATTGACCAGCCTGCTGCGCGGGCCCCCGCGGGTTGCATAGATCTAATGCAATCCACCCTTTCATTTAAATATATTGATGTATGTATACTTTCTGCATTAGGAGGTCTTGTGTACGATGGGCCCTGTACCTGTTTCTGCCATCCTCTTCTCTTTTTGCACAACAGCATTATTCGCTGCAACAACTGATTGATGCGGCCGGGCGCAATCTACCGGTTATTAAACAAAAACAACTGCTCGCTGATGCTGCAAAAGCAGGCGTAACAGATGTAAAACATTCCTTTCTTCCCCAGGTGAAATTGAGTGACCAACTAAACATGGCAACCGATAATTCCATTGCGGGAACCTACCTGCCGCTGGGTACCACCCTCTCAAGCTCTGCCGGTGTGCGTGCATCCAATAACAGTAGCCCGGCAACAGGTAATTTTGGCGTTTTATACGGGGAATATGAACTGGTAAATTTTGGTTTGAATGCTGCGCGGCTTAAAAATGCCGAAGCTTATGTTGTTCTGCAACAGGCCGATCTGGAAAAAGAACGCTACCTGCTACAACTGGCTGTGGCAAGAGAATATTTTAGCCTTCTCAAAACAAAGTATCGGCTGGAAGCGGACAAGCAAAACGTGAACCGGTATGACAGTATTTTTAAAGTGATACGTGTGCTGGCGGCAAGCGGTATCAAGGCGGGCGCCGATTCCTCCTTGTCAAAAGCTGAATTATCAGGAGCCAGAATTGCCTATAACCAAACAGTCGGCAACCTGAACCAGGTAAAGGTGCGGTTGGCTTATTTAACCGGTATTCCTGTACCAACACTGAATGTTGATAGCCTCGCAGATTTTACAAGCCGGCAGGTGCCGGTACTGCGTTTCGCCGCGGATACCGTTGGCAATCCCCTGATCGACTATTATGCAAAAAAGAATAATCTGCTGATCACCGAACAGGCGGTTATACGTAAGAGTTATGCTCCAAAGATCCTGCTGGCAGGCGGCGGCTGGATGCGTGGTTCCAGTATTCAATACAACGACGATTATAAGTCGCTGACAACTGGCCTGGGTTACCAACGGTTTAATTACGCGGCCGGGATTGCTTTTACCTATAATCTTTTTAACGGCCTCTATAAAAAAGATAAACTTAATATCAGCCATTTGCAGGTACTGGCGGGCGGGTATGAACTACAGCAACAGCAACTAAGCCTTTTACTGGCCGCCGACCAGGCTGATAATACACTACAGACAAATGAGGCCAACCTGATTGAGTTGCCGGTGCGTCTGCAATCCGCCGAAGACACCTACCGGCAGAAACTGGCACAGTACAAGGCTGGCATCATTTCACTGATAGATTTAACCAATGCTTCGTTTGTGTTATATCGGTCGCAGACAGACTATATACAAGCTATCAGTGATTGGTATCTTGCGCGGCTCGACAAAGCCGCAGCAATCGGTAACCTTACCCGATTCACTCAAACAATAAAATAAATTTATGGTACGCGCTGCATTGAAAAGGCCCATCACCGTGCTGGTACTGTTTACGGGTCTTTTGTTGTTCTCGGTAATGGCCATACGCACAATACCCATCGATATATTTCCCAAACTGAACCTGCCTGTTATTTATGTCATTGAATCTTACGGGGGCATGTCGCCTCAGCAAATGGAAGGTTTTTTTGCAACAAGAATGCAGGACCAGTTTTTATATGTTAACGGAATAAAAGATATCGAAAGTAAAAACGTGCAGGGTCTCACACTTATAAAGTTGGCTTTTTATGAAAATACGGATATGGCCGAAGCCTCCGCGCAGGTGGCCATTCAGGTAAACCGGGCTTCCAAATTTTTTCCGCCGGGTGCACTTCCGCCGCAGGTGGTCCGTTTTGATGCTTCATCGCTGCCGGTGGGCCAGCTGGTGTTCAGCAGCAAAACAAAAACCCTGGAGGAAATTTATGAACTGGCCGCACGACGTATCCGCCCCATGTTTGCAACAGTGGAAGGACTTTCTGCACCACCACCGTTTGGTGCCAATTCCCGGTCCATCGTGGTTAATGTTGATCCGCAGAAATTGAGAAGGTTTAATATTTCGCCCGACCAGGTAGTGGAGGCCATAGCGAAAAACAATACCATAACACCCTCGGGTAACCTGCGTGTAGACAGCACCATGTATGTGACCACTTTAAATTCACTGGAAGAAACGGTCCGGAAATTTGAAGACATACCTGTTACCGCCGGCGATAATGCCGCCGTTTTTGTTCGGGATCTGGGAACCGTTGCAGATGCCACGGATGTTACGGTAGACTATGCCCTGGTAAATGGCAAACGCTCCATTTATATACCCGTGGTGAAAACAGCCGATGCATCTACCTGGGGTGTAGTACAAACATTAAAAGCCAGGCTCCCCGAAATGAAAAGCCTCTTACCCGATGATGTAAACCTGAGTTACGAATTTGACCAGTCTGTATTTGTTATCAATGCGGTAAAAAGCTTGATGACCGAAGGATTACTGGGTGCGATTCTTACAGGCTTGATGGTCTTGCTTTTCCTACGCGACTGGCGCAGCAGCCTGGTGGTGATAATTACCATTCCCGTGGCCGTGCTCAGTAGCGTGTTGCTATTGAACCTGGCCGGGCAAACAATAAATATTATGACGCTGAGTGGGTTGGCGTTGGCCATTGGCGTGTTGGTAGACCAGGCAACCGTTACCATTGAAAATATTCACCAGCACCTGGAAATGAGAAAACCAAAAAGACAGGCCATCCTGGATGCCTGCGAAGAAATATCCTTTCCACTATTGCTAATATTGTTGTGTATACTGGCGGTTTTTGCACCCTCTTTTGTAATGAGCGGCGTGCCACGGGCCATGTTCCTGCCCTTGTCTTTATCCATTGGTTTCGCCATGATCATTTCCTTTATTGCCGCGCAAACACTGGTACCGGTCATCACTAACTGGCTCTTGAAAGAAGAAATGTTTCAATACAATCATAGTAAACCGCATGCACATGCCGGACTGGCACTGGATGACAGGGAAGTAGAAGAAGTGAACAGGCATACCCGCGAAGACCGGCTGCATGCAGAGGAAAATGGTTTTTTCCAACGCGTCAAAACAAAGTTGTCGAACATCCTGCAACGATGGATGCCTGGTCGGAAATGGATAGTACTGGCTTACCTGTTGCTTTCTTTGACCGCCGCGGGTGCCTGTTTCTTTTTTATTGGTAAAGACCTTTTGCCACGGACAAATAACGGGCAACTGCAGATAAGAATTAAAGAACCGGATGGCACCCGGCTCGAAAAAACAGAAAGAGCGGTGAAGAGCATACTGGCCATGATCGATTCCACTGTTCATGGAAATATAGCCGTTAGCTCCGCCTATGTTGGCCTGGTGCCCAGCAGTTATGGTTCCAGCAACCTGTATGTTTTTAACAGTGGCACCCATGAGGCGGTCATACAGCTGAATCTGGATGAACGATACAAGGTTAACCTTTCCGACCTGAAAGACCAATTACGGAAAAATATAACCGAAAGATACCCCGCCATCCGTGTTTCCTTTGAACCCATTGAACTAACGGAAAAGATCATGGCGCAGGGTGCCGCAACACCGGTGGAAGTACGCGTGGCGGGTAAAAATTTTGAAGAGATCAAATGGTATGCCCGGCGTTTGGTGGAGGGGCTGAAGAAAATTGACTACCTGCGTGATGTACAGATTGCACAGCCTTTATATTTTCCAACCATAAAAATAAGTATCGATCGTTTTCGCCTGGCACAAATGGGTTTAAATGTTGCCGATGTGGCCAGAAGCATTACCGATGCCACCTCCTCCAGCCGATTTACAGAAAAAAACCTGTGGCTAGACGCCAACGCATCGTATACCTACCAGGTACAGGTGCAGGTGCCGGAGTATCTTATGAATTCTTTCGAGCAGTTGCAATCCGTTCCCCTGGTAAAAGGAAAAGAGCGGCCGGTGTTGTCGGATGTAGCACAACTAAACCTGGATACAGTTCCGGGAGAATTTGACAGGGTTGGGCCAAGAAGATTTTTAACCGTAAGCGCCAATATTTTTAAAAAAGACCTTGGCACCGCAACGACAGCTGTGCAAAAAACCATTGATGAATTGGGTGCACCACCCAGGGGGTTGGTGGCTGAGATAAAAGGCACGTCTTCCCTGCTGACCGAGACGCTGGGCTCACTGCAAAAAGGATTGCTGGTGGCCATTGTTGTTATTCTTTTATTGCTGGCGGCCAATTACCAGTCCTTTGGTTTATCGCTGGCTGTTTTGTCAACTGTTCCCGCAGTGTTACTGGGTGCCCTGCTCCTGTTAATGGCCACCGGTTCCACGCTCAACCTGCAATCGTATATGGGAATTATTATGGCCGTGGGTGTGTCTGTGGCAAACGCCATACTCATAGTCACAAATGCGGAGGCGTTACGGTTTCAGTACCGGGATCCGTTTAAAGCGGCTGTGGTAAGCGCGGGCATACGGCTTCGGCCCATACTCATGACCAGTTTTGCAATGATTGCCGGTATGATACCTATGGCAAGCGGCTTGGGCGAGGCCGGTGACCAGTCTGCACCGCTGGGTCGCGCTGTAATAGGAGGGTTGGCGGCTTCCACATTTGCAGCTTTATTTATTGTGCCGCTGGTATACGGATGGATACGGCAAAAGACTTCGTTCGACCCGGTATCATTATTACCCGCAGAAACTAACAACTAAACTTACAAACATGAAATACGATATCATTTTTTTCTTTATTGTGTTGTTTGCTGTTTCCTGTTCCGGCAATCAAGCGGCGGAAAACAAACCGTCGGAAACAAAGGTACCTGTTCAGTATTCGCTTGCAACGGTTAAAAAGGCGGGAGTACCCGCTTCTGTTAAACTACCCGCCCAGCTGGCCGCGTATGAGGAAGTAAGTATTTTCCCCAAAATAAACGGGTATGTAAAAAACGTGTTGGTGGATATCGGATCCCGGGTTTCAAAAGGTCGATTGCTGATGATGCTGGAGGCGCCTGAAATAGAACAGGCCGTGTTACAGGCCAAAGAAAAATATGCCCGTAGCCGGGCGGATTTTTCAATTGATAAGGAGCATTACCAGCGCTTTCTGGAAGCGTCTGCCACAGCCGGCGCCATTTCACCGCTGGATTTATCTACGCTGAAAGCAAAGATGGAAGCAGACAGTGCATTTGCCAACGCAGAAAAACTGAACTGGCAAATGCAGGAAACCATGCTCGGCTATCTACAGGTGGTGGCCCCATTTAACGGGATAATTACAGAACGCAATGTGCACCCGGGTGCACTGGTAAGCGCCGCCGTAAAAGATAAACCCATGCTTGAATTAAAACAAATTGAACAATTGCGTCTGGAGGTAGACGTTCCAGAAGCCTTTGCGGGCACGCTGAAAGACAAAGATACCGTGTCTTTTTATGTGAGTTCATTACAGGGTAAAAAGATGGTCGGTACCATCAGCCGGCAATCCATGAATATCAATGCCCGTTACCGCTCTGAAAGAATGGAGATAGATGTTGACAACAAAGCCGGCAGGCTGGCAGCCGGCATGTATGCAGACGTGGTATTGTATTCAAAAGGAAATAAAGATGCATTATCGGTACCCCGTTCGGCCGTTGTTACCTCCACGGAAAGAAAATATGTGCTGGTAGTAAGAGACGGAAAAGCCATAAAAGCAGATGTAAGCACCGGAAATGCAACTCCCTCCAGCATTGAAATTTTCGGACAATTGCAGGAGGGTGATCGTGTAATAGAAAACGCCAGTGACCAGATTGAAGAAGGGATAGCTGTTAAATAATACACGCAAAAAAGACTATCATCGATGGCATCCATGACAGCCTATCATAAACTGCGTAACGGAGCCCTGGGCATTGTTTTTTTCCGACGGTTTCAATTTCATTTCCTTGCCCCGCAGACAGCCAATTGTTCCGACCAGCAACGCTTCTTCAAATGGCTTTGAAATATAAGCATTCATACCTGATGCCAGGCATTTCTCGCTTTCACCTTTAATGGCATTGGCTGTAAGAGCAATAATGGGGATAGTTGTATTGCGCTTGGAATGCCTGCAGACCATTTCATAATAAAAGCATTGTCCCCAATAGTCGGTGCCGTAACCGTGGCCCGCCTGGAACTGGTGGGTTTCGGTGAAAAAATTTCCTGGGTACAACAAGATGCAGGCCTGTTGATCAAACCAATGAAAACTTACCTGTCTGACCAATGCAGTAGCATACCGCATTCGTTTTATATAAACCGTACAGCAGGTGCAAAATTACAAGATGCAAATGGTAGCATATACCCAATTGCCTGTTCAACTAAAACATGCTGGAGATACAGACGGGGTTTATTGTTTTTTGTCGGGCTCCGTGATATAGCCGTTAAAAGTGATCGACTGCCGGTTATTGCTATTTACCTGCAGGGACGCAGTGCCATTGCTGGAGATCGTTAATTGCATCCGCTGAGCGTCTGTGACATCGTTGGTCTTGATGGAGATATTCCATCCGTCTTTTTTCCGGGCGGTAGCCGTGTAATCAAAATCTTTTGACGTAAATTGAATACCACCGCGCGAGGGGTCAATCGGCGCCATATAGGACCGGCCAAAATAAGGCAGATAGGCTACAATCCGGTCTGTTGAAACCCGCAGATCGTATTCGTTGGTGAGCTGTCTGACCTTACCCGATAACGGTATGGCGGTTTGAGCCTTAAATGTATAATGACGGCTGTTTACCAGTTCTTTAATGGCAGCGGTTTTAGCATTGTCTTTTTGTGCTGATGACAGTTGCGGCAGGAAAACCAGTGCCGGAAGAAACAGCATCGTTAGTAATAAACATGCATGCATTTTCATATCGCGTTATTTATTAAATGGTGTATTGGTTAAAACCGGCCGGGTTGTTGGCCAGCCCGGATTATTAATGGCGAAAATCATTCCAGTAAGCAGAATGATGGTGTTTTTGGGAATTCATTATAATAAGCCGGGTTAACTGAATCAAAATATGTGGAATGGATCGTCAAAGAATGCTTTCACCATTCATATTAAAACGGCACTGGACAAAGGCAGGCGGATCCTGATCTGGCTTTGTTTATATCAAACAGGACTAAGAAAAGAAAACAGTTGGTGAAGAACCGCGGCAGGCCATGGTCTTGTTTTTCATGCACCGGCAAAAAAGCTAGCCGGTTTTTTAATTGTTCCGGATACGTTTTTTTAGCTCAGGGGTTGGGCCGGAATAAAAGAGTAGGGGTTTATTGAAAAGTACTTGTCTTCGTCTTGCTGAAATTCGCCCAGTTCAAGTTCTATAAAAGTATCCGCTTCTTTTATTTCCCAGAGATACATTTTTTTTCCATCGGGTATCTGCTCGCACAGTTCAGGCAACATCTGCGCCAGCATACCATTCCAGCAGGCCTCCGTAAGCATTTCCTTTTCGCTGCTGGCGGGTTTGTTTGCGGCTTCATTTTTATCTGATAACTGTCCGGCAGAGAAAGAAGTGCCGGTAAGAATGATGATCTCCATTTGTGTAGAATTTGCTTTCATAATTTTACGCTTTAGGATGCTGACTAATTAGACGCAGGTCGGGATTAAAAGTAATAAGGTCTTACACAAAAAATTCTGTTAAATGAACGTCTGAACCTATATACGTAGTATGGCAGGTTCCGGGTTTTATATATTGCAGAAAAGCGTAGGAAGCGTAAATGCATAAGTATGAATACCAATACCACTAAAACAGCGTCCAGGCGGCCCGGGCATCCTGCCGGTATACATACCCTGGCCGGGGTTTCAGCCTTTCAAAAAAACTTGGTAAAAGGGTAGTTTCCCGCGAAAAGCCGGGCCATTTTGCTCAGAAAGGCAATACCAAAAGAAAACGTAAGATCGGTTCATTTCTTATAACCTGGCAGCAGGCTTACTTTAACCCGGCCCGCCCCCACGTACATTTTTCTCCAGTAAGGGTCATCCAGGTTGGCAATACTGACACCCTTGGAGGAGGATGCGTTTACAAACATGCGGTTGCCCAGGTACAGACCCACGTGCGACACAACCTTTTCTTTATTGGTTCTGAAAAAAACAAGATCGCCTTCTGAGAGATATTGCGTGGAACCGAATTTGTCTATCCAGTCGGTAAAAAACTGGTCTACCGAAGTGCGTGGTATGGTAATATTATATACGTTCTGCAACAATTGCTGTATCAGCGAGGAGCAATCGACACCTTTTTTGGTAGTACCTCCCCAGAGGTAGGGGGTATACAGCCAATGGTCAATAAACTCGTAGAGGCGAATATTGGATATTTGTTCGGGTGCCACATTGAGATAGGCCGCGTATTTTTTTTGGAGTGCATCGTATGTTTTTACGGGCACGGGCGTCTTGCCGGCCGGAGCCGTGCCCACAACAATTTCCTGGCTGGTGGTGCCTGATGTTTTTTTGGAAGAACCGCAGGAGACAAGCAGCAGTGTAAAAAGGCAGCAGCCGGATATACGCGTAATATTCATAAGCCTTATTTCAATAACGGTAGCTGAACAAATTGGTCTTTCAAAATTAAATCAAATTAAAAGGAAAATAAGGGTATTAAACCGGAAGAATTGAGTAATTATACCTTTCTTGCTTTTTGGAATAATTTACTATCTTGTAATCTCAATACCGGAAAGCCATCCAAACCCGGTAAACTTCCTGTATCCTCCCCAGCATCCCGATTCTGTATTCCAGTATAATTCCGATAATATAATTAGGTCATGAGCAAGAAATCGTCTTCTTTTTTTCATGTCGATGAACAGGTCTTTTTCACTATGGGCGCCCTTTGTGTGCTGTCGCTGGTAATAATGGCCTTCCGGTTTGCTGCTCACACCCCTTGTTCCCCGGTAAAGATTGCCGTAAACAGCAGCGCCCTGATTGCGGGCAATGTGATCCGGTTTAATGCCGCCACCCAGCAGGGTAAGTCCTTTTCATGGAATTTTGGCGATGGCACCTCTAAAGACGAGGAGATATCCATTACCAACCACGAATTTAAAAATGCGGGGCGGTACACGGTTACCGTACTGGTAAACGGCCAGTGTTCGGATATGCAGGATGTGGTTATCAGCGATGCCCCGGTTATTGTAAATACCAGCCTGCAGCCACTGATAGCCGCCAATCCCTCTGATACCGCTTATATAAACGAACCGGTTAGTTTCTCCGATATTTCCACGGCCTCAACAAAATGGGAATGGCGTTTCGGGCAAACCAACAGCATAGATGCCACCGACCGGAACCCAACTTATACTTTTACCGTTCCCGGCCGGAAAACGGTGAAGCTAAAGGTAAACGACCGCAGCGACATGATCGTTTCCTATTCCATTATGGTTATAGACCGGCCTTTAGAAAAAACGTTGTTGCCCAGGGCAAGACCGGAGCTGCCCAGACCACAGGCGCCCATCGTTATTTTGCCCTCACAACCGCACAGCGAGCCGCTGAAACCCGTTTTACCCGATGTTAAAAAAGACGATGTAAAGGAAAAAGTAAAGGCGCCGGCGCTCACCAACGAACAGTTAAAAGCCATGCTTAGACAGGTAGCCGAAGGCCAGAAAAGAGCAGAGGACTTTTCGGAATACCTGGGCGGTCAACTGGGTATTTCAGTAACACTGAACAACAATGTAATGACGTTTACAAAGATGTGCGAGGAGCTAAGGGGTATGAAAAAAATAAAGGAGATTAAAGTGATACCCGTTACAGACCGTGAAACCAATCATATTTTGTCTATGAATGTAGTGGTAGAAAAGAAAAAATTGCTGGGAATATTTTAATACAATGTAAAACCCTGTTATGCCAGTTATAACCCAGGATATTTTATTAACGGAAGACACCAAACGGGTCATTAAGATTGCCCAGGCCATTGCAAAGGAAAATATGAATGCGTCTTTTGGCCCGGCCCACCTGCTAAAAGCACTTTTGCACAAAGATGCTACCCTGCAACCGCTGCTAAAGGGGCTGGATAAGGATATTTATTATATGGAAGAATGGGCGGAAGTCAGGATCGAAGGGCTTCAGAAAACGCCTGCTCCTGCTGAACCCATTGCGGGCGATCATATGATGGAGGAAGTAATGAATGAAGCCGATAATATCCGCCTGAAATTTTTAAGAGACGCTATTGAGCCCCTGCACCTGCTGGCAGCACTTTGCACACCGGGTGTTGGTTTTACCTACGAACAGCTAAAGACCCTGCCCTTGCGGCGCGATGAAATATTACAGTCGGTAACAGATACGGAGGAAATACAAACGGCGCTGGGTAAAACCCCAACTGCGTCCAATGGCGAAAAGCCAAAGACCGGACACCAGGCGTTGATGAAATACTGTGTTGATAAAACACTGCAGGCAAAAGAAGGGAAGATGGATGCCATAGTTGGCCGCGATAAGGAAGTGCGGATGATGTCGGAGATACTTTGCCGCCGTTCCAAACCAAATGTACTTATTGTTGGAGAACCGGGTGTTGGAAAATCATCTTTGGTGGATGCGTTTGCACTGGCCATCCTCTGGCAAAAAGTACCCCAGCACCTGTTCAATGCCCGCATTTTTGAACTGGATAACGGCGCACTGATAGCCGGCGCATCTTACAAGGGAGAAATTGAAGATCGGCTCAAAAGCATCCTGACAGAAATCAAGCAATTTGATAAAGCCATCCTGTTTATTGATGAAATTCATGTGCTCATTGATAAACACGGCGCTGCCGGCGGAGCGGTAAACATGCTTAAACCCGAGCTGGCGCGGGGCGAAATAACCCTGATAGGCGCCACCACTATGGAAGAATGCCGTAAATATATTGAGACCGATGAGGCGCTTAGCCGGCGGTTTGAACAACTGGTGGTAGACGAGCCCGATGCCACTACCTGTTTTCACATGATGAAGGCCGTTATGCCACATTTTGAAAAACACCATACCCTCACAGTTCCGGAAGAAACCATCAGGGAAACCATCCGGTTGGCAAAGCGATATATAAAAGACCGGCGCCTGCCCGACGCCGCCATAGACCTGGCCGACCGGTCGATGGCAGCCTTGCGGATGATAAATGATACCGGTGGTTCAGACCTGGAGGCATTCAAGATACAGTACGATGAATGGATGGCCGCAGACCAGCTGGCCGGTGCCGTTCCGCATACCCTGGAAGAATGGCAGTGGCTGCATTTGCAGATGAAAAATAAACTAAGCCCTATTCTCTGGAGTTATTTTGAAAGCGAGGAAGACCCGGCGAAAATGACCGATGACAAATCCGTAAAAACTTATATCGCAGCGGCGTTGCAGGCCCTGCAGGCTGCGGCGGTGAACAAACATACCACCCTTGAGAAAAGCGATGTGGCAGCCATCGTATCCTATAAAACAGGAATACCTATCGGAAAAGTACAAACGCAGGAGCGCGAACGCCTGCTCAATATGGAAGCGGTGTTGAAACAGCGGGTAATGGGTCAGGATCATGCCATCAAAACCATTTCGGAAGCCGTGCTTGAATCAAGATCCGGGCTCAGCAAACCCGGCCAGCCCATCGGCTCCTTCTTTTTCCTGGGCCCTACGGGTACCGGTAAAACAGAGCTTACCAAGACCCTGGCCAATTTCCTGTTTCAGGACGAATCTTTTATGATACGGTTCGACATGTCTGAATTTAAGGAAGAACATTCCGCAGCCCTGCTCTACGGCGCCCCTCCGGGTTATGTGGGCTACGAGGAAGGCGGTCTGCTGGTAAATAAGATCCGGCAGAAGCCCTATTCGGTTGTTTTGTTCGACGAAATTGAAAAAGCCCATGCATCGGTTTTTGATATTTTCCTGCAGATCATGGACGAGGGCAAGCTTCATGATAAGCTGGGCAAGGAAGGCGATTTTTCAAACGCGGTTATTATCTTCACGTCCAATATTGGCAGCCAGTATGTGGTTGATTCTTTTAATAGCGGCGAAGTGCCTTCTTCGGCCAAACTAATGGAGATCATGTCGCAGCATTTTCGCCCGGAATTCCTGGGGCGGTTAACGGAGATTGTTCCTTTTGCGCCCATGACAGAACAAATGGTACAGAATATCCTCCAGGTGCAGCTGAAAACCTTGTATGCCGCCCTGGAGAAACAGGGCATCCGGCTTTCCATCTCGGAAAAAGCGGGCAAGGTACTGGCCCAAATGGGATTTACGCCAAAATATGGTGCAAGACCGCTTACCGGCGTGATCCGTTCCCAGTTGCGCCGGCCACTGTCAAGGAAAATTATCAGCGGCGAAATACAGGCCGGCAGCACCGTTAGCCTGGAAACGGATAATAAAGAAGAACTGGTTTGGAAGGTTAAAAAATAATCGAAGACGGAATCGTGAGTATGGCAAACCGGTTTTTTGGGATTGTGCAGAAGTATCGTAAAATGTATTTATATTTAAGTGGAAATAAAATTATTTACCAGCCGGCAGTATCTACAATGCCGGCTGCAAAAAGCGGATCTTAAAAATATTCTTTAACCAAATAACATTCTCATGGCTGTTGAAAAATATAGTATTGGTGGTACCGTATCTGAAACAGAAGCTTTTGAAGCTTTTGCAGAGATTCCACAAAACCGGGTATTAATGGCGGAAAAGCTAACGATTGATGCGCCAACAAGACCCGAAATAGTAGAAGGTCTGACCAGTATAGAACAGGTGTTTGAACATTTTAAACCCAAAGTGGAAATAGATTTTGAAGACGAGGAGGGCAGCTCTAAAAAAGAGAACCTGAATTTCACGGGCCTGGCCGATTTTGGCGTGAAAGGCATTACCGCCCAAAGCAGTTTTATCAGCGAACTTGCAATGAAAAAGGAGCAGTACCAGAAAATCATCAAACAGCTGAAGACAAACAAACAGCTGAAACAGGCGCTTTCCAATGGTGAAACAAAAGAGGCTTTTATCAATGCGCTTCATGCACTGATAAAAGAACTGGAGCAAGTCAAATAATACAGTTGGCCGATTTATCAGGGTAGTTTGACGATTTAAAAATATTTTCGGACATCCAGGCGCGTTATTAGCACCCCGATGAGTGCCGGTTCAATATCACAATAACAATTAGTGTCTTAATAAACTCAACTAAATTTTATATATGGCGCAGGAACAATTAAAAACTGCAGAATTGCAATCCAAGGTACGGGAAGCGGTAAAAAATATCGACAAGCCGGCGGAGGTGCTGGAAAACAGTATTAAAGCGCTGGAAAAATTCGGCGGGTTCGACCTGTTTGAAACAGGCATTGATGCCGTTCAGAATATTAACCCGGAACGCAAGGCTCGGAAAAAGATATTCCTGGAAGAATCCTCCAAAAAAGCGGAACGCGAGGCGCTTAAAAAAACACTGCAATGGTGGAGTGAAATATTAAACAGTTCCGATGAACTTTCTTCCATGATAGAAACCTGCCAGCAGAAATCTGACCAGGCAGACCAGGTACTCAAAAAAAACCTGAAAGCCGCGGTAGAAGGCACGCAGCAACTGGAACGTTCCTACCGCTCGGTAGCCTTGTTTTTTAAGAATACGGAAAGCACTAAAGTGAAAAATGTTTCGCTGATCAACGCAGAACCCGATCAGCTGAAAGACCTGGACAATACCAGGTTTATAGATGCCATTCAAACGGAACTGGTAGACAATTATGATCGCCTGGACCTCCGCAATAACTATAGCCTGCTGATATTACCGGGCTACCTGGGTTCTAATAAGGTAGTGGAGAAATGGGGCAAACTGGCGTATGAGAACAAAGTAATGCTGGTGACTGATTTTGAAAACCTGGAAGCCCCGGATGATGTAATGGAACTCTTTGAAGCCGCCAATCTTACAGGTGGTGATGCCTATCGCTCCAATGTGATTATGTCCTGCAACTGGCTGGTGGGCCGTGGCAAGTTCAATGAAGTAGGGGAAGAAGATGATCTCTATGTTCCGCCGGCCGGTGCACTGGGCGGTAAAATATACAATACCCTGATGTCGCAGGTAACAGCCGGTAAAAAACACGGCGGTATGAACGAGGTAGATGGGGTGCGTTTTGATTTGAAGAAAAGTGAAATTGCCAGCCTGGAAAAACTGGGCTTGGTGCCAATGGTCAAAGAGTACGGCAAGGTGATGGCGTTCTCTGCCAAAACATTGTTTAACGGTGATAATCTTGGCTTGCAAACCTATTCAGTGGTTCGTGTATTTGATTATGTGGCCAAGGTAATGATGGATTTTCTGAACCGCCGTGCTTTTGAGAATTTTACGGCCAATACTCGCAAGGAACTGAATGGCCAGATTGTTAAATTCCTGGATAGTATCACCGGTCCTAATAAGCTGATTGAAAATTTTACCATCCGCCGGTTTGAGCAGGACCCGGTTCAGAAAGATAAGATTTACCTGGATATTCACATGAAACCTTATTTCCCGGCTAAAACCTTCCTGATTAAATTAGAAGGACAAAAAGGCGATGACGGAAACGACTGGTCATCAGAATATGCACAGGACAAATAAGTAAATATACCTTTCAAAGATCAGTGTAATAACGGTTGATTGTAGCAGAGAGCGGGTCTATCTTTGAATGACAAGCAAGATGATTGCGTCTGATAAAAGCATTTTATATAGCCCTCCCGGAAAACCAGCATCCAGCATTTTGTTGATTGCCGCCGGTAAACGGCGGGCGTGAAGGAAAACCAGGAACATGCCTGGGCGCTACGGCTGTGTGAAACGTTTATGCGGTATTCATTTGTATTTATTCACCAGGTATCAATACCATTTATTCATCTTAAATCCCTTTTTTTATGTCTTTCAAAGCAAAATTGAAAGTAGCTGGTAAGGAATTAAATGTTTTATCAAGCTATTATTCGCTCAAACAGGAAACCGATGCAACCGGGCGTCCTTCTTCTATTACCCGCGGCGGAAAAATTACCGTAACCGTAGAAGCGAGTGGCGATACCACTTTCTTTGAATGGATGTGCAATAATTTTGAACGCAAGGATGGCTCAATCGTTTTTATCAAACGCGATACGGACGCAACATTGAAAGAACTGAAGTTCAAAGAAGCTTACCTGGTGGATTATACCGAAAATTTTGACAACGCCGGCGATAACCCCATTACCGAAACATTTACCATCAGCGCCAAGGAAATTACCCTGGGCAGCGGCACACATACCAATGAATGGGTGCAATAAGAAATTAATAAAGGGCGTTCCGGGAGGCTTTTGCCCCACCTGTAACACGGGCTTCGGAGAGAATGCAGTAGTTTCCAGGAACGCCCCTGTTGTTATGTATGCAGCCGGTGCTGGCAGGCCGCCCGGCAACCGGTATTCCACCGCGCAGTAAGTCTGAAAACTGTCTTTTTACATTAATTTTTTATTATGTCTTTTATTGCCAAACTAAAAATAGATGGTGAGGAAATAAACGTGTTGCATTGTGGTTTTCGCTTCAGCCAGGTAACAGATTCCACGGGCAAACCAACGGCCATCCCCCAGGGGGGCACCATTAATTTGATCGTGGAAAGCAGCGGAGGTACAGAATTGTTCGACTGGATGATAAGTCCGACCCAGACCAAAAGCGGCACCATTACTTTTTTCAGGCGCGATACCAGCAGCAAACTAAAAACCCTCGAATTTACCGATGCGCATTGTGTGGATTACTATGAAACGTTTGATCATATCGGAGACCACCCGATGCAGATACAATTGACCGCCAGCGCACGCGAAATAAAGCTCAACGATTCGGAATTCAAAAATAATTGGCCACAATCCTCGTAGAGACGCCATGCATGGCGTCTCCGCAACGCCGTGGCGTCACCACGGAACATGGGTAAAGACGCCATGCATGGCGTCTCCGCAACACATGGGTAAAGACGCCATGCATGGCGTCTCCGCAACACATGGGTAAAGACGC
>JBDTVE010000068.1:0-12245 GCA_040007355.1 Bacteroidota bacterium | reverse complement strand
GTGTGCGGCGGTGTGCCCGGTAGACTGCTGCGTACCCGACGAAATGTATATAGAAACAGTGGAAGAGTTAATGGCCAAAAAAGAAAAACTTCATATATAACTGTGCAAAACTTTAGGCCTGAAAACGCCTGTTACAATTCGAAATACTTTATCTTACTGGTATCAAATACGTTCTACCTGTAGCGAAAGCTACACTACATAAGCGGGTGATATGTTCCGCTGGAAATCTGGTGAAGGGCGATAATACAACCCTTCACCTTTTTTTATGCGGTATGCAGAGACAGCCGGTCAGGTCATCACAGGAATAAAGCCTGCTATAACGGCGTTAAATTTTCATAAGATTTTTTGTTATTGAATTTTTACTCAATATTTGCGTTACTGTTGAAACAAACCTAAAAGAGAAACCTGGTTTATGGCGCCACAACCCAATATTGCATTTGTTACCGGGGGCTATTCCGGGGAAGCAGAAATATCCTACAAAAGTGCAGTTACCATTGAGAAAAACCTGGATGCAAACCTGTTCCGGGTTTTCAGGATCGATATTACCCCCGCTGCCTGGTTCTATACAAAAACGTCTGGTGAAAAGATCCAGGTGAACCGCGGTGATTTTTCTCTGGAACTGGACGGTGATTCCATACATTTTGATGCTGTTTTTATAGGCATACATGGTACCCCGGGTGAAGACGGTAAGCTGCAGGGATATTTTGACATGCTGGGCATTCCCTATACCTCCTGTGATGCAGCCTGCTCCGCGCTTACTTTTAACAAACGATACACGGTGGCCGTGGCTGCCTTTTCCGGTATACAGGTTGCAAAGTCTGTACTGCTGGTAAAAGACAGGTTTCAAAGTCCCGAAGAAGTAACCAGCCAGCTGGGCTTCCCGGTGTTTGTGAAACCCAATAACGGGGGGTCCAGCATTGGCATGTCGAGGGTTAACAACGCCTCCGAAGAACTGGATACCGCTATTGAAAAGGCTTTCCGGGAAGACAACCAGGTGCTGGTGGAAGAATTTATAGAAGGCCGGGAATTTACCATTGGCGTATTTCGTTCAAAGGGGGAAATTATTACACTGCCGTTCACTGAAATTAAAACCAAAAAGGAATTTTTTGATTTTGAAGCCAAGTATACATCCGGTTTCACGGAAGAAATAACACCGGCCGTAGTGGAAGAGCACATCGCGGAAAAAATTCGGGCTACAGCCAAAAAAATCTACCAGGTATTTAACTGTCGCGGTATTGTACGGATCGACTTTATTTACAATGAAAAAAGCGGTCAGCCTTATATGTTGGAAATTAATACCGTTCCGGGGCAAACAGCTGCCAGCATTGTACCGCAGCAGGTGGCGGCCATGGGTTGGAGCCTGACCACATTTTATACGGCCCTGGTAAATGATGCGCTTGGAAAAAAATAATTAATTGTTGTACAAGATGACCTGTGCCCGGTACGGTAATAAACAAGGGTAAAAGGGGGTAATTTCGGCCTAAGGAGAGTTGGATTAACAAATTAAAACAACAGCACCCAATAACGTGTTTCAATTCATAACAAAAAGACCGCTCTGGGCAAATATATTATTTGCCATTGCATCCATATCCGTGCTTCTTATTATTTTCCTTTTTTCATTGAACTGGATAACCCATCATGGCAAGATATTAAAGATTCCACAAGTGATGGGCAAGGCCTTACCCGATGCAAAAAAGCAACTGGAAACACAGGGTTTTGATATTGTAATACAGGATTCCGTATACGTAGACTCGCTTGCACCGCTCAGCGTGGTAAAACAATTTCCCGAACCCGATGCGGAGGTTAAGATCAACCGGACGGTATACCTGACCATCAACCGTGCCACGCCACCAATGATACAAATGCCGCAACTGGTAGGACAAAGTTTCCGAAGCGCGCAGATATTGCTAAAACAAACCGGGTTAAAACTGGGAGATACTTCTTTTGTACCCGATTTTGCCAAGAACTCCATCAAAAAACAATTGTATATGGGACATGAAATTGTCTTCGGCACCCGGGTGCCAACGGGCGCTAAAATTGACCTGGTGATCAGCAACGGTATTGCCGATGTAGATTTGTCGGTGCCCGATTTAATTGGGATTACCTATGCCGATGCCAAGGTTTTGATGGAAGGCAATAACCTGGAATTTGGACCGGTGGTACCTGACCCGGATGTAAAAGACACGTTAAATGCCTATATCTACTGGCAGCGCCCTGCCCGGATTACAGAAGACCATCGGGTAAACCGCATCCACCCCGGCGAATTGATTGATGTAAGACTCAGTGCGGCAAGACCCGTTAGAGCAGATTCCAGTGCCAAAACAACGGTACCCAACCAATATTAATTCAACAACCTATTATTTGTTATGAAAATCATAAGTGTAGAGCAATTAAAAGCAAGGATGGATGCTGGTGAGCAGCTTAACCTCTTTGACGTGCGTGAACCGCCGGAGTACCAGGAATTCAATATTGGTGTTCCCCTGGTTCCACTAGGGCGGATAATGGGTATGCAGGCTCCAGAACTGGATGAACTGGATAAAGGCGAAGAAGTCATTTTTCATTGCCGAAGTGGCAAACGAAGCGCCACCGCAGCCCTGTTTTTAGAAACCATGGGTTATACCAATACCGTAAATGTGGAGGGGGGTATACTGGCCTGGCAGGAGAAATTTGGGAACAGCCGCTAGGCGTTCGTACTCCCGGACCTGATCCATGGATTTCTATGGATTTCTTTGGCTTGTTGTAATACAATTCCTGTCCGAAACGCTTCACCAATAACCGCATGATTGCCGGTATGTTCTTGCATGGGTATTGTATGCAGGGTCTTGGCCCACCGGGCTGCAACCGGTGCTGGTGTCTATCACCCTTCCGGGCCTTTGCGTTGTCGTTGCTGTGGCAGCCCTGAAAGGATGTAAGCTAACAGCGAAGAGTGCAACCCTTTGTTCAAAGAGCTATTCCCCGTGAAGGCCGGCGGCGCGTAATTTAAAACTTCAGGTTCAGGGCCACTGTAAAATTCCGCCCCGCCATGGGGAAATAAAAATTCTCCCTTACCAGCGACTTATCATAAAAATAGCTATAGGTATAACCGTTTGATTCGTACAGCCTGTTCCAGATATTACCCACCCTTGCTAGTATCGTTATTTCTTTTACAAAAATCGGGTGCAGGCTGTATTGAAGCGTAAGATCCTGTACAAAATAGCCATTTATGCTTTCTGCATCGTTGCCGGTGTTATCTAAAAACTGGTTACCTACGTATTTAATGGCCGTATTGATTTCCGCATTGGCAAAAGGGAATACCTGTAGCAGGCCCGATGCAATAAGTGGCGGCGAAAAGGCAAGGATTGTTTTACGATAATAAAACGTGTCCTGTTTTACTAGATTAAAACCAGCATCATAGAGAGGGATATAATCGTTGAAGCTTTTGATCTTATTATCACTGATGGTTAGATTGCCGCTTAGCTGTAAGGTCTTGCTTATTTTATACCGGCCCTGCAGCTCAAGACCCGCGCGGTAGCTATGTGGTATGTTTATACGAAGGGCATCTCCCACATCATTTATCTTACCGGTGAGTATCAGTTGGTCGCGGTAGTTCATATAATACAGGTTGATGCCCCAGCTATAATTAAATTTATTCTGTTCCAGACCCAGTTCCAGGTCTTGCAGGTGTTCCGGTTTGGGTGGATCGGCCAGCGCGTCGTTTTCATAATCATCGCGGTTGGGTTCTTTGTTTGCAAATGCATAAGAGGCATAGGCCACCATGGTGCCGGCAGTATAGGTTAACCCGAATTTTGGATTAAAAAAACGATAGGTATTATTTACCCGAAGCCCGGGAAATTTCCGGGAGCCATCAATACGATAATCCACGCGGCGGTACTGCAGGTCGGCCAGCGCTTCCAGGTGCGGTACCAGGGTATACTGGTATTTGCCATACAGGTTAAAATCTTTTTTTACGGCCGTGTTATAATACCACTGGTAATCTTTGGGAGCGCCGTTTGCCGCCCAGATAATATCGCCATAATGTTTTCCATCGTACTCGTTCCAGCCGCCGCCAGCGCTAATCTGACCCCTGCCAGTTTTATGCAGCAAGGAAAAAATGGTTCCGTACAGGTTATTATTGAGCCATAGGCGGCGTACCAAATCTGTTTCTGTAAGGGTGGTATTGCCGGTAACCCTATCCGGCAGCCCATAGCTGCTATAGCTGGCATTGTTTTTATATTCTTCGTAATAGCCTTTTCCTTTTGATAAATAAATGGCGGTATTGAAAGCCAAGTTTGCAGCAAACTGGTGGTTGAAGAACAGTTGGTAATGATCCTGCTGGTAGTTGTCAGTCTGGTTGGGGTAGGTAAAAACATTGTATTTCCGCGGGTTGCTGTTGAAAAGATTGGTGGAGTCGGCCGTAGTAAAATAAAGCGAACCCAGGTTGTTGTAGTAATGTGTGAGTAGGCTATCCTTATTGTAGAATAGTTTATACTGGGGTATGCCGTTCCAGGCCTGGTAGGTTTTTTCTGTACCCGAAATAATATTAAAACGCAGGGAAGATTTCTGGGTGATATAGGCCCCGCTGGCAAACAGGCTTTTCAGGTTGCTGCCGCCGCGGTCAATAAAGCCATCGCTTGAAATTTTTGACAACCGGGCATCAAATGTAAAATGACCGTTGATAAGACCGGTGCCAAATTTTACAGTATTCTTCCAGGTATTGAAAGACCCGAAACTGTTGTTTACCGCGGCATAGGGTTTTTCGTTCAGTTCATTTGTACTGAGGTTGATGCTGGCGCCAAAAGCGCCTGCGCCGTTAGAGGAAGTACCGGCGCCTCTCAGTATTTGTATGCTGTTCAGGGAAGAGCTGATATCGGGCATATCAACAAAGTAAGTGCCCTGGCTTTCCGCATCATTATAAGGTATGCCGTTTACCGTTACATTGATACGCGTGGCATCGGTACCGCGTATTCGAATACCCGTATACCCAACCCCGTTACCCGCATCCGAAGTAACCGTTACAGAAGGAGTCTGGTTTAAGACAAAGGGCAGATCCTGTCCCAGGTTCAGCCTTTCAATATCGGTTTTACTGAGATTGCTTTTTGCAAACGGAGATTTATCACCCGCCCGCAGTGCTTTAATCTCTACGGGCTCCAGGAACAATACGAGCCGGGTCATTACAAACTTTACCAGGCTGACAGGAAGGGTGATGGTGGTGTCGATGGTTGTAAAACCAGTGCTGCTTACCCGGCAGCGCAGGGCGCCGGTTTGCCGGGTACGGATGGTCAGCCGCCCTTTCTCATCAGCCATAAAAACGCCCGTTTTTTCCAGTTCAATGCTGGCATTGGCTACGGCTTCGCCGTTGACATCGTTCACAAGAAGAATTGTTTTTGACTGTGCCGTTGTTACCTGTTGCACCATCAAAAAGCAAATTCCCCAAAACAATTTTTTCATACAAAGTCTTTTTGGCTACAGACCGTGCCGGGCTAAGTGGGGCCGGTTTTTTAAAACCAGGGCTTCAACACCTAAACAGCTTACACGGATGTCTCCGGTTAAAAAATTGATTTGAGGGAAATGCTGCTAAGCAAAAGAGGAGGAACTGGAAGCCGGTTCACCTTCCCTGCGCAGGCATTACCCTGATCAGGTTCTACGGGTATTATCTCAGCCGGTTCCGTGCAGTTGCACCGGAAAAAGCACCCCGAGGACACTGTCCTGCTTTTCAGCAGGATGCTGCAAAGGTAGTACAGGAAAATGAAAAACTGTAACATTTCATTGTCTGCCGCGTCATATAACAAAATACTCCTTACAACCAGCAACTAACAACTAAAAATTCGGAATTGCGGATGTACAAAAAACAATACTAAACAAAGGATATGAAAAAACTAATGGCAGTAGTGCTGATATTAACCACCGGTTTTTTTGCGCGGGCGCAGAAAACGATTGTAAACGATGCCAACGCGGAAAAAAGAGAGGTGTCTGGTTTTACGGGTATCGAGGTTTCGGGGGGAATAGATATTTACCTGTCACAAGGCAATGAAGATGGTATTGCGGTGAGTGCGACCGAAAAAAAATACCGCGATCGGATAAGAACAGAATTAAAAAACGGTGTCCTGAAAATATGGTTCGAAAGGGATGGCATTAACTGGAGCGGCAATAGAAAATTGCGGGTCTATATATCATTCAAAGACATTAATCTGCTACATGCTTCCGGTTCCAGCGATGTATATATAACCGGCATCCTGAAAGCCGGAAACCTGTCTGTTACGCTTTCCGGTTCCAGCGATTTAAAGGGAGTGGTTGATATAGAAAACCTGAGAACCCATATCAGCGGCGCCTCGGACATCACGCTCAATGGCCGGTGTGGTTCCTTAAACATCGATGCCAGCGGGTCCAGCAATTTCAAAGATTATGGCCTGGTGGTGCAAACCTGTGAAGCGCAGGCTTCGGGTTCATCCGATGTGCAGGTAACGGTAGAAAAGGAACTGAACGGAAGCGCCAGCGGCTCAAGTGATATCCGCATCAGGGGAAATGGCGTAATCAGGAAAATGCATACAAGCGGAAACAGCAGTATCAAAAAGGCCTGATTGCTGACTGCGGATTTGCGGAATTTTGGGATTCTTTGCGGATGCTTCGGCGGGGCAAATCTCAAATCCTCAAAATCTCAAAATCAGCAATTAATTTTGGGTGGGAAGTCAATGTGCCTTACATTTGCACCCCATACATCGCGAAGTAGAGCAGCGGTAGCTCGTCGGGCTCATAACCCGAAGGTCGGAGGTTCGATCCCTCCCTTCGCAACTAGGAAAGCTCACCGCGTGGTGGGCTTTTTTAATTAAGTAATTTTGCGAATGATAATGGCTGCGTTCAAAACCGGAACGCTGTTTTTTTATCCCGGGCATTTAATATTGAACACGGACCTTACAGCATGAAAGCAGGTTTTGTAAACATATTTGGTAAGCCCAACGCAGGTAAAAGCACCCTGCTGAACGCCCTGCTGGGCGAAAAACTGGCCATTGTATCATCCAAGGTGCAGACAACCCGCCACCGGATCAAAGGCATCATTACCACCAAAGATTACCAATTAGTTCTTTCCGATACCCCTGGCATCATTGAACCCCGGTACAAGCTGCACGAGAAAATGATGCACGCTGTAAAAGAAGCGCTGGAAGACGCGGATATTGCGGTATTATTATATGATCTTACCGAGCCCGATTATACCGAATCAAACCAACTATTTACTGCCCTGAAATTGAAGGTGCCGGTATTGGTGGTTTGCAATAAAACAGATAAAGTAAGTAGGGAAAAAGCAACTGGGGCGGTTTCTTTTTTTAAACTACAGCCTTATTGCACGGATGCTATCGCGCTGTCGGCCATCAGCGGGCTGCACATCGCCGGGCTGCTGCAAAAACTGGAGACCCTGCTGCCGGAAGGTCAGCCCTTTTTCCCGGAAGATGATATAACGGATCTGCCCATGCGTTTTTTTGTGAGCGAACTGGTCCGTGAAAAGATATACGAACGCTACGAAGAAGAGATACCCTACCATACTACCGTGCTGGTGAAGGAGTTTAAGGAAAAATCGACCCTGGTAAAAATACAGGCCGATATCATTGTACAGCGCGATACCCAGAAAGGAATTATTTTGGGCGAAAAAGGACAGGGTATTAAAGCGCTGGGCACAGCCGCCCGCATCGAAATAGAAAAATTCCTGGGGCAGAAAGTGTTCCTGGAATTATTTGTAAAAGTAAAACCCAAGTGGCGCGACAATGACATCCACCTGAAAGAGTACGGGTATCATTGAGTCAATAAGCCATCAAGCAACCAATTGATCAACGGATCAACCTAATTATTATGAACGGATATACAGTAGCCATTGTGGGAAGGCCAAATGTGGGTAAAAGCACTTTTTTTAACCGGATGCTGGAACAGCGGAAGGCCATTGTAGACGATATCAGCGGCGTAACCCGCGACCGGCAATACGGCGTTACAGACTGGAATGGCAAATCATTCAATGTTATTGATACCGGTGGTTTTGTGCCGGAAAGCCAGGATGTATTTGAAAAGGAGATAAAAAAGCAGGTGCTGGTGGCCATTGAAGAAGCAGACGCCATCGTATTTGTAGTGGATTGCGCCAGCGGCATCACGGAGCTGGATGATTCGATGGCCAATGTGTTAAGACGAACCTCCAAACCAGTCTACCTGCTGGTGAACAAAGTAGATAACCATGAGCGCCTGCTGGAAGCCACCGAATTTTACAGCATGGGGTTTGAATTTATATTCTTTGTGTCGGCCATGACCGGCAGCGGCACGGGCGAGCTGCTGGATGCCATTACCGCCGCCATACCCGATGAAGCAGAAGACGCGCTGAAAGAAGGAGAAGGTCTGCCAAAATTTGCCATCATCGGACAGCCCAATGTGGGCAAGTCTTCCCTGCTAAATGCCCTGGTGGGTGCAGAAAGAACCATTGTAAGCGATGTAGCCGGTACCACGCGTGATACCATTCATACCCACTACAAGCTTTTCCACAAAGAATTTATGTTGATTGATACGGCGGGCGTACGCAAGAAGACCAAGGTGATGGAAGACCTGGAATTCTATTCCGTGATACGCGCCATAAAAGCCATGGACGAAGCGGATGTGTGTTTGCTGATGCTGGATGCCGGCAAGGGTATTACCGCGCAGGACATAAATATATTCAGCCTGGCGGCGCGCAAAGGAAAAGGCGTGGTGCTGCTGGTAAATAAATGGGATCTGGTATCAAAAGAAACCAATACCGCCCGCGATTATGAAAAAGAATTAAAGGAGCGCATTGCACCTTTTACCGATATACCCATATTGTTTATTTCTGTAAAAGACAAACTCCGCATTTTTAAGGCAATAGAACTGGCACTTGAAGTGTATGAAAATCGTACCCGGAAAATACCCACGTCTGCTTTGAACGATGCGGTACAAGAAGCGGTAAAATCTTACCATGCACCGGTTGTGCGGGGCCATGCCATCAGCATCAAGTATGTATCACAATTGCCTACGCCCGTGCCTTCCTTTGCATTTTTCTGCAATTTCCCAGACGATATCAAGCAACCGTATAAAAATTACCTGGAGAACCGGCTGCGCGAAAGCTTTAATTTCAAAGGCGTCCCGGTAAGGTTATTCTTCAGGAAAAAATAGCGGCAGGCTTTTGTTCATTTCTGGAATCCCCCTGCGGGGATTTTTTTATGCGTCCTGGTTACCAGCCAATAGCACCGGGAAACCTGTTATACCACCAATTAAAACGAGTAAAGAACATTAAAATGCCGGTGATTTTCACCTGGCTTTGCCCTGCCGGGAAGCTAACTTAGTACCTGCAACGATTGCGCATTGGTTTATGCGGAGTCATCGATAGAAGATTGTTTGTAATTAGAATACCTGCGGCGGTGCATCAATACCGGCCCGGGCGCTATCCTTTTTGAAAACCGGGTTGGGTAACCCACCTTCGCAAGCGCGGGTTTTTCACCAGCCCTTTTTCGGGGGGTTGCCGGATGATACGATAGAATTATTGTTTTTATAATAGCTGCCTAATATGATAAATACATCTATGTCTTATTCCTGTTCTGCAAAAAGTAGCAAGCGTTTTAAATGGTTACTGTGCATGCTCCTCCTTTTTGTTTCACGAGATATGACTGCCCAGGCGGTATGGGATGGCGAAGCGGGCGACGGCCTGTGGGAATCGGCTGCCAACTGGGTCGGTAACCTATTGCCGTTGGCAACGGATGATATTATACTGGACAATAGTCTGGTAACCGGCAATTATACCGTAGCCCTGCCCGGTGGGAACGCCGCTATTACGGTTAAATCAATGGTGATTGCTCCTGCGGCGGGCACCAGCATCCAATTGGTACTACCTGTTTCCAATAACGCGCTACCGGCTTTTACAGCTACGGGTCCGGGTGATGGCATAACCATTAACAACGGGGGGCTGCTGCTGAATGCTTCCGGTTCAACCGGCGGCGTGGCCATTGTTATAAATGATTCCATTCGTATTAATAACGGTGGGCAGTATACGCACAATAGCCGGTCTTCACACGCTGCCCTGGTAACAGCGCTGGCAAAAGGGCCGGGTACGGAAAAAGGAATTTTTAAGTTTGATGCGCCGGGCGGTGGCTACACCTTTGCCTCCACCGGCCGCAATTATGGCACCCTGGTATTAAGCGCCGCGGCATCCGGCGGCACGCAAGCCTACGCTACCAGCGCCGCTGCCCCCCTGACCGTCAATGGTGATTTTATCATTGAAACGGGTGTTACCGTCAACCTGGATATCACCGCCGCCACCATTATAAAAGGTGATTATATACAAGATGGCGGGGTGTTAAACCTCGCCAGTCAACCCAATAACAATATGATATATATGAACGGACAAATCCTGCAAAACGCCGGTATCATAACCGAAACATCCTCCGGGCTACCAGTGATTGAATTCAATGGAAGCCTTAATCAACCGGTCATGCTGGCGGGCGGTATCACCAATAATGTTGCCCTGAACATCAATAACGCGGCCGGTATAACCCTGTTGGGTAATCTGTCGCTGCCTTATCGGCTCAGCCTGCTAAACGGAATTGTACAATCGCGGTCCTTTCTCATAACATTGCTGCCATCCTGTATCATCATCGCTGATTCTACTTCAAACAGGAGCTTTATAACTGGCGCTTTGAGGAAAGAAGGGTTATCGGTCACACCGCATTTTTTATTCCCGGTGGGGAAAGATGGCACACAAAGATGGCTGGCCCTTTCAGACGCAACAGGTAATTACACCGTGGAATTTTTTAAATCGAATCCGGCAGCGCTGTCCACAGTGAACGGCAGCGGTATCCATCATATTTCCGGTCTTGAATACTGGACCGTGAAGGCCGATGTGGATCCAGTGCCCGCGGCCATCGCAGAACTATCCTTTGACAATGTAAACAGCGGCGGGGTTACGGATATGGCTGCACTGGAAGTAGCGCAGCTGGTGGCGGCTGTATGGACCAACCGGGGCAATATGGTCACCACCGGCGCCGCAGGCCTGGCGGGTTCCGTGTTAAGTAATCCCCTGACCGCATTTGATGCGCAGGGAGACTATCTGTCACTCGCCAGCAGCCAGGCTTCGCAAAATCCCCTGCCCTTGGAACCGGTTTTTTTCAGCGTGTCTGCGGGGGGGCATACCGCAGCACTTGCTTGGACAATTGACCCTGCCTGGCAAGCCGCCGGCTTTGAATTGCAATCTTCCCCGGACGGACTCCAGTTCCTTACATTTTTAAACATAGAAGCGATAGCAGGTCAGTCCGTTTACCGGTACACAGATAAAAGGCCGCTGGGCGGTGGGCAGTATTACCGGGTAAAAACCAGTATGAAGAACGGCTCCATCTTTTACAGCAAGACCTGCAAAATGGATATTAACAGCAGCAGTAGACCCGATATTCAGGTAAGGCCTTCCGTGGCAACAAACAATACCCGGTTATACCTGTTTGTTACTGCGCCGGGGCAAGCGCAAGTCAGCATTATAAATGCGGGGGGCCGGGTAATACGACAGACAGCGGTGTTTTTACAACAGGGGAATAACAATATCCCTTTGATCATAGAAAACTTTCCGGCGGGCCTGTATTGGATAAGAATTGTATCGGCCCATGAAGAGTATACCACCAGGTTTATCAAACCAATTTAACATCTTATGCGGCCGTTATAATTTGAATGTTTTGATCATGTTTTGAACGGCCTTCTTATAGGCCCCCAGGTCTTCATTTTCCTGGTTTATAAAACTATTGTGTTCCAGCGATCCAATTACCTGGTCCATTTCTTTCCGGTTTTCATACACCATTTTCCGGAAGGGGTTGCTGTAATCTTTGGCCCGGCTTTCATAAATGCCTTTTACCATCCATTCCCGGGTGTAAACGCTTTGCTGCAGCAACTGCTTCCAGGCGGTGTTGTTTTTTTTAAGGTTAATGCCATGAACGGTTTGCAGGGCGGCCAGCGCGTGCTGTAATTTCTGTATGGGATACAACACAGCCTGTTTTTTATAAAAATGATGTACGGCCGTCCAATTCTTTGCCTTGCCCGTTCGTACCTGCTTCAACAGTTTATCTAATTCGCCCGCCGGTATGAGCTGGCCCCCGGCGTTTACCCATTGCTGTAATTTGCCTGCGGCGGGTAGCTTTTCCAGCAAGACGGCAGTCGACTTTATCTTGCCGGTTTCCACAAAAGCTACCAGTTCAGATATTGCATAATAGCATACCAGCTCTTTAAAAATGCCATATGCCTGCAGGCCC
>JBDTVE010000067.1:0-11070 GCA_040007355.1 Bacteroidota bacterium | reverse complement strand
TTTGAATAACGGTATTGGCTAACTGTATCCCTGTTTTGGAAAGCAAGATTGACAACAAAATTATGGTTCAGCGCCAGGCCGGGAAAATAAAGTGTGCCGGAAACCAGCAACTGTCTGGCGGTTACAGACTGTACCGCCGTGCGGTAATTAAGATAAACCAATTGGGCAAAACGCGGAAAGATGTGCTGCCGGGCTTGCTGCACCTGGTGTGTAAAGGAGATATAGGAATTGATATAACCCAAATGGCTGGTGGCAAAACTGTCTTTGTAGACGCCCTGATAAGAAACGGATTTCAATACATAGTCGGAACCCACCTTAAAATTGCCCAGGCTGCGCCCGCGGCTCAGGCTAAGCGGCAGACTCAGACCGGCGTTTGCCTGTCCTTCATTCCAATACACGGGCCGATTGTTACGGAGAAAATCTCTTCGGTCAAAAATATAACTGGCGCCCAGGTTGATATATGGAAATAGCCCGCCATAACGGAAATTGGCACCGGTTTGTTTATAGCCTTCATTCCGGTTGTATGAAACAAACAGTTCCGACTGCATCGTGTTCAGTACATTGTTGCCTATCAGTGAAAGCGTATAATCCGGGTCTGTAATATATGGCAGCAAACTATGAAAATTGAACAGCCCGGCAATTTGCGGATATTTTTTTGTTTCCAGGGAACTCACCTGTACGGCAGATAGTATACCAGCGGCATTGTTTTTTGTGAAATCGATGCCAAAGCTGGTTAGGGGTTGTACCCATTCCGTGCTATTAACCAGGTTCCAGTCTATTTCTTTTTTTTCGATTTCCTGCAGGCGGTATCCATCTGCCGTAAAACTGGTGAATAGTATTTTGTTGAGAGATACAGCAGGCTGGTAAATGCCGATGCCTTTTGTGGCGATGTTCAAACGGTATAATTTTCCGTCTCCCAGCACAAAAGCAAAGAGCCGATCGTAGCCGCGGTCCGCCGCGGTAAAATAGATGGTATCCTGTTGCACCACCGGGTTGCCCAGCACGCGCCAGGATGCCGGTGTAAGCAAACCTGCACTGCCGGTGCGGATGTTGATTAGCGCCAGCGCCATCTGCCCCGCAGGTTCTCTAATGGCAACCACCAGTTGCGTATCGTTTAGAAACTGAGGATAGGTATAAAAGAGCTTACCCGGGTTGGGCACAGTGGTCAGGAGCTTGCCTGTTTCAGCGTCTAGCAAATGCAGGCAGCTTTGGCTACCAGGCTGCACCTCCACGGCCACAATGGTGCGGCCATCACGGCTCAGCGCAGGTGCAAAATATTTGGACCGGCGGGTGATCCTTTTCTGTACGCCGCTGGCAATATCCAGCACCTGCAGCTCATTATAATCGTTCCAGCCCCATCTGGCCGCGGGCCGGTAAGATGCATATACAATCTTACCCCCACTATAGGAAAACTGGTTATCGATGGATACATCCTTTACCCGTATCTTTTGTTCCGTTCCACCGGCCTGCTTTATAAAAGACGGCACCCGGTTATAGCTTGTTTTAACATAGATGACGGACTGGCTGTCTGTATACGCGGGAAACGCCTGGTCGGCAATAAAATGTTTATTTTTCTGAACGCCGGCGGACTGCGGAACAGCTTGTTTTTTAAACCAGTCAAAAGCTTCCTTTGTAAAAACAGGAAAGCTTTTGCCGCTGTATTGTTTTATGGCCTGCTGGAAAGGATAAAAAAGGCCTTTATAAGAAGCTGCATCATGGGTTACTTTTCTCCAGAAATCATCTCCATAATGCTGGCGCCCATAAGCCACCAGCATATAACCCAGCCGGTAGTGGTCCGGGGTAAAATCTTTTAAAGACCCATTGCGCAGCTTCATATAACTGTAATCCTTACCTGCCAGCCACAAGGAACGGTAATCATCATAGAAGAAAGGCAGACGGCCCCTCCCCTGCGGACTTACCAGGGTTTCCTGGTACACTGCATCGCCTTCCCAGAACCAGTTGGGCACCGCCGCGGCATTGGCCAGTTCCTGTCCCTGCTGGCCAAACAGGATCCTGATTATATGCGAGAGACCGGTATTGAAATTATTGTATTGCTGCACATGGCGGTATTCATGAATGGCCAGCATATCCTGCCAGCGCAGGCTGCCCAGTTCAAAACTATTTTGTGAGGGGGTCAGGTAAAATTCGCTTCGAAAAGGGCCCAGGGCCACATAGCCGTTTGAAACAATGGTATTGGGATGCAATACTATATCTATCTTCTTCCGCTGCCGGCCAATGGTTGGCAACGTGTGTTTGTCGAGCAGGTCTTCCACGGCGGCAATCCGCATGGCCGTCGTGTCCATTCCAATCGGAAATATGACCTTTGCAACTTTATTGTTTACCTGTTTCCATTTTACGGATGGCGGATTGCCGCCAAAACGCTGTGCCTGCAAACCAGGCAAGATGAACAAAAACGCTGCAAAAAAAATTATCAGCCTCATACAATGTGAAGAACAATTTTCAAGTTGCCCGTTAAATATAAGTCACCCTTTGTAAATTGTTGCATTATTAACTAAAAAAATCGCATGCTTTTACTTGCGCTGGCAATCGCCCCCGGTCTTGCCATCATCTTATATATTTACCGCAAAGACAGTTACGATAGAGAGCCGAAAAAGTATTTGTTGATTTCATTTTTGCTGGGCATGCTCAGCACCCTGCCCGCGATTGCCTTTCAGTGGAGCGCCCGCGCCGTGTTTGGAGATATAAGCGGTATTTCCCCGGTGAGTTTTTATGCTTTTTTTGCTTTTGTGATTGTTGGCTGTAGCGAGGAAACCTGCAAATTTGCCATGGTGCGGTTGTACGCTTATCCCAAAAAGGCGTTCGATGAGCCCTTTGATGGCATTGTATATTCCGTGATGGTTGCCATGGGATTTGCAACCGTGGAAAATATCGGTTATGTGCAACAGCATGGCATAGGCACGGCCGTTATCCGCATGTTTTTATCGGTACCGGCGCATGGTGCATTTGGCATCATAATGGGTTATTATATCGGTCTTGCAAAATTCAACCGCGAAAAATCCGGAATCTATTTGATAAAAGGCCTGATCCTGGCTATATTTTTTCACGGGGCTTTTGATTTCTTTTTATTCCTGCAGGATAATACCGGGGTAAAAGAATATATCAGCCAGGGACTTCTTTTTATGGGTGCTGTTGCGTCTTATTATTTTGCCGTGCAACTGAGCCTGCGTTCCATACGGTTGCACCGGGAACGTTCAAAGCTTGATTTTCAAAAAAGAAATAGCCAGCCCTGATGGAAAGGGAAAACGAACTGATTATCCAATCTGCCGGTGTAGAAGATATGTCTGCCATTGGTTTACTGGCGCACCAGGTTTGGCCCATTGCTTATGGGCAAATCCTTTCTAAAAACCAATTGCAATATATGCCTTGCGCCTGCTTTACAGTTCTGATTCGCTGAGAAACCAGTTGCTGGAACAGGGGCACCGTTTTTACTGGCATCGCTGGTGGGCGATGCGGTTGGCTTTGCTTCGTTTTCTCGAACACCGGAATCGGCTATTTATAAACTGCATAAGTTATATGTAAAGACAGGTATACAGAACAAGGGACTGGGCAGGGTATTGATTGAAGCGGTGCTGCTGGTCGTAGAAAAAGAAAATGCCGATGCGTTGCTGCTCAATGTAAACCGGCACATCAAAGCGCGGTTCTATTATGAAAGTCTGGTCTCACTATCATGAAAGAAGAAGATATTGATATTGGCAACGGCTATTTTATGAACGATTATACAATGAAAAAGAATCTGACTATATAATTGCCCGGCTGATGCCCGGCCCAAGAGGGCACGCGTTGCCACTCGCTTCCCCGTGCGCGTCTATGCGCTGGCTTTGCCCATGGCGGTATCCTTCATATGCCGGGTTATTTCATGGCCGAAGTATTTTTCAATCCTGGCTTCAATAATATAAATAAGCGGCGTAAGAATTATGGCCACCACGGCTTTGTAGGCATAGTTGACCATGCCAATGGCAAATACTCTTTGCCAGCTCCAGTCTTTTCCCAATTTGAAAGCTATGAACAAGACGATAAAGCTGTCTACCAGCTGTGATACCAGCGTGGAACCCGTGGCCCGTAGCCACACTTTTTTATCCCCGGTTGATTTTTTTATGCGATGAAATACAGTCACATCCACAATCTGGCTCACCAAAAAAGCGGTGAGGCTTCCGAAGATAATCCACATACCCTGCCCGAAAATGGCGTTAAAGGCCTTTGACATATCAGGTACTCCATCCTGTGTACCCGTTCCAAACCAAAAATCCGCGGCGGGTACCCGCATGGCCATATAAAACATCAGGAATGCATAAGAGATCAATATCACCGCAGTATAGGAAATACGCCGGATGGCCCTGGGGCCATAGTATTCATTCACAATATCCGTTATAACAAACTCAAAGGGCCAGAGCAAAACACCGCAGGTTAAACTGAGGGCCAGGCCGCTTTCTCCAAAAAGAGAAAAGCTCAGCGGCTGCGACCCAAACAGTTTTTCCAGCGAGAATATTTTTGTGCCGATGCATTCGGCAATCAGGGCATTGGCAACAAAAAAAGCGGTAAAAAAAACAAAGAGTTTCGTCGGCTTGTCTTTGAGTATGTTGAGTATCATTTTATAAATAGGTATAGTTGGGCAATCAAGAAAATAAAATTTATTATAACGAGCCAGCGCGGAACCTTGCCCGCCAGCTTTTTCCTGAGCCAATACAGGCAGGTGCCGAGGTTAACGATAAAATTGACCGTATTGGCTGTGACCAGTCCCGTTATAATAACAGTCGACTGCAGATCACCTCTGGGCAGAACGGTATAATATTTCATAAACCAGGTAGCCAGCCAGCAGATATTGGCAATAAAAGCAAGCTTATGCCAGAAAGAAAGTTTGTCCATACAATAAACATTCAGTGCTATAAAACAGCGGTTACAACGGTTACGCATCAGCGCCACACTTGTAAAATAAATACCCTGCAAGGTGCTGGATAGAACGCATTTCAATAAAAGTACAGCATTAAAACCAGGGCGTAAACAGGTATTTTACCGATGCCCGAAAACAAGCTGTACTCATTTCACGTGAATTATATAGTCGCTTTTTTCTCTGCGAGCGGTAGTCTTCAGCGTTTTAAAAAGATAAATACGGCGCCTACCAGGGTTAGCACGATGACGAGTTTTCGGTAGCTGTCATCTTTTATCCTGGACACAATTTTAAGCCCGGTCCAGAACCCGATCACCAGCGCGGGCAGTAAGCACAGGTCGGTAGTCAGTGTGGCCGGTGTAATATTGTGCCAGTAAAAAACCTGGAAAGGCAATTTAAAAAAATTCATGGCTAAAAACACCCAGGCCGCCGTACCGATGAAATCGTTTTTTGTTAACTTCATGGCCAGAAAATAAATATTGGAGAATGCGCCGGCCAGATTTCCCAGCATGGTGGTAAAGCCCGATATCAGGCCCATACCCGCTGTAAAAAACCTGTTGCCGGGAACAACAATAGTCTTACGCCATTCCATAACTATCATAATGATGGCCGTTAGTATGATGATAATGGCCATGATCTTCCTGAAGTAGTCTTCGTTTAGATTTTTGCCGGTAACCACCCCCACCAGGATGCCGGCTATCATCCAGGGTACCAGGCGCCAGAAAAGCGGCCACTGTGCATGCCGGTGGTAATAAATAACGGCCATGATATCTGCCGAGCAAAGCAACGGGAGCACGATACCGGTAGACGCCTTTCCGCCAAAAACAAGGGCCATCAGTGTAATATTCAGCATGTCAATCCCTTTTAAACCCGCTTTGGAAAGGCCTATGATGAATGCAGCGAGGGCAATCAGTATCCAGTTTGTAATTGAATAAGTGGTAAAGATATCAAGGTATATTGTGTTCATCGGCCCAAATTTAATATTTGCTGCGTTAACGGGTTAACCGGCAACCGATTTTTTATAGGAACCAGGGATTGGGATGGGCCAGGGATATCCAGACCATCTCGCCGGGTGAGAAACAGTTACTACCCGCGCTTACTTTTATTAATTCCTCACCTGCCACAACCTGTATCATATAATAGCTGCCCATGAACAGGCTGTCTTGCACCCTTGCCTGCAGACCTGGCCCGCTGTTGCTGAGGGCAATTTCAGCCGGTCTGACAAGCATCTGTTTTCCTGCGGAAATGAGTTCGCCGGACGGGTTTAATACTGCCGCGTTCTGGTGGTTCACCAGGTTATAATCGCCAAAAAGAGCCGCACCATATTCGTTCATCGGTTGCCGGTATACTTGTTCCGGTGTTCCGGTCTGTATTATTTCGCCGTTCTTTATAAGGTAGAGCGTATCCGCCCAGGAAAGCAAATCGGCCGCATCGTGCGAGACCATGATGCAGCTGATACCCAGTTTGGCGGTGATATCTGTAATTACTGTTTTTATGATGGCACGGTGCGCGGCATCCAGGTTAGAGAAAGGTTCGTCCAGCAACAATAGGCGGGGCTCGCCCACCAGCAATCTTGCCAAGGCAATCCGCTGTTTTTCTCCACCCGATAACTGATGCGTTCTCCGGTTTAGTAAATGATCAATCCGGCAGATCTTATATAGTAGCTCCGCTTCGTGTTGCGGTTGTTCATTGGCGTAGGAAAGTATTTCATGCACCCCGTAATTATTGCGCAGTTCAAAATGCTGGCTCAGGTAGGCGATACCGGCATGACCCGGTACCAGTTGTTCATTTGGGCCCCGCAGTTTCTGCTGATCAAAAAAGATCTCACCGGAATGGGGCTGCACCAGGCCCGCAATGGCTTTCAGGAGGGTTGTTTTTCCTGATCCTGTTTCGCCGGCAATGGCTATTTTTTGCATCGGCGCCTGTGTAAAACTCATATTCTTTACCGTATACATCCCTCCTTCCTTCACCCACAAATCCAAAACAGTTAATAATGCCATACCCCGAAAATAATTCATCCGCACCATTTGGCAAATGATGCGGTACCGAACCAAAGAAGGCTGTAGCACTAGGACGACTGTTTAAGATACCGAAAGGATTCGGATGGTTCGTCCTTTTTCAGACTGCTCACTCTTTCCAGGAAAACCAGCATTGGGAGAGTAAGCTTTTCAGGATTATAAACGGTATCTTAGGGCAATAAACAACGTCTATGAGCAAAATCTACAGTGTGCCCTTGCATGCACAAACAAGTTCCAATACCTGCTGGCACAGTTCTGCACTGATGATTTGGCATTACTGGCAAAGCATGAGCGGCCGCCAGGGGCCCATGAATACCCTGGCGAATAAATGGTCGGCCAATTCCCCTGTGATGATCTCAGACTTTGTTTCCCTGGCGTCAAAAGCGGGACTGGCAAAAGTCATTGAAAGAAAATGATACATCAAGAAATATTGAAAATATGCTTGTCCGATATGGCCCCCTGTGGTGTGCCGGTTTTTGGTTTGGGCACGGGCATATTATTGTACTAACCGGTATAAAGGGTGAAGAAGTTTATTTTAATGATCCTGATGGCGGCGTGCAGAAAAAAGGCAGCGTGGCCTGGTTCAATGCAAAATTAGCGGGAGAACTGGATGGATGCCTGATGTACAAAGATTCGCATGCGTATTAATGTATGCAGGGAGCGGAGAAAAACGGGCTCGCTCTAATAGAATATACAACCAGTGCGATGAAATAAAAACCCGTCTGTAAGAACGGTGTACCAGCCGGTCATGCCGGGGTTGGTTTTTAAAAGAATGGATCCAATCATAAAAATACGACATGAGCTGTCGTATCCACCGGTTTATTTAACCAGCTTTACATTAACTGCGTTGGCACCTTTGGGTCCCATCTCCACTTCAAAACTCACTTTGTTGTTTTCTTTTATAGGCTCAGTGAGGGCGTTGATGTGCACAAAAATACTTTCCTGTGTTTCCTGGTCTTTGATAAATCCATAACCCTTGGAATCATTGAAAAAAGTAACAATCCCTTTTCGTATCAGGTCTTCGGGGTTAATGGGGGCCTGTTTGGGAACACCAATCTCAATGTCTTCCACATTGATGATAATTTTTTTCCGCGGGTCAGGTGGTTTGGAAGAAAGGTTACCGTTTTCGTCAAGATAAGCCATCATACTTTCCAGGCTGTTGCCGTTTTTGGCATTTTCCTGGCGTTCCTGTTTTCTTTCTGCTTTTTCTTTTTTGTTTTGTTGTTTCTTTTTTTCTCTTTCTTTTTTATTCCAAGTTTCTGACATAATTCACGAAAATTTAATTAAAAATAATTGTTAAAACAAACGCGGTGGCGGGCAATATGAATACAGTCCTGTCGCTTCTGTGGTTGGGCGAAGATACGGCTTTTTTTCTCCTTTTCCAGTATGTGTTTCGCATCTTCCGGGTGTGTCAAAACAGCCTGGACGGCCGTAGTTCTGCTACCGCAAATTTTGGGAGCCGGCGTAGGTGCAGAAAAAAGGTCAAAACCTGGTGCACAAAGCTTAACTTACATATATGGGAGAAGACAAGATAGTCCAGTTTGTTAGTTTTGAAACAACCCTGGATGCAGAAAAATTCATTACGCAATGGGAGCAGTACAACCGTTCGGTGAACAGTGATTTGGATGTTTCCCTACAGCAATCGGAAAAAGACGGCCTGTTCAGGTATATCGCCCAGCATCGCTGCTCGGTGGGTGAACTCAGCTTTATTTTTACGAGGGCAAAGAAATCATCCCGTATACCCATGCCAGAGATAAAAGCCAAACAGTTGGGCGGCTATTTAATGATACAGGAAGAGAGAATGAATGATGTCCAGGTAAACGAAAGCAAGGTTTTTACTTTTCAGGTAACGCCGGGTATGGATTTGGATATTTACCGGCAGTTGCCTGCCCATGCCAAACTGAATATCTATGAAGCGTATTATGAAAACTGCCAGTATGCTTATATCCTGGAATTTTTTGTAAAGAATAAATACCTGGTAACACTACTGGAACAGCTTAAACAGCACCAGATACCCGAAGCCGGCGTTTATAAGGAATGTGCTTTACAAGACCTGTAAACCTGAGCCAACTATCGGAATCGAACCGACGACCCTTTCATTACGAATGAAATGCTCTACCAGCTGAGCTAAGTTGGCGAAAGCGCTAAAGTTATTATTTACCCCACAAACGGCCAACAAGTTTATTCCTCATGGCCGATCAAACAGTTTGCCTCAGTAGTCGGGGAAGGACACCAATCAAGGATGGAAAAGTTTCCCATGCGGATATGTCATTGAAAAAGAAAGGGTGTGCCGCCCGAAGAAAGGGTGACCCACCCGTCCACGGCATATAATATCCCCCCCATGGTTGGTTCTCAGCGACTATCAAACCGATGCAGGACACCTGCATGAATATTTGTAGCCGATCTGTGAATCATTGGGCGACATGCTTGCAACGCTTCGTTCAACAATTGAATGATTATTGGGCATATTTTGACCGGTGTCCAACGGTCCATCTTTCGTCAAGAGAGTCTATAAAAAACCGGCCCCTTCGAACCAGGGTCTTTCTGCCATTATGCAATACCGTTAGCTATCGTTATGCGTAACAACAGCGGCGATTGCTGCGGCGGTGGTATCGCCTGCTACCCTTCCCAGTTCTACCGGATCATTGGCTATCGTTAGTTTCATTTCACCTGGGTTGATGCAAGGCTTATTTATTGTTACCATTCAGGCAAACCGTTTGCGGCACCAGTAGGGGTTTACATTTCGTTCTTGGAGAAATCGAGGTTTGCCGTAATGCGTTCTCCTTTGTCCGACAGGGCTTTCATATACAGTTTGATCCGTTGTTTCGCAAGCTCCAGGCTCGTATTGTTCAGGTTAATATTAAGCAGGTCTACAAACCAGGGCGCTTTAATCTTACTGCGGGTATATACTTCTACAATCTCGCGCGATACGGGAAGCGTGGTAGTTTTGGATGCATCATGCACATCTTTGTTACCGGCTTTTAAAAGTTTATCGTACTCTTCTTCTAGTATACGCGTGAAAAGACCATCGGAGAAAACATCACCGGCTTTGGCGCCTGTTTTCGCATCCATTTCGGTAAGCGCTGCATTTTTATGCAGCCATTCCCATAAAATACTCAGCCTTATTTCACCGGTAGCCATGTCTTCCATTAAATATAGGATATCATCATTGCCAAAAAAATCAGCGGGCTTTAAGGCGGCTGCCTGCATACCCTGTCCAAAGGCGTTGCCATATTGAAGGGCCACGCTCACCAGGTTTCGGGCGCCTCGGATGGTCCGGTTGGCCGGCTCCAACGCCACCAGGTTTTCTGCGTCCTGCGCAGTATATGTGAGCGGCGCAAATTTGCGGCCCAGTTGATTTGCCTGACCCGCTTTCTCCCATACCGGTCTCACAATATTTACCATTTTCCAGTGGGCCACCCATTTACCGCTGGCGCCATCGCGTTGTTCACGTTCAGCGCCGGTCACCGCTTTTTTCATACTGGCCGAAACACCAGCGGCGGAGCCTACCGGTATATTGGGTTCCATACCTCCCTGCCAGAGGGCAAAATGGCCGTTTTTGTCCGGCGTGTTTACAGCCCTTCTTACCCTATCTTCATACCGGGCCATATACCCATAGGTCATGGTGATATCTTCAATATTGGGATTGATAAAGGAATGGTCCCAGGCAAGAGCATCCGAAACGCTGTTGACATAATCCCAGCGCCCGGTATTGTACCCAACAAAATGTTTGCCCAGCGCAGCGCGGATTTCCATCAATTGGTAGGTTGCTTCCAATTGTTCAACCAGTACATATACTTTTATGGTGCCTGCCTTCAGCGATAATTGTTTTTCAAGTACGTTAAGCATTTCATTCCAGATAGCTGCTTCACCAGCGGTTTGTATTTTTGGAAGATAGAGCACAATGGAAGAACCCGCCTGCTGTAACGCCTTATAATTATTGGCCACGTACAAACATACATCAACCACGGAGGCCGCCAAGGCGATACCGTTTCCATCCCGGATATGCCGGTCGTCCAGGTGTAACCCGCGTGCCCGGAATATTTTTGTGGTGAAATTCAGTTGCGCTGACCAGTTATCAATAATGGCTCGGCCCATAAAATCTTTTGCCCAGTCATTCATTTCGACGGCAACCTTTTCGGCCGC
>JBDTVE010000066.1:0-16613 GCA_040007355.1 Bacteroidota bacterium | reverse complement strand
ATATAAATTATAAGACTTTTCATAAATAATAATTACTGGTCTTTGGGCAAGATACAGATTTTTAGAGGCGGTAAAAATTGCTCAAAAATCTGTATCTTGCCCAAAGACCAAAGGAAATGAAAAAGTCGGTTATAATACGATTATGTTAAACTGCACAGGTAGGATAATAAAAAAGCTGAACACCATGAACCCAATGACCGGAGATGATTTAAAACAATACCATCACTTTATGGACATGGTATTAGCTATTCACCGAGTACTTTTGGAAGACGAACAATTTAAAGTGAAATATGGTCACTATTTAAACCATTATCGCGCTCTATCTTCGCAGCTTGATGGAGATAGTATTTTGCGCGAATTGATGAAGAAGAAGCCCTTTGATACAACTCCTGACGAATAATATGCCTTAATTCCGACTCGCTTATTAGGATTCCCTGTGCTTCATTTTTTTTATTGTCTACCTTCTGCCCACCACCATGTTTTTTGCTTTTGGAGAATTTAGCAAAAAACGCTTTCACCAGAGTAACATAATGCGAAATTATAAGAACTTTTTGTATCAATAATTTTTCTATTCCCGCAATTTAGCAGATTTAAAAGCGAAGCGTATAAGTGCTTTAAATCTGCTAAATTGCGGGAAGAAAAGAAAATACCAAAAGTCTTATAATATGGTTATGTTAAACTGCCACACGGCTTAAAATAAACTAGCCCCAGTTCATGCTGAGGCTAGTTTTTGTACGCTGCTTAACCAGAAGCATGTCGTAGATAAGTTGGCTACGTTAGGAAACGTGGCGCCGAACATCATAACTTAACCTTTATGATTTGGCCAAAAGACAAATGGCCATAGCCATGTACTTACTAAAACATTTGTAAACGTACGTAGCCCCTCTAATCCAGGGGCTATTTTATTTTAATCTGCTATACACGGGCGTTGTCCTGTTAAATTTACAACGCCTGCAAAGCAGAGTAACATGAACCATAAATTATAAGACAAATTGTTGGATAGAATTCGAACCACATTGCAGCCCATCTGTAAGCAGTACCTGGCTTCGCCTGAATAAAAAATGCCACAAGATCAACCTTACGGCAAATACAAAACAGACAAGACTCAACGCAGCCGTAATGGATGTCTCGTACATCCCCGTCTGCGGTTTAATGTCTTTTATATGGAAGACCCCTGGATATGCAATAGAAATCAACCCTGGTTCCACCCGGAGGTTTATTTCCTAATTCCGCGCTTTAAAATGCAATCGTTTGTTGCCAAGATTATTTAACATAATATCTAACGAGACCGGTACACTTAGTTTCAATCACACACTATTATTACCGGGGATTCTCCAATATCCAGCCGCGCAATACCACCAGAAAACCTGCCTGATTTTAAAACACCGGAAGGATTTTTATCGGCAAATCTTATCTCTTTAAATACCTGATTGGTATCACTATGCACATTAAAACTGTAATTTTTAATGATGGAGCCATTGGTGGTCGGACTAAACAATACATAGGCTTTCCGGGTGGCATCCGACTGGTTTTTCAGGCGGTAGACCCAGACCGGTCCCGACTCTGAAACGATTGAATCCGGCAGATAATGCCCCAGGTGTTTTACCAGTGCCGACCAGTAATACCAGGCCGGGTAAATGGTGGAACTGGCGGGCCCGCCAATCATGCCACTGCTAGCGTATACACCGGCTGCCTCATCCTCATTGGTGGCATTGCGCATCATAAACTGGTTATAGCCGTTGAACCCTGCCATAAAAGCGGCCAGCAGGGAACGAACGACCAGTATGCCTTGCGATTCCGCTTCCGTATAACCGGGCAATAGCGGCGTAGATTGCCAGGAATGCCGGTTTCGGTCGTATCCGTTTTCACCCAGGATTAGCGGGATACCCGGCAGTAGCCGATCCTGAAAGGCTCGAACTTTCGCCAGCTTTTGACGTAAATGATCGGCTTCCGGGCTGATACCCCTGGTGGGTGGCCGCAGGTTATTGACGGCATCATTACTATAATAATGGTATTGCACACCGCCCTGCCAGATAAATTTCCGGTCTTTCCGCAGTTGCCTGCATAAAAAATACAGGGTGCGCACCCGGTTGGTATCCAGTTGTATCATGCCGCTGGTCATTAATTCAACATGCGAATCGGCCAGTTGCAGGCCGTGCCCCGAACCCAAACGCCCCTCGTGTCCGTCATAATCGGCCGATGAAACGGCAAAATAATCCACCGGTGTCCAGTAATATTTTGTCCAGTAACCGTCTTCTTCATTTCCATTTTCAAACCGGTTCATTAACCCCAGCCCGCTGCGCCTGGGTATATCCGTAATATTCAGCAGGCTGGTGTCTATGTGGGTATTCCCAAACAGGGCAGCCAGGGTCCAGAAAGTTTTTGCATGACGGGCGTAGGAAAGCGGGTCTTCCGTGTCCATACCCGGCCGAGTGACCGGTTTGTCTTTTTCGTTGAAACCCTTTTGGGCCATCCACCGCGGCATGCCGCGTATACTTAGCCACAGTCCGATGCCCCGGCGCCGCAGGCTGTCGGCATAAGCAATCAGTTGCTCTTCCGGTGGCTGGTGAAAATAGTTTAGCGATATCTTGTTGTGCGGATAGGCATCAACGGTATCTGCATCATACCATTCCAGCATCTGGTACAAACGCACCTGGCCAAAAGGTTGCAACAGCTTTGGCGGCACATAATCATACGCGTTAGTGCCGGCAAAGGCGGCCAGCGTGGGCGGCGGCAGGGCTGGCAGCCGGGCCAGGCTGTCGGGCGGCAACTTTTCCTGCAGGTTGCCATATAGTACCAGGCCGCTGATAACGGACCGGTAACTGTTAAAACGGATCATCACAAAACGAGTGTTTTGTGCTGCTGTGAAATGTCTCCAGCCCCATGCCGCTACGTTGCCGGCGGTTTTGCAGGCAGCGGTCAGGCGCCACTGGTTCATGTTTCCGGTATAAATCCATACACTATCGGATGCCAGGGACCGGTCATAAAGATAAAAATCTGACAGCGCATAACGGTCGTGCAAATCAATAACAATCCGCAAGCCTTTGCCCGGTGGATAAAAAATATCCATCTTGCTATTGGGAAGCGGCTGGGTTTGCTGGTCTTTGTCGTTCCCGTTAGCCGGGTCGGCATCTTCGTCGAATAATTTCATGGGGTCGCCATAACCGCTGGCTTCCGAACCCGAGAGATCATATACATCATCCCGGGTAAACCCGGTAATTTTATGGAGGTGGCCAGTCAATGTAGACGGAGAAAAACCCGGTCGGTAAAACATCCGCTGCCCCAGCCAGATAAACGTCATCAGCAAACCAATGAGGCCGCCTAAAACCATTGCTGCCAAAAGATTTTTAGCAACCGTACCGGGATGAAAAATTTTGCTTTTTAAGCCGGGCATACAAAGAAATTGACGGCCCATGAATGTTTCCAAATCATGCCGTCAATATACAATAAAATGTTTGTTGGAATTATTTATAGCCCTTTGAGCGGATAACGCTTTTCGACATTTCATAGAACGCGCGGGAGCTGTCCTTGAATTCCTCCCATTTTGTTTTTTGCGGGAAAAAGGCATTGGCCCATTCTTTCTTCCATTTGCCGGTAAAGTATTTCAATATCTCCGGATCTTCCGGATCCACGACATATTTGAAATCTCCTTCCCATTCTACCCGATTGGTTATCAGGTTTGGGTGGGTTTTTTCTAAAATTTTAAACCCAATTGAATGGGTGGGCAAATATTCCTGGATCAACTCTCCCATATCGTATCCGTACTGAAAGTTTATTTTTTTCTTATCAACCAGGTAAGTGATATCGTTCATTTCATGGATGATCCATTTATGCGATTCACGCGGAAAAAAATATTCGCCCAGCAAAGAAGGCGTTTCCATAAAACCCCGTTTGGCCACCCTGAATTGCTCGGCCAGAAATTTATCCGGATTTTCTACATGCTCCAGCACCTGGCAGCAAATTACATAATCAAATTCCTTATCCTTAAATGGCAGTTGCTCACCGTCTGCCTGTAGAAAGGTTTGGTTTTTGAGCACTTTTATATCGCCACTCCGATGGTAATTGGTGTCGGTATACTTGTCTACCACTACATTTGAACGCGGATGTGGGTTATGGCCCCCTCCTACTTCCAGCACGCGGTCGGAAGTTTTAATATGCAGGTTTTCTCTGTTCCTGGGGTTCCGTTGTTTCATTTCGATAGGAAATATTAAGGTAATAATCCCGCAAATAACGCGGCTGCAAATGTACTTATTGTTTGTTAATACCACAAGTAACAGAAAACAAGCATTTTATACATCTTGGTGCGCACCACAATAGACTCGCTGTGGTATTGCCTAAACCGTGAAGACCTTATATTTGTTCTTATAAGCCTGTTTCATGAAGCTGCGCGAACAATTATTAAGGGAGCACAGTAGGGCCAATTGTGATAAAATTGTACAATGGATTGGCAATAACCAGCATCGTTTTGATGAATTATTTCAGTTGTTTTTAACAGCCGAATACCGGGTGGTGCAGCATGCGGCCTGGCCCCTTAGCTATTCCGTAATACAACACCCCATACTTATTAAAGAACATTTCGGCAGGTTAATAGCGAACCTGGGTAAACCCGGTATTCACGATGCGGTGAAACGAAATACCATGCGATTGTTACAGGAAACAGATATCCCTTCAAAATACCATGGAACGCTGATGGATACCTGTTTCCGTTATATTGCCGGGCCGGGTGAAGCGGCGGCCGTTAAAGCATTTTCGCTTACGGTGCTGGAAAACCTCTCAAAAAAATACCCCGCCATCATCCCCGAAATAAAACTTTTAATAGAAGAAAATTACGAACGCGAAACTGCCGCCTTCCGGTCCAGGGCTAATAAATTTATGAAAAGGAATGCCTAGCATACTACCAGAATCATTGAACTATGATGGTGACGATTAAATGAAAACTCTGAGACCCCGTCCAGCGGTTGTTCAGTCTTTGCAATGACACCACAATTCCGGTCTTACGGAAGTCATAGTCATCAATCAATCAAAAAAATCATAGTCCAAGACGGTGTTGCTTATTCATTCATCAGGGTTTCAATGCCGTATTGTTTCTTAGGATCAGGCGGAGCGATTGATCGCGGGTAAAATAATTGTACAACCAGTTACAAAAAACAAAGAACCTGTTTTTTACACCCAGTATCAGCATCAGGTGTAGGGTCATCCATATCATCCAGGCAAAAAAGCCACCAAAATGAAGTTTGGGTTTTGGCAGGTCAACCACCGCCAGGTTGCGGCCTACGGTGGCCATAGAGCCTTTGTCGTAGTATTCAAACTCATGGCGCGGGGCCGATTTGCTTTCTATCTCCTGCAGGTTTTTCGCCAACGTATCGGCCTGTTGTATGGCTATCTGCGCTACCTGCGGGTGGCCAAGGGGGTATAACGGCGTTTCCATATACGCCACATCGCCAATGGCAAAAATATTACTGGTACCCATTACCAGGTTGTGGCGGTCTGTTTTAATACGATTGCCCCGGGCTATCAGATCGGGTTGAATGCCGGCTGGTATATTACCCCGGATGCCCGCGGCCCAAATAACCGTTCGGGTATCAATGGTATTGCCATTATTAAGTGTAACCTGACTGCCATCATAGCCTTTCACCACGGTGCCGGTTATAACCTCTACGCCCAGTCGCTCCAGGTATTTCCTGGATTGTTGTGAGGATTGTTCAGACATGTTGCCTAGGGTTTTGGGCGAACCTTCCAGCAGGTATATCTTCATTTGTTTAAAATCCAGTTCGGGATAATCTTTTGGCAGCACATAGGAACGCATATCGGCAATGGCACCGGATACCTCTACTCCGGTTGGACCGCCGCCCACCACTACCACTGTTAAAAGGCTTTGTTTGGAAACCGGGTCGGTAGCAATGCTGGCATTTTCAAAATTCTGGATCAGGTGATTGCGCAACTGCAGCGCTTCCATGGTTGATTTCATGGGAAAAGCATTCTCCTCCAACTGCGCATTCCCGAAAAAATTAGTGCCGGCACCGGTGGCAATCACCAGCGCATCATAACTTAATTCGCCGTTATCGGTAATGATTTTGTTCTCCCCCGCCACTACCTCAAGCAACTGGCTCAGCCGGATGCGTACATTCTTACTTTTATGAAATGCTTTCCGCAAGGGAAAAGAAATATTGCTCGCATCCAGTCCGGCTGTGGCCACCTGGTAAAAAAGCGGCTGAAACTGGTGATAGTTAAACCTGTCCAACAATGTTATCTCAAAACCCGGCCTGTTGTTCAATTTCCTGGCCAACCGCAGCCCGCCAAATCCACCTCCAACTATAACTACTTTCATACTGTTGATTTAGCACAAATTTACTAAATTTTCAATAATTATTGAAAGTTTAATAAATTTGCTTAGTAACGGAGTATCCCCGACCAGTTGTAGATCAGGAAGCCCACCCCGTATACGGCCATTACCAGCAACGCCTGTGCCGGAAAAAACACGGCAAATAGCAGTGAAAACAGCCCGGTGGTTACCAACAATACGGAAAAAAAGTTTCTTTTGTTTTCCATTGTGAAATGAATTGGGTAATCTATTTCCCCCAGGGGCAAAGCCAGAGAGAGACAAACCAGGCCCGAAGCAAAAAATGCATCCTCGTAGGCTGTTCCCTGGGCAATGGGCGTACATACCGCTACTGCCAGCAGCATAAATCCGGTAAGCACGGCGCTTACCACTCCTATCGCTGAGTATTTTTCAGTATTGGTGAGGGCATATTTGCCATCGCGATGAAAAAGCAGGAAAAAATTTGCGATCGCGCCCATGGTCCAGCTGCCGATAACAAACAATAAATAAATACCTGCCACCACCCAGGCCAGCCCGGCCGTGGCGCTGTTTTGGCGGAAAACCAGCATCAATAAACGGAATACGATGTATAATAATATGGGCATGGCCTGTTTAAGCCGCTTTCCCTGGTTGTTTACCCAGAAAGAATACTGCAACAGCCATTTATAAGGCGGAATCCTAGATTTCAGTGCTTCTTTTAGTCCGCTTTGCGCATTAGACAGAACGGGGTCTATCCGCAGTGCCTCACGGAAATGGCCAGCTGCTTCGCGATGACGGCCGCGCTCCAGCAGGTTCCAGCCAATACTGGTATGGGTAAATTCGTTATCGGGGTCCTGTGCCAGGGCATCCTTCATAGTGGCAATCGCCTCCCCGGTCATTTTCAGTTTATTGAGCGCCATGGCCCGCCCGTTCAGGCAGGTTATATTATGGGCTTCTATGGCAAGGCCCTCATTGGCCTTTTCAAGCGCTTCTTTGAACTTTTTTTCCGTCAGCAGCACATAAGCCAGCAGGCCATAGTACTCTGCCTGATAGGGGTCCAGCCGGATGGCCGTTTGCAGGTTGTCACTGGCCAGAAAGACATGCCCCTGTTGGTAATGACCAAAGGCATGCAGGTAAAAATAAAAACTTTCTGTAGGCGCCAGGCGGATCGCATGCTGGATAACAGCAATGCCCTCGTCCAATTCTTTCCGGACATAGAGGCACCTGGCCAGCAACGACAATGCGTAATCGTTATCGGGCTCCAGCTGCAGGAACTGTTTTATTTTTGACTCTGCATCTTTTGGTCTGCCCTGGTCCAGTAAAAGTTTTGCCTGGTCTAGAATGATATTCATGAAAGCACAGGGAATTGAACGTTTGTAATGAGTTGATCCGTTTCACAGCGCCGACTACTTCTTAATTTTCATGTATTTCAAAATATCGTCGTATAATCCAGACTCGTTGGCATAGAGCGCATAGTTGCGGGCGGTAGCAAACCATTCCGCCGTGGTGGGCCGGTGCTGCCGTGCTGCTTTGAGCAGGTCTTTTGTGTTAAGGGGTTGTATACTGCCAGTATCCATGGATGCTTGCAGTTTTTCCTCGGTTGCAATATCTACCAGGGCATTTAGATCCGCGCCCGAATATTCAGGCGTTGCCTGTGCCAGTTTTTTGAGGTCGATATCATCTGCTGGTTTGCCGGTCAGCACGGATTTCAAAATCTCTTCCCTGCTTTTCTCATCGGGTGGTTCTACAAATATGACCCGATCGAACCTGCCCGGTCTTCTGAACGCGGCATCCACACTCCAGGGCGCATTGGTGGCAGCCAGTATCAAAACCCCTTCATTGCTGGCGCCCACGCCGTCCATTTCCGCCAGGAATTGGTTGATGACATGCCGCATGGCGGATTGTTTCAGATCGCTGCGACTGGCGCCCATGGCGTCTACTTCATCAAAAAACAGTACACAGGGGGCGTGGTGTCTGGCCAGTTCAAAAATTTCGTGCAGGTTTTTTTCACTGTTGCCAATCCACATGTCCAGGATATCGTGCAGCCCGATATTGATGAATTTGGCATCTATTTCACCTGCTGCAGCCTTGGCTATAAAAGTTTTACCGCAACCTGGCGGCCCATACAGCAAGATACCGCCTCCAATCTTTTTTCCAAATGCCTTGTATAACGCGGGATTTTTTAAAGGCTGTATGATCTTTAAACTGATTTCATTTTTGATGCGCTGCATACCGCCCACGTCTGAGAATTTTATATTCGGCTTCTCCATAAACATCGGCTGATCATCACCGGTAAAACTTTCTTCTTCTGCGACTGGCTCTGGATACGAGGGCGTGCGCAGATAACCATCAATCTCTGGATCCTTAAAAGATGGGTTGGTAGCAATGATTTTCTGGTAAACGCCAGCTGCTTCTTTGAGTGAGTTCTCCCTTATAAGACATTTTACAAAAAGGATAGTATCACCGGGTGCCAGCTGGTGCTGCAATTGTTCGTAAATAACAATGGCTGCCGAAAATTTACCGGTATGGTAATAACAACTGGCCAGACCCGTTTGCGCCTTTGTATTGCCATAACTTTTCTGGAGCACTTCGGCAAAATGAAGACCGGCCTCCGCATACATTTTTTCGGCCAGCATGAGTTCGGCCAGGTGCAGCCGCAGGGGAACATTATCGGGCGAAACAGCCAGCGCAGCTTCCGCGCTTTTTATTGTCTCATTCATAGCACGAAGATATAAGGTAACGGCGAAAGCCCGGCCCGGCAAACAGGAATAGACTGTTAAAACAGTACGCCGCTTAGTACAACAACCTTACCTTAATTGTTTCCTTTAATTCTTTGAGCAGTTGGAGGGCCTGGGCCGATAGTTTTTTATCTACATCCAGCACTACGTAGCCCACTTCATCATTGGTTTTTAAATATTGCGATAATATATTAATATGATGTTGTGAGAGCGTGGTGTTGATGGCCGACAAGACCCCCGGCACATTTTTATGAATGTGCAGGATGCGGTGCGTACCTTCCATCGGTGGCAGGCTTAAGGAAGGTATGGTATGGGAACCGGTGCTGCTGCCCATTTCAAGGTATTGAAATAATTTATTGCTCACGTCCTCGCCAATATTCATTTGGGCTTCTTCGGTTGACCCGCCAATATGGGGTGTAAGGATTACATTGGGAAGGTTCTGCAGCGGTGTCTGAAAAAGGTCGCCGTTCTTCTCTGGTTCCCAGGGATATACATCAATGGCCGCGCCGGAAAGCTGTTCTTCCTTCAACGCTTTGGCCAGGGTATCCAGTTCCACTACTTCGCCCCTGGCATAATTCAGCAGGATGGCACCCTTTTTAAAATTTTTGATATTGGTTTTGTTGATCATGTTTTTTGTCTGCGCTGTCTCCGGTACATGCAGTGTTACAATATCGCTTTGGGCAAGTAAGTCTTTCAGGCTTTTCTTTGCCACCGCATTGCCCAGTGGAAGTTTGGTTATCGTATCGTAAAAAATCACTTTCATGCCCAGGCTTTCCGCCAGCACACTTACCTGCGACCCGATATTGCCATACCCGATGATACCAAGGGTCTTTCCACGCAATTCATAACTTCCTTTCGAATCTTTTTTCCAGATACCCTGGTGAGCCGCCGTATTCTTATCGGGTATTTTCCGGATAAGCATAATGGAAAGACCTATCACCAGCTCCGCCACCGAGCGGGTATTGCTGTAGGGAGCGTTAAAAACAACCACGCCGTTTTGCCGGGCGTTTTTTAGATCAACCTGGTTAACGCCAATACAAAAACATCCGATGGCCTGCAGTTTGACAGCAGCATCCAGTACATTCTTTGTAATTTTTGTCTTGGAGCGTATGCCCAGCAGGTGCACGTCTTTTACTTCTTTCATTAACTGCTCCTCGGAAAGAGCACCCCCCAATTTTCTTACCGAAGAATAACCTGCATCTTTAAATTGTTTTACGGCCGCGTCACTGATGTTTTCTAAAAAAAGGATATTGATTTTCTCTTTTGGATAGCTGGTTGTCTTTTTTTCTGTTGCCATGAATAAAATCTTCTGTTAAACCGCAAATATCCTTTATTAACATCATACAATAAAAAACGGATGTTAGCATTCTTATAGAACTATAGCATTATCTTTGTGTACAGCACTTTACTAACCAGTTCAACATGTTCCTTTTAAAAACCGTCATACCTGCCTTGGCAGTCCTGTCTTTTTTTTCCTGTAACCAGCATCCGCAAAAACAGGTGGCTGTTGGCAATGACTCAACTACCTTTCATGCGCCTGCACCGTCGGCCCTCTCAAAAGAAAAATTCCGTTATTACCACAATGCCTGCGCAAGCTTTTTTGATTCCTTATTATTAAGAAGAGGGGCGTTTAACGGCAGTATCTTGGTGGCCAAGGACGGCAATATTGTATATGAGAAATATGTGGGTTTTGTAAACCCGGCTATTAAAAAAGATTCCCTGGGGATGAACGATGCCTTTCACCTGGCCTCGGTATCCAAGACCTTTACGGCCATGGCCGTGTTAAAGCTATGGGAAGAAGGCCGGTTAAGCATTGAGGATACCCTTGGCAAATATTTTCCAAATTTCCCCTACCGGGATATTACCATCAAAATGCTGCTGAGCCACCGGAGCGGTCTGCCCAACTATGTACATTACCTGGATCTGAACGGTTGGGATAAAACTAAAATGGTCAATAATGTAGATGTACTCACCTCGCTCTACCTGATGAAGCCACCGCTTGAGTTCCCTTCGGGTAGGCATTTCAGCTATTGCAATACCAACTTTGCATTACTGGCGCTGATCATAGAGAAAGTATCCGGCCAGACCTACGCCAGTTTTCTCAAACAAACTTTTTTTGACCCCCTAAACATGCGCGATACCTATGTTTTCTCCTTAAAGGATACGGCCCGCGCCATGCTTTCTTTTGAATACAATAACCGGCCATTCAGGATGGAATTCCTGGATGCAGTGTACGGCGATAAAAACGTGTACAGCACCGTTAGAGACATGCTGAAATGGGACCAGGGTCTCTATGCAGGCCGCCTGTTTAAACAGGCCACCCTGGATTCTGCTTTTGCCGGCTATAGCTTTGAAAAACAGGGTAAGCGCAATTACGGGCTGGGCTGGCGTATGACCTTTCTGGACAATGGCAAAAAACTGCTTTACCACAACGGTTGGTGGCATGGAAATAATACCGCCTTCATCCGCCTGGTGGATGAAAAAGCAACCATTATTGTGCTGGGTAATAAATTTAACCGCCGGATATATTCCAGCAAATACCTGGCAGACCTGTTTGGCAATTATATGCAACATAGCAGCAGTAGCGAGGAAGTGGAAAATCCCTCCAGCGGCGGGGGCGACCGCATCCATGTAAAGCACCATGCAAAGCGCCGGCGAAGGTAAAAACCGGTTTTCAAAACAAAACTTTCCGGGGGGTATCGCGCTGGTTTTCCTGTATCGACAAAAAAAAATGACGTTGCCGTCAATTTTCCATTTTCACATTCCTTCTTTACCTTCAATCCATGCTAATTCTTTCCGCCAGGCAAATACATGACTGGGACCTGTATACTATGCGCAATAAACCCATCAGCTCAGTTGATCTAATGGAGATTGCCGCCACCCGCTGTTTTCAGTGGCTGCTGCAAAACGGCTACCGGCAACAGCCATTTCATTTCTTCTGTGGCAAGGGAAATAATGGGGGCGATGGACTAGCCATTGCCCGGATGCTGGCCGTCAAAGGAATAAAAGTAAATGTCTTTATTATTGAAATGGGGCAACAGGGTACGACCGATTTCCAGGCTAATCTCTCCCGACTGCACCAAACCGATGCTGCTATTTTTTACATTCAGTCGGCCGATCATTTCCCCGTCATACCACGGAATCATATTGTGATTGACGCCTTGTTTGGCACTGGTCTGAACAGACCTCTGAAAGGCTTGCCCTCGGCGCTGGTGGAACATATCAATTTATTTCCCAACCGGGTTATCGCCATTGATATACCCAGCGGTTTGCTGGCCGACAGTTCCTCCAGAGATTTTCAGGTGGTAAAAGCCATGCATACCCTCAGTTTTCAATGCCTGAAGATGGCCTTTATGATGGCCGAAAATGAGTTGTTTACCGGTCTGGTGCAGGTACTTGATATTGGTTTGCTGCCCGGTTATCTGTCGGATATCAGTTACGATGCATTGCTGGTGGAAGAAGAAATTATCAAGTCCATGTACCGCCCCAGGCCCCGGTTCAGCCACAAGGGAACTTTCGGTCATGCCGCCCTGGTAGCTGGCAGTCATGGTTTTATGGGTGCTGCCACCCTTGCTGCAAATGCGTGTCTGCGCACCGGGGTAGGTAAGCTCACCTGTCATATTCCCGCCTGCGGTTACACCATTATTCAGGTAGCGGCGCCCGAAGCCATGGCCAAAACAGAAAAGGGCACCAATCATATAGAACGTTTATCAGGTATGGACAAATACGATGCAGTGGGTATTGGTCCGGGCATAGGCCGGTATCACGATCATGCCCAACTGCTGAAAACGTTTTTCGACTCCTTTAAAAAGCCGGCCGTGATAGACGCCGATGCGTTGAATATTTTGTCGGAACACCATCACCTGCTGAATATCATTGCACCGTTTTCGATATTGACGCCCCACCCTGCCGAATTTGATCGGTTGTTTGGCGATAGCAGGGATGACTTTGCAAGGATGCGCCTGGCACAGCAAAAAGCAAAGGAGTTACAATTGATTATCGTTTTAAAAGGTCATCGTACCTTGGTGGCCATGCCTGGCGGCAATTGTTTTTTTAACTGTACCGGCAACCCCGGTATGGCAACGGGCGGCAGTGGCGATGTGCTGACCGGCATACTCACTTCTTTGCTGGCACAGCATTACCCGCCCGAACAGGCAGCGTTGCTGGGGGTGTACCTGCATGGCCTTGCAGGCGATTATGCCGCCGGCCGTTTAACGGAAGAAGTGATGGTGGCCGCGGACATTTCAATGCACCTGCCGGACGCATTCAGGCAACTGAAACGCTAAAAACAATACCCGGCTAATCGGTTTTACCGGGCATGAGAAAAATTCCCCCGAGGCGCAGTACCCGGGAAAAATACCGGGTAAAGGCCAAGGCGCTGGTTTGCGGACCCTGGGGGGCCGGACTGCAATTGATTTGTTTGAGAACAATATTGAATTTAAATTGCAGGCTAAAGTTTCTAATTTACTTCACGCGGGATAGGTGCTACTAAAGGAAAACCCTTATATTTGATCTCGTTAACGGCCATTCAACCTTATCGCCCGGCTATAAATCGCTAAACCTTGTCCCGGATATCATGTAAAAAAGTTTTTCATCAGTTTTACAACTTTAAATACACACATGGCTACAAAGTATAAGGGAGAAAAATGGAAAGTAATATTATTTGATTTTAAGTTTACCAACGACTACCAGTTACAGGTGTCGGATATGGGTCAGCTGAAAGCCTATAATAAGTTTTCAGACGGTGAGATCCTGCAAGGCTCAACCATCAACGGGTACCGCATTATCCGGCTGAAACTATATAAACCGAAGGACAAAAAGACCAGGGAGGGTCTGGAGGCAAAACACCAGCAGATACTGGATCTTCAGGCTAAGGTAAACGGGTGGAAAAATGCCTTGTCGGCCAAAAAAATTACCGGCCCGGCCGCCAAAAAAGTAAAAGCTCAAATCAGCGAAAATACAGCTACTATAAAGAATATGCGGGCGGTTTTAAAAAAGGCCCGGCAGCAGGATATAAAGAACCGGACCATGCATTATCATTCGTTGATTCACCGGTTGGTTGCCGAATATTTCTGTAAACCAAAATCGCCCAAACATACCGTGGTGGGTCATCTCGATTACAACAAACTCAATAATAAAGCCAGCAACCTGAAATGGATGACACCCGAGGAAAATTACCGTCACCAGCAATCCAGCCCTTATGTGATTGCGGAAAAAAGGGATCGGGTCACGCTATATAAAGATCATCCGCGCGGCGCCAAGCTGACCGTGGAAAAGGTGAGCGAGCTGAAAAAACTGCTCAAAGAAGGAAAACAGATCAAATCGCTGGTAAAGAAATTTAAGATAACGGACACCCAGATCCTGCGTATAAAAAGAGGTGAAAACTGGGGAAGTGTAAAACCGGCCAAATAAATTCGATCCACCTTGCGTTCGTCATTCCGAGGTGCAGCCGAAGCAATATCAGCCTCTGCCCGCACAAATCGGTCAACAGATTACTTCATTTCATTCGCAATGCGTGTGAAGCCTCATTATTAAGTTCTTCATTGGCATCGACGACGAACAGGTGGGTCGCCCTTTCTTCGGGCAGCTCACCCTATTCAGCAAACTTCACCCCGCCCGCATGCCAATGTCTTTCACCGAGCATTAACCGCAATTGCATCAGATAATATTTACTTCCCGCTCTAGCAAGACGCCAAATTTTTCTTGTACGCTTTCCAGGATCGCTGTGCTGAGATCATATATCTGGCGACCACTGGCATGGCCGTAATTGACCAGCACAAGCGCCTGTTTTTCGTGGCAGCCGGCATCGCCCCGGCGATAGCCCTTCCAACCGCATTGTTCAATCAGCCAGCCCGCGGCCAGCTTCACCGAACCGTCTTCAAGCGGGTAGGCGACAATAGAAGGAAATTGGTCTTTCAGCAACCGGAAAGTGGCCTGCTCCACCTGCGGGTTTTTAAAAAAACTTCCTGCATTGCCGGTTATGGCCGGATCGGGGAGTTTAAAAGAACGAATACTTATTACGGCATCCGAGATTGCTTTGATGGAAAGTTCTTTTATCCCTTTTTTCTCCAGTTCCTGTTCAATAGCGCCGTAGCTGATATTGAACAGCGGTTTTTTACGCAGCCTAAAGCTAACCGTTAGTATGGCAAACTGGCCTTTGTATTTCCCCTTAAAAATGCTTTCCCGGTAACCAAACCGGCAATCTTTCAGGGTAAATTTCTCTATGGTTTTATCGCGTAGGTGAAAGGCCTGCAACTCTTGGAACACGTCTTTTAGTTCAACGCCATAGGCGCCAATATTCTGCAGGGGGCTGGCGCCGGTATTACCCGGTATCAGCGACAGATTTTCAAGCCCGGCCCAATGCTGGTCTATGCAATGCAACACAAACCGGTGCCAGTTCTCCCCCGCCCCGGCTTCTACGTATATAAAAGTCTCGTCTTCACCGATTTTTTTAATCCCTTTGATTTCGTTTTTCAGTACCAGACCGGTAAAATCGCGGGTAAACAAGATATTACTACCGCCACCCAATATCAATGGGGCCTGGTGCCCAGGGTATTTAGACGCCCGGTATGCCAGTTCCTCCAGTTCCTGCCATGATGAAAAATTGGCAAAATACCGGGCGCTGGCATCGATCCCAAAAGTATTAAACTTCTTAAGTGAACTATTTTCCTGAATTTGCATGGGTCATTCTTCAAGTGGCAAAATACATAAAATATGAGAGCAATACTGGTGGGCGCTACCGGTTTAATTGGCGGCTTATTGTTAGAGAACCTGCTGCAAGACCCGATATTTACGCAGATTAAATTGATTTCCAGAAGAAGCACCGGCATAAAAAACAAACGGCTGGAGGAAGTGCTGGTTGATTTTGAAAACGAAGAGCAGTTTAAAAACGCCCTTACCCCCGCCGAAGTTTTATTCTGCTGCATTGGCACCACCCAACAGAAAGTAAAAGGCGATAAACTGGCCTATCGCAAAATAGATTTTGACATACCGGTAAAAGCGGCTGCCTGGTGTGCAGCGCAGGGTATCGCGAAATTTTTGCTGGTTTCGGCCGTTGGGGCAAATACCGCCAGCAGAAATTTTTACCTGAAGCTAAAAGGTGAAACAGAGGCCGGCGTAATGCAACAGTCGTTTAAGGCCCTCTACATCATGCGGCCCGCTCAATTGCTTGGAAAAAGAAAGGAAACGCGTGTGCTGGAATCGGCGTTTCAACCAATCATGCGGCTTATATCGCATTTGCTGCCCGACTGCCTGTCCAAATACAAGGCAATTGATGCAAAGCAAGTGGCGGCAGCCATGCAGGGAGCTGCTAAAAAAACAGTCGACGGTGTATTTATTTGTCATTATAAAGAAATGCGCGCCCTGGCTTCTGAAACCTGCAATATCCATTAATTTCGGTTCCGTTTAAAGAATAAAACCGGACCGGACAGGAGTAATTTGATGAAGAGGGTGAGCCGCCCTTGAAAGGCAACCCACCCGATCGTCGTTGTTGCAAATGAAATTACGAACTGATCAAATAATGAAGTGCTGACTCATCAGCGTGACTCATCATGGCGAAATGAAGATCGTCGTTCACC